>NZ_FWWU01000005.1:300000-418513 GCF_900176165.1 Deinococcus hopiensis KR-140
CCAGCCGGGTATGGCTCTGCGTTTTGCCCGCGACGAAAGTCCGCACCGAACCGAAGTCAATCAGCACGATGCGGCCCGTCTGGTGAAAAAAGATGTTGTCCGGCTTGATATCGCGGTGCAGCAGCCCACGCTGATGAATAACTTCCAGCGTCTCCGCCACCGAGCGGGCCACCTCGAGCACCACGTGGGGCGGTACCGGCCCGCGTTTCTCGATCAGGCTGCCGAGGGTGCTGCCTTCGAGGAATTCCATCACCAGATACGCGGTGCTGTTCTCCTCGAAGTAGTTCATCACCCGCACGATGCTGGCGCTGTTGAAGCTGGCGAGCACTTTCGCTTCGTCCAGAAAGCCTTTTTTGGTCGTCTGATACTCGGCACTGCTGATGTTGCCCGGCGCGACCACCGTTTTGCCGCGCCGCGAGGACCCGTCCAGAAACAGTTCTTTGATCGCCACCTTGAGGCCCAGCCGCGTGTCCTGACCGGCGTAGGTGATGCCGAAACCGCCCTGCCCGAGCACCTGACCGAGGGTGTACTGGCCGCCCAGTAGGGCCGTTCCCACGGGCAGGGCCACCAGACCTGAGGGGGTCAGCGGTGCGCCGCAGGTGTGGCAGACCGTTTCGCCGGGCTGAACGGCAACGCCGCAGACTGGGCAGTTCACCGACCTACGCTCCGGTCATCTTGCGAATTTCCTCGTCCGTCGGGAGGCCGCCCTCACCACTGCCCGCCTTGAGGGTCTGCGTTTTTGCGCCCAGCCGCATGGTCTTGGCTGTGCCGAGGCTGATGGTCTTACTGCTGCCCAGTTCACCTATGGCGCGGTCGAGCACCTGGGTCATCGCGCCGTTTCCCAGACGCTGGGTCATGCTCCGGGCTTGTTCCAGCGTCCTGGCTGCCTGTTCGGGATTGCTCTGCGCTTCCCGGGTCGCCTGCGCGACCAGACTTTCTACGTTGCGTTGCTGCACCCACTGCATCACTTCCGGGTCGACCCGCGCCGCCATCGTCTCGTCACCGGTAAATTCCACCACCACGTCGAGCGGCGGCAACTCGCCCCGGTAACTCGCGCCGGGGACCTCGTAGGTCAGGCCCAGCTGGGCCAGCCGCATCCGGGCGGCGGGACGCTCTGGCAGCGTGAATTCCAGAACGTAGGTCGCCCCCGTTCCGGCTTCCACGTTGCCGAGTTGCAGCGGACCGTCCGTTTTGGTCACTTCCGTCTGGGTGGGCTGCACGCGGGTCACGCGCTCCAGCACCACGTCCTTGACGGCCCGCACCGTCAGGGCCACATTGGTGATCACTTCGCTGGCCGCCTGCTTGAGATCCCCCAGCAACGCGGCGGGCAGATCGGAGGCCCGTACGGCGGGGGGTTGGGGGTTCTGGTTGTCCGGCACCACGTCAATCGGTTGGCCCTGCGTGCGGTCGGTAATCTCGGTGAGCAACTCGGTATTGACGTCGTCGCCCACGCCGATGGTGGTGACAGACACCTGCATTCCGGAGAGCACGCCCGCCTGCTCCTGCACCACCACCGAATCAAAGGCTTGGCCATCGGTCAGCAGGACCATCCGGCGGCTGCCCGATTCGGTTTCCAGCACCCCCACCCCGGCTTTCATGCCTGCGCCCATCTGGGTCCCACCGGAATACCAGTCCAGCTTATCGGTGGCCTTGAGCAGCTGCGCCCGGTTCGCCGCGGCGGTGAAGGGAACGAGGACTTCAGCGAGATCATCGAACTTTACCAGCGCCAGGCGGTCTTCCGGATGAATGAGGTCCGAAGTGATGATGCCCCGCAGCGCTTCAGTCACCAGTTCCAGCTTGTTTTTGCCACCCCGCACGACCTCGTAACGCTGACCATCGACAAAGGTCGTCTGCCCGGTATGTTCCGTCACCTCGGTGACCACTTCGCGCATGGAACCGGAGGTGTCCACCACAAACACCACCGACAGGTTGGGCCGGGCCCGCACGGCCTGCTCATCCGGCGAGACGTGAAGCGTCACGAACAATTTCTGACCTGGAGCGTGTGCCAACAGGAACTCGCGGTGAAGCTGCATTCTGGCATCGAGCATGAGTGACCCCCTCTCTTGATCCTTCCGCATCATACGGTTGTGGTGAGCTGGTGCGCCTTGGGACCTGGTAGACACAACCATTCGGCCAGAAGACCCGCTTGGGGTCCTGCGCCACCCCTGCCCGAGCCTGGCCTGTTTCTCGCTCTGTCCTGAGGACTCCGGTTGATCCGTGATGAAATCAGGGGCCAACCCGAGCAGAGCGAGTGGGAAAAACGGTGACACAAAGGCGTGGAAGCACCCGAGCGGAGCGGACCCGCAAAGGTGCGCAGCAGAGGCGACAGAACCGGTGATCCAGCAACCGCATCACTTCGAAGTACTGGATCAGCGGCCTGAGCCCCTTCGCCCGTGGGCGAGGGAGCTGCAGTTAGGATGGGGCCATGGCCGTCACGATTGACGGGACCACCAACGCGAACGGAATCGTAACCATTGGCGGCAAGACCTACGTCTCGCAAGACGCCCTCAAGGCCCGGGGCGTCACCGTTCTGCGCCCGAACTCCCTGGGCCTCTACGACTTTCCGCGCGGAACAGGACCCGCCATCAAGCTCTCGGGCTGCCAGGGAGAATGGCTGTTCAGGCAAGCTTCGCGTGCGCGTCATGGGCACGCAAGAAACCAGTTCCGGCTGGACCGTGGCGACCCAGATGCAGGCCGCCGTGGCCGACGACTCGGTGAACATCGGCCAGGTGATCGCCCTGCAAAAGATCATCGGCGTCACCAGATCGGGTAAGGTGTACGACCCGAGCAAGAACCCGTTCGGGCAGACCAAGCTCGATTACGACTACGCCCGCAAGACCGAAACCTTGCCCATCGAGATCCAGCTTGCGGATGCGGACGGCGGCACGGACAATCCCCTCCAGAAGCTGGTGCTGCCGTCGAGAGACAAAGACGCTCCCAGCTCCCTGACCTTCGATCTTACCTGCAAGAAGTGAAGTTCAGTATGAACAAAAGTGCGGCTTTCCTCCTCGCTGCTGGCCTCGGCCTGACGTCCTGCAGCACATTTACCATCGGTGGTCCGATCCCACCGGTGCAGCCAGGCCCCAATAACCCAGGCGCGCCGTCGACGGTCCCCGTCGGTCCATCGACCATCACGCAGACACAACTCGGAGGCTGCCCTATGGGCAATTCCCTCGAAACCGGCGTGATTCCTGCAGGCGTCAACGCCTGCACCAAAGGCACCTTCAACGGCATCGTTACGGCGGGGAGCACGCAGCAGTGCAGCCTCACGCTGGACGGGAGCGGCACGATGACGTTTACCAGCCCGGCCCTGACCCAAACCATCACACTTGCGCCGCAGACGAACGTGTATTACAGCCACGAAAAGACCAATGGCGTGAGCACAGTCGCCTACACGCTCGAGAACAACCGCTACGCCTCCAGTGGCCGTCGCAGGATCAGCTTCGCGTTCTACGGGCCGCTACAGTCTCCCATGCCCAACGTCTATATCAGCGCTGAGGCCGACAACCAAGAAGCGTCTTGCTACGCGCGAATCAATTAGGCACCAAAACCCGGTGCGGTCTCCCAAGGACTACGCCGCGTTTTACGTCCTCCCGTCTGATGGAGAGGTGGGCGTAGCAAAACCCTGTTGTGGCATCACGTCCGTGCAGAAAAATGGATTTTCTGACGTGAGGTGCAGACTGAGAGGGACATGAATGCGATTTACCAAAGGGCACAGCTCTGGAGCAGCAAAGCTGAATTTCTGAGCGACAACGGACCAGAGAGACGTGAGGGCCAGAGGTGACGGGGACAACCGACCTGCCGCAGATCAAGCGGGGGCGGCAACCCGTTAAATTCCCCCTTACGCATCAGGAAAAAGAGGTGCTGGACCACCTCTATATGCATGCAGGCGCATGGACGAAAGCTGAGGCCCTGCAACACCTCTCGAATGCGCGGATCTGGGAAATGCTGAGGGCGGAAGTGCTGGGCGTCAAACCGACACCGATGGGTCCCCTGATTGTTCTCCTTGCCCATGGCCGCCAGGCGGTCTACGGCTACAGCAGCGGCGCAGTGAGCCTGAACCGTCAGGTCGACAGGGCCTATTTTCGCCTCGCCTTGTCGCACCTGGGGTGGTCATGTCCAGGGCCAGACGGTCCGACCCTTCTATTGAGCGATTTTAGCCTACCTGGCCAATTTGTGGAGGTCGAAACGGACGCAGGTCTGGCGCTGGTAGGAGCCAAATTGATGGGCAACGGATACAGCAGCAAGCACATTGGCCGCATCGCTGATCGGATGCACAGCACGGCACTTTACCGAAACTTCAACGTCATCGTCCTGACGCCGAGTCCTCGGAAGGGCCAGACACAGGTTGAAAAGCACAAGGCGTTCCTGAAGGTGATTCACGTGCTGCCGAATACGGGTGACACGGGCCACACTCAGGTCTTCAAGATCGAGGGGAGCCCGACTGCGCTCCCGGCTGGGCCCTACCTCAGTGGAGAGGCGTGGCGAAACGACCAGCAGTACCTCGCACTGCCTAAGCGAGTGCTCCACACGCTGCAACAGTCCCGCTCCGACCGTATGGAGCAGGCGCTGCTGAGCCTGGAGTGCGACGGCGTGATGAGCGCTGCCCAGCTGCTCCGTTTCTACGGTCTGGTGCCGGAGGATTTCCCGGGCAGCTGGGGGATCAAGGCGCTCCTCAGGACCACGCCCTCTCAACGCACAAGTGAGCAGCGGGTGGTGTTCCTGACCCTCAGCCGGAAGCTGGCCCGCCTTGACGAACACCGCCTGGCCCACCGGGCAGGGACAGGTCGTGCCCGGCACCTGCTGAACATTCCTCCAGACAAAAACAGGTGGATAGCCGAGTACCGGGGACGGTTGAAATCCGAGGAGCCCGACGCGCTGTACACCACCCTGGAAGGTGAGGAAGTGGCCATCGAGTATGACGACGGGACCTACTCGTCGGACGTGATTGACCGCAAGCTCAGGACGTTTCGGGACCGCGGTTTTGCGGGCACCATCTGGGCGGTGAGCAATCCCTTGCGGCAACGGAATTTGACGGAAAGAATTGGCTCGCGACTCCGTCAGGAAATCCTTCTGGCGGAGTGGTGGAAGTAAGCGGAAGGCGGTGGAGCACGCAGCATCCGGTGGGCCCAAGTCAGGTCTGCCGGATACTTATTTCAAGGTAGAGAGCAGCAGTGCCCCGAAGTGGCGGTCTGGGACATGCAGAAGTAACGTGGGCGAGGGCAACCCGGACATGGTGAAGAAGAGGGGGACGGTCCTGGAGAGGGCAACGCGGACGTACAGAAGAAGAGGGCATCATCTTCAATCAGCTAGAAGAGAAAAGTGTTCCTGCACGCGCTGACCGCCAAGACCTGACTTGAGCCCGGCCCATGCTGTGGCCACCCTGCTTCGTGGGTTGCCCAACCACACCGTGGTCCTGGTGAACGGGTCAAGAAGGCTGCTGTCAGGGGGCAGAAGCCATTCCAACGTCCCCATACCAACCCTGCAATTCATGCCTGGTCGTTCCCGCTTTCGGAGCATCCAACGCTTCTACAAATGCCGTGAATTCCTCTGATTCCCGGAAGAAACCGTACTCCGCAATCATGCCTATGGAGTGGCCAAACAGGCCGCCACCTATGCGCCACACGCCATGTCGGGCGATGGTCCAAAGGACCGCCTTTTCCAGCCCTGTGAAGGCGCGTTCTGTGGGCGCGATACATTCGGGAAGCCGCAGCCTCAGGAGGGCTACCATAAGGGTCAGGTTCGTCTCCAGATCTGCCTCCTCAAGCGCCGCCGCCCGCTGAATGCCATGGATGATCTCGCCTTCCAGCAAGAACCGGTTCAGCGCGTCGGTGCGCGTAAGACCCACCAGACTCCTCAGGCTGTGGTTGTGCGAAAGCAGGAACGTCGCGCCCTCCACCTCGGTACAGAGGTGACGGAGCAGGACCGTGACGGCCTCCTCACTGCGGACGCCGAGTTGAGCCTCCGGCGGGTCGGCAAAGAGGAGCCGCTACTCGTAGATTTTTCCGCAGTAGAGAAATTCTGCGAAGCCTCGCCAGCTGGGTTCCGCAAGAAAATCATTGCGCCCTTCGTTGTCCTGGACGCACCGAAGAGCACCATCGAGATAGCTTTCGATCCTGGTGTTCTGCCAATCGAGCGCCCCCGACCACCGATGGGCTTCCGGACCACTGGCTTCCATTTGGCTCGCCTGTCCACGCTCGTCAATAAGCAGTTGAACGAAGGCGAGGAAGGTGGCTCGGTCATGTACGGCCTCAAGAGCCTCGAACAGGGTGTTGGCTGTCACACCCTATTTTGGCCAGGTTCGTCCTTCCTCCCATACGTTGCCTACACGCTGTAGCCACAGCCAGGGTGACCTGCTCCAGAGGCGTCAAACCCTCAAAAGAAGTCAGGGCTTCCTGAATGCGGAGGTCCTCCGCAACCCGTCCGAGCAGGCCGAAGGTGAGCAGGTAGGCCGCCCGGTCCACGGCATTTTCTGACCCTTCCGATAGGGCCACGACTGCGGGCAGGATCAGGCCAGAAAGGACAAGGGCGTGAGGGGTTTCGAGGCGGATGGACGCCTCCTCTTCCAGGAGAAGCACCAGCGCCGGAGCCCGCGCTTCGACGGTTGGCACACCTCTTGGGGCCAGCTTTCCAAGGCCGCATTCACCTCAGCCTGCTCCTCGTCCCTCAGGTCGTCCCAGTCCTGGTCCAGAAGCGTGCGGGCGCACTCAGGCGAAGGAGGAATAGGCAAGGCCC
The DNA here is from genome assembly GCF_900176165.1 of Deinococcus hopiensis KR-140. Taxonomy (NCBI): domain Bacteria; kingdom Thermotogati; phylum Deinococcota; class Deinococci; order Deinococcales; family Deinococcaceae; genus Deinococcus; species Deinococcus hopiensis. The sequence continues at coordinate 306,736 of NZ_FWWU01000005.1, forward strand.
CGAACGCTTCCTGGGGACCGAAGCCCTGGGGAATGGGGAGGCCTCAGGATGCCGACCACCTGCGTCCTGGCCCTGGTCGAGGCAGGAACCTGAGGCTGGGAGGCAGCTTCCACCAGAAGGAGGACTGCATAGGCGCGGACGGTCCAGCGGTTTCAGGACCGTGAGGAAGCTGCGCGAAGCGCGGTTCTTTCACCACTTCTCGGGGTCCCTGGACTCGGGTGAAGCCCCGAAACGTGGCGTTCAGAAAATCGATTTTTCTGAATCGTACCGCAGCATGGAAGGGTATGACATCAGACGAGACTCTTTTCCATGCCGACGACATCCAACTGCACGACTACCTCAATCCCGGCGGCGACCAGGGGCGACCCACTGAACCGCCGCAGACTCAGCCTGAGGAGACTCCACAGCCTGAGCCCAACCCACCGGCCCAGAACGGGCCAAATGAGCCCGCTCGGGCCGATTCCAACGACCCTCCGCAGAAGCCCACGGAATCCAAGCCACCAGAGCTGACCAACTCGCCGCGGCTCAAACCCGGTCGATCAGATCAAGCGAAGTCGGGTGCACCACAGCCGCGGGAATTCAAACGATTCAGCGAGCTCTTGAAACATGTTGATTCCAACGAATGTCACCTGATCCTGGCCAATTTTGAGGCTGGTCTGTTGGAGGGGCGGGTCAAGGCGGTTGGAGTCATAGACGTGAAGCGCGGGAAGGTCAAGTTTAAAAAGACAGTGGTCTGTGGCGACGGTCGCAAGCGGGTCATGAGCATTCAGGACGAGCTCGTTGTTGCCGACCCGGCCTTCTACGCCTGGCTGGCCGAGCAGAAGAAGGCCTCACAGTACGAAGTCCTGGTGTACCAGGGCGTCATCGGCATCCCTGAGACGCAGGTGGAGAGTGGTGAGCATGATTTCGACGCTTTGCTGCAGGCCCGTGTGGGTCGCCTGCGGTTGTCGTCCGCCTCGACGTCGCAGGCCGAGCAGCCTCGCAAGCGGAAGCGAAAGGAGGCAGAGGAGAAACCAGGGCCGGACGACAAAGCCGCTGAGTCCTGAGGTGAGGCCCGGATGCCCTGCCGCAAAGTGGTCCACTTCTGTGCCTGTGTGTCCGTATGCTCAGGCCATGCGGCCTGACAAGCGCGGTGTCCTGGAACTCTTCGAGCGTCCCCAGCGGTACGTGATTCCCCTCTATCAGCGGCGCTACGTGTGGACGGAGGAAAAGCAGTGGGAGCCATTGTGGGGGGACATCCGCCACCGCGCCGAGGCTGAACTCGAACGCCGTGGACGCGTCAAGCCCCACTTCCTGGGGGCCGTGGTGCTGGCGGGCGTCCGCACTTTCGGGCGCGAGTTGCAGGCCTTTGACGTCATTGATGGGCAGCAGCGGCTGACCACCTTCCAGCTGTTTCTCGCAGCCTTCCGCGACGTGGCGAAGGAGCTGGGCATCCACGCCCTGGAGCGCGAACTCGAACGTGTCACGGTCAATGACGGTTCCCTCAGTCACGACCTGGAGCGTTATAAGGTCTGGCCCACAAGGTTCGATCAGCCAGGGTTCCGGCGTGTCCTCGACCACGCGTCGGAAGAGGCCATCGAGCAGGAGGTGCGGGCGGCCCAACAGGACTTCCGGTTCGTGCCGAACACCCTGGCGGCCTACACCTACTTCCTGGGGGAACTGCGCACCTGGCTGGAAGAAGACCCTGCACAGCGCGGCGAAGCCCTCTTCACCGCTCTGCGCCGATACCTGCAGGTCGTCACCATCGAACTTGAAGACGACGACGATCCGCAGGTCATTTTCGAGACCCTGAATGCGCGCGGCGAGCCGCTGCAACCCGCTGACTTGGTGCGCAACCACATTTTCAGCGACGCCTCCCGCCGGGGTGAGAACGTCCACACCCTGTTTGAGCACTACTGGGCCCCGTTCGACGAGGACGGCAGCCTGTGGCGCACGGACGAGTCGCGGGGCCGAATCACTCGGCCACAACTGGCGTGGTTCCTGACTGCCTTCCTGACCGTCAAGCTCGAAGAGGACATCACCGACGCCGTCATCTTCGACGCCTTCAAACGCTGGTGGGGCAGCCTGGGGACAGACACCAGCGCTGAGGCTGGACTGAAGGAATTGCTGCGCTATGCCCGCGCCTACCAACGTCTGCTCCAGTCCTCGCCGGACACGCGCCTCGGGGTGTTGTACCGCCGCCTCAAGGTGATGGACATCAGCACCTTGACGCCCCTGCTCCTGTACCTGCTGACCGACGCTGGGCTGAATGAGGCTGGCCTGAACACGGTGCTGAACGATCTCGAATCCTATGTGGTGCGGCGCTTCGCCCTGGGCCTGGGCAGCAAGAACTACAACCTGCTGTTCGTCCGATTGCTCCGTGAACTCCGGCGGCTTCCCGAGGAAACGGACCTACGAACCTTTGTCCTCGCCTTCCTGTCCCGGGGCGAGGGCGACAGTGTCCGCTGGCCGACGGATCAGGAGTGGCGCTCGGCGCTGCTGACCCTGCCGATCTACAAGAAGGTGCGCCCCCGCGGCGTGGCGATGCTGCTGGAAGCCATCGACCTCCACCTGACGACGGGCAAGCAGGAAAAATTGCTGATCGCCGAGCCGCTGAGCGTAGAACATGTCCTGCCGCAGAAGTGGTCCCTCTGGCCTGCGCCTACCGCCCCAGAAGGCATCCTCGACACTGCCGCGTGGCGCAACACCCTGCTGCACACCCTCGGCAACCTCACGCTGACGACACAGAAGCTCAACACTGCGCTGTCCAACGGTCCCTACGCGAACAAGCGGGCGGAGCTGGCGAAGCAGAGCAGGCTCCGCCTCAACACCGTCTTCCAGACCCAGGAGCACTGGGACGAGGCGGTCATTCAGAAGCGCAGTCAGGCGCTGGCCGAGGACCTCCTGCACATCTGGCACGGTCCGGTCGGCCAGCCTGAAGAGGTGACGGTAGCGCCAACCTTTGAGCTGACCTCCGATGCATTCACCACCATCCAGAACCTCAGGAAGGACCTGGACAGGAATTCCATTCCCAGCTTCTGGGTGGGGACCAGCACGGCGGGCGAAGACCTGATCCTGTACAGCTACGACTGGGGCAGTCGCAGTGTCCGCTACCACGCTGAGGTGGTGGAAGACGAGGCTGGAGTGGAACTCCTGAAGCTCTCGCTGCGCGACACCTTCGCCGAATACGCGGCGCAGAAACCGTTCGTGAGGGTGGCCCTGGCCCAGCTCGCCCTCCCGGTTCAGCAGACCTTCGGGTCGGCGCGCACGCAGGTCACGCCCACGGAACTGAGCGTCTGGCTCCCGGACGGGACCGATGTGGCGACGCTCCGCCGGGCCCTCGAACGCCTGGTGTCGCTGACCCTGCCCCTGATGGAGCGCGCCGCTGCGCAGACCAGGACGCGGAGCGAGGCTGGTGCCGTCCTCGACGCAATGGTGGACGCCCTGCACCCAGACCTGCCAGACGGCTTCTACTTCATGGCCGCTGACATCGGTGCCGAGAAGAAGTGGCGGCGTCTGGCGAATGCAGCATGGCCGAACCAGCTGCATTACGAACTCGGGATGGCGGGCGACAAGGTGGTCCTTCACCTGCACGACGAACTGAAGATGGGAAGTGGCGAGAAAAGCCAGTTGGCCTCCATCTGGAAACCTCTGATCCACGCGACCCGCGAAGCCTTTCCAGCCTTGCTGGTCACCGGTGGAGAACGGGCCAGCGGAACGCGCTGGATCAACGTTCCGCTGGACGACGTGAGGGATAAGCAGACCCTTTGCGAGCGGATCCAGGCCTTCATCCACCTGACCCAGCCGACCATTGACGCTGCCTTTGAGTCGCGGGGCAACTCTGCTGCCCCCTCTCTTGGCCCTGAATCCTGACCTGACTCCTCCTGGATATGCCCGCGATGAAGCCATCCGTCTTCCGTCCCAGCCGATACCAGCAGGCCATCTTCGACTTCGTGCGGAGTGGCAGCGGCGACGGTGTGGTCCGCGCGGCGGCTGGGGCGGGCAAGACGACCACGCTGGTCGAGATTGCCCGGCTCCGGCTCCTTCCGGGGGACCTCGACGCCTGCTTCCTGGCCTTCAACAGACACACGGCGGGTGAACTCCGGGCCCGTCTGCCCGGGCATGTTCGCGCCGATACCGTTCACGCGCTGGGCAGGCGAAGTCTCCTGGCCCGCTTCCCCATCCTGAAGAGCCGGGAGCCGGAGGGGCGCAAATCGCGGCACCTCATACGCGAACGCCTCAAGCAGATGCGGGGGGAGTTCGTGGTGGCTGAACACAACTGGAGGGTGGCCGAGCGGTACCTGCAAGACCTGCTGCGCTTCGCCATGGCCAATCTCACTGACACGAAGCTCGAAGAGGAGGTCGCTGCGCTCGCCGTGCAGTACAACCTCGCGCCGCCTGAGGACCACGGCCTGGAGGTGCAGTGTCACCGGGAGGTCCAGCACATGCTGCGCCGCCGCCTGGAGCTGCTCAAGGCCCACCAGATCTACGGCTTTGAGGACATGCTCTACCTCCCGGCAGTTCTGAAACTGCCCGTACAGCAGTACGGTTTCGTCTTCGTGGACGAGGCGCAGGACCTCAGCGCCGTGCAGCTGGAAGTGGTGCTGCGGGCTGTAAAGCCTGGCGGGCGGCGGCTGTTCGTCAGGGACGAGCGGCAGGCCACCTACGGCTTCACGGGGGCGGATACCGATTCGCTGAGCCGGATCGTGGAGCGGACCGGCGCGAGTGTGCTGCCGCTGTCGATCACCTACCGCTGCCCGAAGTCGCACGTGGCCCTCGCGAAGCACCTGGCCCCGGAGATCGAAGCGGCTCCGGGCGCGCCGGAAGGCCAGGTGTTCGTCATCAAGGAAGCGTGGCTCTCCCGCTGGGTCAAGGCCGGTGACCTCGTGATTTGCCGCTACACCGCTCCACTGGTACGGCAGTGCCTGACCCTCATCCGCTGCAACATCCCTGTCGTGGTCCGGGGGATGGACATCGGCACGCAGTTGCAGGAGATCAGCCGTCACCTGTTCGCCCGGGGACTGGAGGGCTGGGAAGTGGCGCTGGAAGCCTACCGGATCACCGAGGAGGCCCGCATCCGGCGGTACGCCGCCACGGAGAACGACGCCGACAGGCAGGTGGCGCTCCGGATGGACCTGCTCACTTCGCTGAAGGTGCTGACGCGCGACGTGTACGAGCATGGCGGGCGGTACGTCGAAGAACTCTGCACCTTCCTGGCTGGATTCTTCAGCGACGAGGAGTCGCCCATCGTGTTCTCGACCATCCACAAGGCCAAGGGGCAGGAGGCCGACCGCGTGTTTCTCCTCTACCCGAAGACCATGCCCGCCGTGTACGCCCGCACGGCCACCGCTGCCCAGGGAGAAGCTTGCGTGCAGTTCGTGGCCTTGACGCGCGCCCGGCGCGCCTGGCCCGGGCCGAAGCAGACGGTGAGAAGACGAAAGACATCGCGCTGCTGCCCAAGCTGCGCGTTCACGATCTACGACACACCTTGGTCTCCATCATGGCGGCACGGAAGGAGCGCCTCGAAGTCATTGCCCAGTGGATCGGTGACAATCCGGTGACGGTGACTAAAGTCTACCTGCACGTGTTCAAGCAGGACACGGCCATGCCGACCCTCGGGCTCCTGAGCCGACCAGACGTATCCGAGACGACTGACGAAGCGCCAGAGCAGTCTCCCCTGCCCGAATGATCTCCTCACGCCCATCTCTGTCAGGCTTCTGTACAGGGCGCAATGAAAGAGTGTTTGGCACAATGGTCAGGTTCATCACGTTGAGTATCCCGGGGCATCATGCAGCCCACAGCTGAGCAGCGGCAGATCATCGAGCACACCGTGGGACACGCCCTGGTGTTCGCCGTGGCAGGGTCAGGCAAGACCACCACCATGGTCGAGCGCATTTTGAACTTGGTGCGGCATCAGCAGGTCCGCCCCAGGCGAATTCTGGCCTGCACCTTTTCGAGAGAAGCTGCGCGCACCATTGAGCAGCGGCTGGCACGGCACCCTGAAACCACTGGCGTCAAGGTGGCCACCCTGCATGCCCTGGCCTACACCATTCTTCAAGAAGCCAAGCAACTGGGGCTGACCAGGATTCAGCGTGGTGAAGACGGCTTCGCGCGAAAGCTGTTTCAGGAAGCTCGCCAGCAATTGATCAGCGAAGATGTCAACGACAAAAGCGCCTTCTACAACATCAAGTACGACGACTTTCAGACCTACATGTCCGTTCAGAAGGGTCACCTGCGCTTGCCTTACGTTCCGGGCGATCTCCCTACCTGGGCCCAACAGCTGATCGGTCTACCCGACCGTGGCATCGAACTGTACGCGGACCTCTACGCCCGGCATGATGCCCTGCGGCGGGAAGCAGACTGCATGGACTTCGACGATTCAATCGTCGAGGCCTGGCTCCTGATGGCCCGCTTTCCCGTCCTAAGTGACGCCATGAAAGGTCGGTGGGACTTCGTCCACGTCGATGAGTTCCAGGATGTCAACCTTGCACAGAGTGAAATGCTGCATCTCCTGGCCTCATCCTGCACCAGCTACATGGCCATCGGGGACGACGACCAGACGGTGTACCAGTGGCGCGGAGCCGACCCCCGGTTCATCCTCGATTTTGCGACGAGGTACCAGGCCCAGACCTTCACGCTGAGCACCAACTTCCGCTGTCCCATGGGTGTCATCGCTTTGGCAGACCAGGTCATCCAACACAACACGGTCCGCGCGCCCAAGCGCCTGCGGGCATCCCGTGGAGACAACGGTGTCCACCTGCACGGGCATGGTCCCGGCCAGGCCGCTCACGTGGCCATCCAGGTCATTCAGGAAGGGCGATCTCCTTCTGACATCGTCATCCTGGTCCGCACCTACGCCCAGACGGGGGAAATCGAGCAGGTCTTCCTCGAGCGGGAAGTGCCGTACCTCATGGTCGGTGCGGTCCCCTTTTACCAACGCCAGGAGGTGAGCGTGCTGCTGGCTTACCTGCGCCTGGCGCTTGCCGACCTGGACGTGCAGCGGGACGTGCCGTTGACCGCCAAGCAACGGGTAGAACTCCTCAAGGACTGGCAGATTGTGGCCAACGCTCCGAACCGCTTCCTGCGGACGCAGACCGTCCACGATCTGGGCCGTGAGCTGTGGCACAACGGGAAAACCCTCGCCCTCGCCTTGGAGGAACTGGCTCCCGGACTGCGTGGCAATGGGCGGGAGGTCCTCAAGCTCAGCGAAGCCCTGGCGATCCTGACCGATGACCTCGGGTTAGCCCAGGGCAAGGAAACGCTCCTCCAGTTTGCAGACACGATCGGTTACACCGAGCATCTCATCAAGACCGCGCCCACCCGGGAATTCGGTGAGGAGCGGTCTGGAAGTGTCCGTGCACTGGCGGAAATGGCGCAGGAACGCTCACTGGGTGAACTCGTGACGTTCATTACCCACCTGCGCACCCAGGGGCGGCACGTCGAGCGTCTGGCCGACGCTGAGGATGACGGGGTTGAGCGCGTGACGATCATGACGGCGTTCCGGGCCAAGGGGCTGGAGTGGCCGGTCGTCATCGTGCCGGACTGCAAGGCCGGGCTGTACAGGATCAGGGAAAGCGCGGATCAGGCCGCAGCGGAAGAGGAGCGCCGCGTGTTCTACGTCGCCCTCACACGTCCAAAGCAGGAGTTGCACCTCGTGGTCGACGGGCACGAACCCACCCCATTCCTCACGGTGGTCAAGCACGAGGCGCTCGTGCACGGCCACACCCGCCTGGTGCAACTGATGGCGCGCGATCCGGTGCACTGGAGCGCACGAGATACACTGGAGGCCAGCGAGCTCCTGCGCACCTACGGCCATGAGCAGTACGTGCAGCTGTGGCTGGACGGCGGTTACCGGGGAAAGCTCCTGCGCCGAATCGACGCACTGAGAGCTGCACTGGTAGGGCAACCGCAGCCCTATCATGGCCAAGCGGAGACGGTAGAGGCCCTGAGCCTGGAGCCTTACCGCCAGCATGGCGACCTCAAGCTCACATCGGGTGACGACTTCGACGCTTTCCAGGACCTCGAGGTGCTGGTGCGCGAGTTACACCAGCGGTACGCACCACCTGCTGTCAATTCCAGCGGGCAAACGGCAGGCCGCTCAACTGGGACAGCGCTTCGTCCCACCGACACCCGGGTAGGCATGGCTGTCAAGCACAAGCGCTTCGGAGAGGGGGTGGTCCTCGCCATGAAAGGTTCCGGTGACCGGACAGAGGTGGAAATTCGCTTCAACAACCTCGAAGCGACCAAGAAGATGCTCGTGGCTTATGCGAACCTCCAAGACGCCTCCTGAGCCGACACCACTGCCATTTCACTGAAGATGATCCCACCTGAGCAGGTCAAGGCCCTTCACAAGGACGCAGGGGTTCGGAAGGGTACTCCCGAACCTCTGCCTTTCTGAACGCCGTTAGCCACTGCTTATAGCAGGAGTTCCTCTTCGGAGGTCGGCTCCTGCTTCCAACTGTCGTCAAACGTGTAGGACGTGACCCGCTCGAAGGGGTTCTGAATCTCGTGCAGGACTGGCTCTGTGTCGAGGTTCTCGATCACGTACAGCCAGTAATGGGACTTCTCGCGTTTGGCCATACGGTACTGGTTAGCACTCAAGGCAACGCCCCGTTGCGCCCAGGGGCCGCTCATGGTCTTGAGTTCGATATACCGCACCACACCGTCCTGGTCAGCCGAAGTGATGTCGTAGCCTGCGCCGTAATCCTGGGAGACGTCCTCAGGACGGTGCCCGCGCCTCCATTCGTGTTCCATCACGTAGGCCATACCGCGCTGGTCCACCTCGCGGGCATGGGTTTCAGCCTCGTTCTCCTCAGGCCCCTCGTAGACGTAGGTGTAGTTTCGGAAACGTTGTTGCCGGGACGGCGAAGCTGCAGATCGGTGCCCAGCGTGAGGCCCCGCTTCCCCTTGAGGACGCGGCGAATGCTGAGATGGTCCTGAGCTGCCGGGGCGGGTAGCTTGAGCACCTTGAGAAGAGGTACTGGAAGCCTTTGCAGGACGCGATGTTTCCGTTGAGTTGGGCGTCTTTCCGCCAGTGGAGGCTGATGGGCGTGGAGGGCTGGCATGACCGGGAGTCGAGGATGCGGAGGTTGAGGAAGACGAGGAGTCTGCGGGCGTCGTCCGTTTCGCGGTTAGACTGCTCCCTTCCTGCGCAGCCTCTGCGGAGACTTCATCGATAGGATCCTCTTCCTCTTCTGAACCGCTGTCTTCCACCGTCGCTGTCGAAGCACTGGCAATTTCCACAGGGATATACTCTTCCGGGAGTTCTATCATGCCGAATTCGGTCAGGTAGTCTTGGGCCTGATCAAGGGATTTAGACCAAATGCTATCTAATGTTATTTTGTCCGCCGGATCCAACAATCCTAAAACTTCCGCCAGAACATCAACCGTGTGCTTTTGCTTAAGGTCGCGTACGTACAAACGTTGTGCCTCTGCGTCTGCCGCATAGCTCAGCAGGCATTGGCCTGAAATACGGAAGCCGACCAACTCAACTCTGGCGGGAATGCTGTCACAACGGAAGAATTGAAATCCAAGGATGTGATCCCGCAACTCATTAGACCTCTTGCGAAAGTCGTAGGCTAAGCTGGGAGGGTGGAGCGAGACCGTCTGACACGCACGCTGAAGATGAATCGCAAGCAGTTCCGTCGACGCACCGGGGTCTACCCGGAAACGTTTGCTGAGATGGAAGAGGTGCTGACCCTACGCGAAGGACAGAAAAAGAAATCAGGCCGCCCCGCCGCGCTCAGCGTGGCGGAACAACTGCTGATGACCCTGGAATTCTGGCGCGAGTACCGGACCTTCGCCCACCTGGGTGACGACTGGGGTGTGCACGAAGCCACCGTGCATCGCACGGTGGAACGCGTGGAAGCGGCTCTGATTGCCAGTGCACGGTTCCAGCTGCCCAAGAAACGCGTGTTTCAGGAAGCACAACTCGTGTACAGCATCGTCGCGGTCGATGCTTCCGAAGTGCCCTGTGAACGGCCCAAAAAAAGCAGCGCGCGTGGTACAGCGGCAAGAAAAAGCGGCACACCCTGAAATTTCAGGTGCTGATGTGCACAGTGACGCAGCGCATCCTGGGCACCGCCACGAGCGCTGGGGCGGTTCATGACCTAAAGCTGTTTCGTCAGTCAGGCGTTCGTTTTCCTCACCAAACGGCGCTTATTGGAGATGCAGGGTATCAGGGCCTGTGGAGAAGCCACAGGCACGCCCTTACCCCCCATAAGGCGACGCAGGCGTCGCCTCTGTCCGCGGAGCAGCGCCAGGACAACCGTGTCCTCGCGCATACCAGGCAGGCAATCGAGCATATGATCCGTCGCATGAAGATCTTCCGTGTGCTGAAGGGCGTGTACCGACATCGGCGGCGTCGGTTTGCACTCCGGGTTCAGCTCATCGCAGCGCTGTGCAACCTCACCCAAGCCTGCCGATCGTGACTTTCGCAAGAGGTCTATTGACGAGTTGACTGCGATGCACCTTCAAGGCCAGGCGCAACAGTGCTGGAAGCATCTGTTTCAACTTCTTATTCTGCTCGGTCAATAAGCGAGATGCACCCTGTGGAATGTCATAGGTCACCTTCCAAACAGAGCTGAGAGAGCGGACTCCCAGTTCCTCGAAGAAGCCTCTCGACGCGACATCACGGGTGCGAACTTCAATTCGCTGGGGAAGGTTGAACTTGGCAAGTTCATCGGCTGGCTTGTCCACGAACAGGGCATCTTCAGGACGCAGAAGGGAGCCCTTCGTACGTTCCTTCCAGACGACCGGCACCACCCGCTTGCCACGAAGGGACTGCAAGATGTCCTTGAGCCCTTCCCGGTTCTTGGCGTACGCATCCGACAAGGCCCGGATGCAACGTTCAGCCACATCCTGCGCCTCTTTGGAAGGCGTCTCCCCACTCACACATTGGGAAGCGATTTCAAGCAGGACGTCTCGGAACGTGCTGGGGTTAGGTGAGGACGGGATCGAAAGTATGTCGATGAGCGGCCTGAATTTGGTCAATTCGTTTTGCCCTACCCGGTATCGCCAGCGACCCAGATTCGGATCCTCACGGAAGAGGTGTGTGGCAGCCGCGAATGTGCCGTCACCCAGAGGAAAAAGCTTCAGCGCCCTGAGTTCGCCCCGAGTCTTTTCCGCCACGCGTCCGGCCTGACTGTTCAACCAGTACAAGATCCTGAGCGATGGTCCCTGCCCGCGGGTGTTGAGGTCACGGATGTGTTGCGCCACCTGTTCCGGTTGGGGGTGAGCAAAACCGAGGGCTCGCCGGTTCTCTCTCCGGAACTCCTCTCCGTCGGGGAGACGGATACCGCAGAGCCGCTTGTTTCCCAGGTGGTGGCCGACCAGTTCAGCGTCTTCGGCCTGCACCAATTCGCTTGGGGTATACCAGCCCTTGCCCTCCCTATCGGGTAACCACTTGATCTTCGCCAGGTGGGTACTCAGCACGGTTGTGGAAGCCTGGAGGGCGTGGCTCAGGACCTTCTGCCGAACACCAACGCTGAGGTTTGTCACTGATTCCTGAGCACGCTGCTCCAGCTCACGCACGATGTCCTTGTCGGTAACGGTCATCGACATGTCCAACGCTTCCATCAAGGGCCGTACACCTCGCCCCTTGTAATGGGTTGAAGCGAACTGCGGGTAACTGTCACCAAAGAGCGCCGTCATCAGGTCATTCGGCCAGTACAACGTCTCGGGACGGACCCACTTCCCTTTACTGTCTTCGGCGCACGTCAGGGACTTCCACTCCGCGAGAGGAAAATCGTCTCGGCTGTAAACCTGTGCAATGGCCTCGATCACTTCCCGACGACGCCCTACGTGCTTCTGAAAAAACTCTGGCAGCAGGCGGCCATAGTAGGTTTTGGCATCCAACACAGGAAGGGCCAGACGTTCCAGCAAGCCCTCGTGGCCCTTCATATATCCGACGTCGATCAGCTTGCGGACGTGGAAAGGGTCGTTGATCTGGGCGGGGAGCGCCAGTTCGGTGGCGGGGCAGTACTCACCCGCCGTTGTGCGGTAGATGGGGAGCGGCCTGAGTGTCTGGCCACCGAGTTTGCGATCACTCGCCAGGAAGGCGTAAGCACGCTGAATGGGCCACCCAGAGGCAACCAACGCTGGAATGTTAGACGTCTTGCGCAGATCGTCGGCGAATTCGGCGGGGGTGTACTCGTTCACCCGCTCACGAAGAAGCGGTGGGGCGGCTTCCCACCATTGTGAATCCACCAGCTCATCTTCTTTTAGCCAGGGTGCTGTGACTTTGAGATAAGGTTCCGCACACGTCCATGTTTCTGAAAGCACCGCGAGTTCACCGTCTGCCGTGAGGGCTAAAGCCAGCGGGTTCAGACGGTCGTCGAGATCTTCGATCTCCTGCCTCCAGCCTTTCTGTTTCTCTTCCAGTTGAGCGAAGTAAGCAAAAATGGCGTTCAACAAGGGTCGTCTTTGCTCATCGGTCACCCAGTCGACATCGTCTCCAAACAGTTGCTCCAGGGTCTGCAAGAAGGTCTCGGCATTCAGTTCCGGGACCCCCAGCGCCCGAAAGAGAGCCCGGTACCCTCCGTGTTCCGGTGGTGGCAGGTGCCATGGAGTGCGTACCAGCAAGGTCTCTTCCAACACGGGGTCCGCATCGTAGGCGATGCGCAGGAAGTCGCCGTGTTCCACCCATTCTCCCGAGCGCGACCAGAACAAGGGGCGCTCCTTGAAGGTCAGCTGACATGCCTTCCAGAGCCCGCCCACAAACCGTGCGACTGGATGTGGTGAGGATCCATTTCGCGCCGCAGCACTCCGCACTGCAGCCGCGAAGGTATACAGCGTTTCAGGCCCACTGGTCGCCAGGTCCAGCAACAACTGTGGCAAAAACGAGACCACACACTCGAGAAGACGCTCATTCCAGACCCGTTTGTCCGCTTCATCCCAGAGCAGCGTCTTGCGGTCCGTATTGGGATAGAAGTCGGCATTGATGTGGAGCGGAATGCCGGTGGTGTCCCGGGTGGGCAAGAAAGCATAGAGGAGCCCAGAGACACTCTCTTCACCGAGGGGAAGGGCGAGTTGCAGGGTCGTTCGCCGTTTGCGCCTCTGGGCTTCACGCTGCACCTCCTCCGTGACAGGCACGTCGTACATGCGGTATCTCACCGAGGGACCTGTCGACGAAACCAGCTTCACTTCTTGTGGGCCGGAAGGTTCAATGCACAGCTTCTCAACGAGCTTGCCTTCCCTCAGGAGGTGGAGGGTCCTCACGTTCCGCAGGAAGACGGCGCTACGCGCAAAGGTCTCCTGGGCCTGAGTAACGAAGGTGTCCAGCTGCTCCAGATCGACGGGCTCTACGTCCAGCTGGTGCCGGACTTCTGAAGGTTGGGTGGCCCAGGGCAGGATGAAGGTGGACGGCCACTCGTGCGAGACGCCCGTCAACTTGCGTGCTTTTCGTTTTAGAGGAAGGAGGATGCGCGCTTGCTGCCGCGAGTAGATGCCAGGCTCATCCGTGACCTGGTACACCGAGACGAAGCCGACACCAAAGCTGCCGATCGACTCTGCATCGTCCCGCTTGCTACCGCTGGCGACATGGATGATGCGCTCAAAATGCGAGTCCTCGAATTCGGCGCTGTTGCCGACACGCAGCGCTTCCGAAGTAAAATCCATCCAGAAGGTTTCCGCCCTGGCGTCTTCGGCATTCTGGATCAGCTCCTGGACGACGGTTCCGAAGCCTTGCAGCATGCGGAGATCTTTGCGCAGCGACCCGAGCAGCGAGTAACCATAGTCGAGTTCTTCAACAGCGCTGTGCGTGGCCATGCCCCCATCTAAAGAGTTCTCCACTTAACGAAATCTCACAACCCGAAGCAGTAAGCCTGCGAGGCCCTTCCAGGCGTCTTGATGGCATAGCCAACGGTCGTACCAGGGGTTGTCCCGCAGCCGTCGGCTTCGTAACCCGGCATCGAATCAGCTCCTGCAAAAGATTGAGACCCTTCAGCGCCTTTTTCTCCTCCCACTTCAACCGCCTATGGTCGGCGCGTTACGATCTAGACCTCGTTCTAGGGTCAACATCAAAATCAATGGCACGGCCTACGGTCTCCTTCTGGGCACGCTTCATCTCAATCCAGCGTTCTTCGGGAACCAATCCAACAGAGCTTTCCTTAAATGCCCCATACGCCTGGTTCTCCCGCCTGTGGTGTCGGGCATCGCACCGGGTTGAACAAGTCCCGCAGCGTGGGCAGATCCAGCGGTAACAGCTTGTGCACCGTTTCGAGGAGAGGTTGGCCCGGCAGACGCCGCACTTCTCCCGGATCACGTCTGTGGCCCCAAGAAGGGGAGCATGCCATGAGGTGGACAACGCTGCCCCTTGGGAGTGCTGAGGCAAGACCTTCTTCTGGGCACGTGCTTGCATGGCTAAGGAATTGAAGTGCGTATGGAGAAAGGGCTGAAAGGCTAGAAGGACGTCTATGAATTCAGTCGAGGTGATGGTAGGCCTCAGGGCAATGGTCAACAGCACCTCTCTGCGCTCAGCCTGACCGAATCTTGGGGCAAGCGGCAGCACGTGGAGTTGCTGCACGAATCGCGCAAGGACAATTTCCCAATCCTCACGCACTACACTAAGCTTCTGCAGATTCACGTCCAGCTCTCGTTGAAGGGCAATCGCAGTCACATCTTCAGCCTGGGTGATACGGATGCGCATCTTGTCAGAGAACCTCTGGGCTTCCTTGTAGATCATAGGGGCACTCAGCAACCAATGAAAGGAATCCAAAACAGTTTCAGTACGTTTCTGGTGGAGAAGAGAAAACGACTGCGGCCATTGCAGCGTTGTTGTTCCCTTGGACTGCTTCACTTTCTTTTTCTTTCTGCCCATGGTTCATCACTCCTGTGCCGTTCAACTCTTCATGGCTTGTGCCGTTTTAGCCCGCTATAGCGGGCTTTCTTGCACCAATCGAAGGGTGAAGCGGTGGGCCGGAATCTGCATGACCTACCTCCAAGAGCTTCAGCCAGTGCGTTGGACACTGCCAGAACATCCTGCACGGCATCCGCACTCCGAACCTCCGGTAACTGAATGTGAACCACCGCTGCGACACCAGCAGTTGGGCCGTGCGCCACATGATCGCTCCCAGTTTCTCCAGAAAGACAATGCATTCGTCGATCTCCCAGAAGGGATAATCCATCGTACGCAAGCCATCCAGCACTTCCTCAAGCAACACAAGCGCGTACGCGAGGAAATTCAGCGTGAACAACACGCTCAGGTTGCAATGCCAGAGCACTGGCAACGGTTCTGGTGGCGCAGGACGCTTGCGTCATCGAGAGGTCCCACCTCTGCGGGCCGCCTCACGCTTCTCAGAACTACTTCAATGCCAGGCCTATCGGTCGTCCCCTCCCTGGATCAGGCCCCTGTAGTGCCCCTCGAGCCCCGCTACCGCACTGCTCATGAGCAGCGGAGCAATCGGGCGAAGCCACAGAGGCAACGTGGGCACCACGTAGCGGCCGTACATCACGCGGAAGATCAGGGTGACGAGCGTGCGGGCATTCCTGCCCCGCACCTCCGGTGCACCGCGGTGCACGGCGAGGGAAATGAGGGCTATCACGGTCGTCGGAAAGGACAGCGCCTCGGTCATGGACAGCTTCGGCCCGGAGGCGGACCTGGCCTGCTCCAGGCCCGTCAGGATTCTGGGCAGGAGGTGCATCAGCAGGCCCTCGAGTTCGGGATTCGCCAGAGGCACGGTGGACGGCGGCATGGGCGGCGGCAGCAGTTCCCCCTGAATGATCACCTGCCGTTTTGACGGCTTCAGGGATGGAGGCGTAATAAAGATCAGAACACCGGTGCTCTGACGGGCGTGCAGGATCGCCTGGACAAGGTCTGCGTTACGGGAAGTCACCAGGTTCTCCTTGAGGGGTCGGGGGCGCTCTCCGGGCGCGGGTGCCAGGGGCTGTGTCGATCCTGACGCTGGACGCCTGGAAGCGTCAGAGGCGCGCGTGAACGAAGCGACCTGCCCATTCACCGCCGGAGAGATCTGGCCTGCCCTCACGGCTCCTCCCCTCCCCACGGTGTGGCGGGTTTGCACATTCGAGTTTGCAGCGAACCTACTGAAGAGGCTCGCGGGTGCACGGCCCCATCGGCGTTCTCTTTCAGGAGGTGAGGTTGGCGCCTGCACGGCAGTGAGGGTGCGAACTGCATGAGGCCAGTGTGCCGTCGATGCGTCTCCCATCTGTCCAGCATTTTCTGCAGCGCGTGATTTCCAGAAGAAACCTGCGTCGAGGGCAATCAGACCACAGCCTGCAGACGATGCGGCCCTGTACCTCTGCAGCGGAGGAAGTTCGCTTGTCGGCAGAACCCCACCACATCTCTGTCCGTCCCGGCCATCCACGGCTCCCCGAGCCGCTGTTCATTCCAGGCTGCGCACAACGGGTGCGGAGGGGCCTGGCTACCGCGAATGGTCGGGCTTCATCCTGTTTTCTGCTGCGCGTCCATATGCCCGGTGAAGCTGGCCACCACCGCCTGCAGACCACGCAGGTGCCGGTAGAACACGTCGCGCCACGCTCCTTCCTGAGGGGCAAGCGCGGTCACGTCCGCGAGTCAGGCCTCTGCACAGCCTGACGACACGCTGCGGAATGCAGCCCTCGTCATGGTCGACGGGTACCTGAAAATGGCGTCCTACCGCCGTGAAGTCAGGCCTGCCCCACCCACCGGGTGTCCTGGGTCTCCTTCTATCCGTGGGCCCAGCCCCCCTCCATTCGGGAGATCCGTTTGCGGGCATGCCGCGTTTTGCAGCTCCCCTGACTGGCGGCCACGCAACGGCGAGCCCCGGACCAGACCCGTATTTTTTGAGGGAAATTCGCAGCGAACAGGCCCGTCCCTTACCATGGCAGGAATGGCAAAGCCGGCCAAAAAGACCGAGAAACCTGCCTACCGCCGGGGACCTGCCACGCCAGACAGTCCGCCCGACGTCAGCGCCGGAATGGACGAGCTGAACCTGGGGCGCCTGACCCTCAACAGCGCGCAGAAGACGGTCCCTCCAGAAATGCGGCGCTGGGAAAAAAACATCCTGACGCCCGACGGCCGCCCTGTGGTGGTCGTGTGCGCTGTGGAGGAAGGCGAGGTCGTTCCGCACGGACTGGACAACGACTTTATGGTCGGCTTGATCAACCTGTGTTTCGAGGCGGGCGTGCCGAACGGCCCGTTCACGACCACGGGCTACGCCATCCTGAAAGCGGCGGGGCTGCCCGATTCCGCGCAGTACTACAGGGCGATGCAGGCGAGCCTGAGGCGGCTGAGCAAAGCCAAGTACAGCGTGGACGAAGCCTGGTACCGGCACCAGGGCCGGGCGGGAGAATGGCTGTCCCAGGAGTTCAGTCAGATCTCGTATCTGGCGGTCCGCCGCTCCAGCACTGGCCTGTCGGCCAGGAGTGTCATCGTGGTGCAGCTCGGCGTGCCCATCGTCGAGAGCCTGCGGGCCGGGTACATCAAACCCCTGGACCTGGACTTCTACCGCTCGCTGAGCCAGCCGCTCGTACGCGCCCTGTACCGTCAGCTCGACGCACTCCACTTCGACGAGACCACGGAAAACGGCCTCGTGAAGGAGGTCACGGCTCCGCTGCTGGGCTGGGCAGTGCGCCTCGGGCTTTTCAGTGACCGTCCAGACAACATTCTGCGGTCGCTGCAGCCCGCCCACGACGAGCTGCTCAACCGCGGCTATCTGGGACAGGTGGAGCACGATGGCCGGGGCCGTCAGCGGACCATTCGGTATGTCTTCGCTGGTCCTCCGCGCACGGATCATCCAGAACTGGCCGCGCTGCTGACGCAGCAAGGTGTGAAGGAAGGCATGGCCCTACGGCTCAGCGCCACTTTTCCCGAACGTATCGAAGACGCCCTGCGCAAATTCAAGCACTACCTGGGGACCGCGCGGAAACCTGTGGGTAACCCCGCGGGCCTGCTGGTGGCCATGATCAAGAGCCCCGAGCAGTATGACGGCTTTCTGGACATTCCCTCTCCCCCCTCCAGCGGGCTTCCGCCAAAAACACCGCAGGTCGAGGAAGCCGAAACCCAGGCCCCAGAACGGTATCTGGAACGGCTTGACCCCTCCGAACGTCAGGCCTGGGCACTCAAGCAGCTGGGACTGCTGGGCATCATGAAGCATCTGACGGTCGCGGAACGTGCCCTGCTGGGAGAGGCCTTGAGCCGCGGAGCGGCAGACGCGTCCACCCTGGTCAAGCAGGCCACGGCCGCCAGTTTCTCAGGTGCTGCAGGAGTCCTCGAGTACGTGGATGAACTTCGCAGGGCCCTGAGCACGCACCCGTAGTTTCTGAGGGAAACGCAAACCGACCCTCCCGTATTTTGTGAGGAAAGACTCCCATAAAGCCCGTGCAGGCGAGGCTTTTCGGATCTACACTCTGTTTCCCGTATGTTCCGAGGGAAACGCCTGAACTTCGGCCTGACACCCCCGTATGTTCTGAGGGAAACGCCATGCCTGGTGGCCCGATGCCCCTGAAAAGTGCCCGTATATTCTGAGGGAAAGCGCCCGTATATTCTGAGGGAAGTCCTCGGACTTCGGCCTGACGATCCCGTATGTTCTGAGGGAAATGGGTACGCCTCTCCCGTATGTTCTGAGGGAAACGGGTGTGCCTTTCCCGTATGTTCTGAGGGGAAAAGACAAAAAAACACGTCCTGGCGCGACATGGCAGTCGCCCATGATGATGATCATTCATTCTTTTCTTCTTTTAAAACATACTTAAAAACATCACTCAAGCCAGGTGACGGTCCCGGCAGCTCTCCTGGACCGTCATGTCCGCGCCCGTGCCCTGCAGGTTGAACCCTCAGGCGTGTCTGGAAGCCCCAAGCGCACTGGTGATCAGGGCAGGTTCTGGAGCCTGCTCTGCGCAAAACAGGGCCATGGAGCGCGCTCTGGCTTCCCCGAGTCAGGCGGCTGTAGGCGACAGCAGTTGGGGAAACCCCCGGCGGAAGCCATTCGCAGGGCATAGGCCATCTGCGGGGAACTCACGGACCGCCTGAAGGCGTTGAAGGACGCAGAGCGAAACCAGGAGGACGCTTTCCAGGGGCGAGACGCTCATCTTCAAGCGGTGGAGGTCAATCAGCTTGCCGCCATATCGATGCCTCTCATTTGACGCTAGCTCTGCGCTGCCACCAGCAAAAAAGTCTTTACGGCTCATGCCGGAGCACAGGGGTGGCATTGTGGACTGACCAACGACTCTGAAGTGAAACAGTCCATTAAAAGTCAATCAAAACGTAGGCGTTCGGGTATAGGGCTCCAGTGTCGCTATTCAAATCGCGCGTTTCGACGGACACACTCGACGCGCTCAAACCTGGGAGGTTCCAGGTGGGCGGCCCGCTGCAACATCCAATGGCAGGCATGGCCCGCTGCTTGAAGTACGCGTTGAAGGACTTGTGGGAGTGCTCGTCAATGAGGAGGGTGGCCATCAACCCTGTTCCGTACACCAGCACCACGGCCAAGGTAAGAGCAACACCAAGAGGCCGACCCCCGCCCGGGTCGTCTTGGACCTGACGATGTGCTTCCGTTCGCTCTGCACTCTTCAGCCATCAAGTGCTTGATTCAACGATGGGGTGAGTTGGGATGGTAGGACCATGGTGTGTATCCCAAGGGTGTCATCCTGCGCTCAGATGCCAGCAAGCGTTTCTGTCACGCGGCGCTGTATCTGAACAGTCACGCAGTCAGAACGGGTGAGTAGGAATGGGGCAGGAGTTCCATCCATGCCTTGCTCCCGCTGCTCTGGTCCTCCGTCCCTGAAGCGTCTGGCATCCGTTGGGATCCTCGTGTCTGCCCGTTCCGTGAGTGGGTGCGGAGCTACACAGAGGCAGCTGTAGTCGCCCCGTGATACACCGGCTTGGGCCGGAACGTCCTGCGAAAGGCAAAGGGAAGAAATTTGTGCTGAGTGTACTGTGAAAATAGGAACTGTCATGAGGGGGCTTCCAGCGACTGCTTTTCACTCTTTCTCGCCGCTGAGACGCTCTCACACATCTGGGGTGATTAAGGAGAAAAATGCCATTAGGATGTATTGCCATTATTGTCGTTCTTGCTATTATCGGTCTAATAATCAATGTTGTTGAAGGAGTCGCCAGTGTACTTTCGACCTATTGGCTCTCTGCTGCAGCCTTATTTCTTGCTTATTTCATACTTAAAGGCAATAAGGATTCAAAAAAGCACGATTATAAAACTAATATAGCTGTGCTTTTAATAATTTTCGGCGTGTTTTCTGGTTACAAAAAGCATGCATCATTGTATAAAGTTTATGATTTGATTATATCAACTAGTGATGAAAATTCTGAAATTAAGATCTATAACGCTGATGGCGACGATGTTGCATTTACTGCCGGCAGCGAAAATCATATTTCTTTGAAAAAAGGTAGTTATTCCTATAAAGCATCCAGGTCAGATGACTATGAGACGACAGAGGGATATTTCAACGTACCACAAGATCAAAAAGTCAATGTACAACTTCCCAAAAGAAGTATCGTGTCTGATAATGATACCAATTACGAAACCTCTAACAGCTATAGTTCCGATACCAGCTCATCTACATACACATACGACTCGTCTAGCGAGTCATCGTACAGCACACCGTCACCCAGTCACTCCAAAGACGTGTATGTGCATGGATACACAAGACGTAACGGGACTTACGTCGCTCCCTACTATAGATCTAGACCCCATTAATATCTCTGCTACTACTTCGCCCCCTTGATGAATAGCTGGGGAGCGCTCTAAACGTCGAGGGTGGAAGGCGAACACGAGGAGGGAAGCCATGACCGCCTGTCTTCAGACGACGGTCTGTACCGCCAAACATCCACAGGGAGCCCAAGTTTGCGACGTATTTCCAGGCTGTGCAATAAGGTTCATGTGATCTCAGTAAAAAGGAGTCAGTAAATGCTTCGTCTTATTTACACGGCCATCATCTTGTTTATCGCTTCTCCAGCGCTTGCCTGCCCAACTGTGAAGGGGCAAATGGCGAATAAGGTTGTGCCATCAGTCCTCCCAGGATTCACTCCTATATGCACGAGTGTAAACGAGACGTTGAACCAGAATTTGGAAACTCATGGACTAAGGCAAGATCTGAATTTGAGATGGTCGGAACTGTATAAACTTCCCTCTACTACAGCAAAAATATCGCTTTTGACTTTCATCAATCAACTGCAACGCCCTTCATACGACTATAAGTCGCAAGGGGAAGTCAATCTGAGCAAAAACGTAACTATCGAGTCTTATAAGAGTAGGGTTACAGGTAAGGGATTATGGTTAGTGATCATAAAAACTTCCTCTGAAAATAATTGGTATGTTTCAATTCTTGGCACAGACATCTCGCTTAAGAGCGATAAGTTCGAAGCGTTATACCGTAAAACGGCCGATGTAGTTTCTACTGCAGTCGGATCGCCTTGGCGCACCGCTTCACCCTCTTTAGGATCTTCCGCTCACGCACAAACAATCAAGATATCGCCTTCAAAATCTGCTCGTATTGGACAACCCGTTCTCAGCGCTAAAAGTGAGCTGTGCCGCAAGTATGCTTGTAGGTACGTCAAGGAAAGCATCAGGACCATACCTAGTGAGGAGCCCTACCGCCCCGATCCTTTCATTATACGGGAAGAAACATATACTTTTGGGAAAGTCGACGCCAAAATATTTATCTACCGTGACCACGATGTTAATCCCATGCCGGCAAACATAGAGGAAGAGTGGCGTGCCGTAGCTGAAGCTTATGGACTTGATCCTACGTGGACCTCTTACACTTTGAACGCGGAAATTAGTCCGAAAGCGAAACTCGCACCGGAATTTCTGATATCGCTATTACATCAGCAGTTTCCTAAATACCCTGTATCTCTTTTACCTACGGCAGTTCAAATCTGCTTGAAAAGTCAAGTTCAAAACAATGACAACTACGCCGTGTCGGATATTCTACTATTCATGTCATGCAGTCGTACAAAGAGCGGGACTATCGAGATCGAAGCCAGGGACCAACTGAGGTCAATGTCAGACGGGGGCGACGGAACAGTATTTTCTTTATTCCAGCCAGAAAGAAATGTATTTGAGTACACTTCTATCTGCAAACGCTTTTCTTGCAGGCAAATTCGCTCTACTCCTTCCAAAGCGAATAGCACTAAAGAATTAGTTTTGGATTACGAATTTAAGAATACACCATTTTCTGTGAGTATTTATGGGGAATATGAAAATTCATCGTGGAATGCGTCATTGATCAGCTTATCTGCGCCCTTGAAAAAGATCCAGCAGAAGGACTTGGATTTCCTGCATGCAGCAGTTATAGAAATGGGGAGGCTTGATATACCCGCATCCTGGTACGCTTCCTGTCTATCCACGGCGAATGAGAATAGCAATGGTGAATACACTGGACGTCAAATACTACGGACTACTCCATATAGGCGGCTTGAGTGCAATTTCAACAAGAAGAACAACGATTGGGTTGTTAGCTTTGATATTTATGAATTTCATCTGTACTAGTCTACTGCCATCTATTGCAGGCAGCTAAGCAGAGGCGGCGATACGCGATTCTCTTCTCCTATAGGCCTAAACTGAACACGGTAGGTACCGGTAGACTGGCATTTTTCAGTTTGGAAAAAGGACGTCCAGGACGGCTTCCCACCTCATATTGAGGGTATGCTTAAGGGAAATGACCGTGCTGGACGACTTTATTCTGACATGCTCACCTCCTGTAGCAGGAAGCAGCATCAGGACAACCTGCAGGTTGTCCTGATGCTGCTTCCTGGAGGCGCTGGGGATCTCCCGTTTCCATGCGTCCACCGCGAAGTCTCCGGGGGCGATCAGCCGCTTTCTCAATCACCAGCCCTGGAGTTTGCCGACCCTGCTGCGCGTGATGCGCCAACACGCCCTGGACACCTTCCAGGCTTCCCTCCGTGGACGCTGTGGGCGTCCACCGCCGACCCGAGATCATCGTAGATACCAACTCCATTGCCAAAGAAGGCGTATTCGCCGAGCTAGACGGCTGGATGCACACCCTCAACGGTGTGCGTGGCCTCCATGTCGTCATGCTCTACATCTGCTGTGGAGATCTCCGCTTGCCCTGGGGGTTCAAGATCTGGCGTGGGAAAGCCCCCCCTCTCCCTCGGACTTGGCCTTACGGCAGGTTCAGCAGCTCCCAAGAGCAATCCGCTGGCGAGCCAAACAGGTGCACCTTCTTGCAGATGCTGGGTTTGGCAGCGCCACATTCATGTCTGGAGTCCAAGCGTTAGGGCTGGATCTCACCGTGGGGATGCGGGTGGATCGGCTGACCGTCTACGGTCAGCATCTCAAAGACATCACCGCGCAACAGCGTCGCGTCTTCCTCCAAGGGCTCTCTGACCTTCCCTTGTGGCTGTACTGGATCTGGCTTCCTGCCAAACAGGGAGAACGGCAGGAACAACGTTTTCTCGTGTCTTCCCACCGCAGGACCCCCAGGACCGCGAAGCAAACAGGTCGGCGCAGGTGGAAGATCGAGGCCCTCTTCAAAACCTTGAAGAGCCGCTTTGCCTTCAGCAAGTTCGGTCAGAAGACCAAGGTGGGGGTCCTGCGCTACCTCTGTCTGAGCCTCGCCTGTTTTCTGCTCTGTCACTTCGAGTACCTGGACCAGATTGGCTCAAGCCAAGCGGAATCCGCTTGGCCTGACTGGGGCGCACTTGCCCGCCAGGTCCGCATGAAATTGGTCGGCTGGGTGCCGCTTTTCGAGATAGAACGAATGCAGGCGCAGATTTTAGCCGTCTGGGACGAAGACCAGCGCCATGCCGCCTAAACTGAAATATCTCAGTAGATCTACCAGGGACAGCATCGTGCCCGGTGAACGAGGAGTAAAGTATGCCCGCAGGCCGAGTGAATGGTTAAATGCAGAAAAAGACTTTGGATTCGTTGAGATGCCGGGGAGCCCAGAGGTGTTCGCACGCTTAAGCGCGATCCCAGGGAGCGGGTTTAAGGAGCTGAACGAGGGCGATGAAGTCGAGTTTGAGGTGGAAGAAAGCCAACGCGGGAAGGGACCTCAGCCGAAGAGCATCGTCGTGACGAAGGCCACTCCGGCTCCCCGCTTACGGCGATCGTCCTCGGCGCCGCAACGACCGCTGGTAAGTCAGACGGAACTCGAAAGAGAGCCGTTTCGGGCTCTCTTTTTGCTTGTTCCCAACTTATACTCGGAGAGTTACCAGCACGCTCCGATACCCCGCTTGGCTGAAACACGGCTGAGTTGTTGGTGCCCGAGAACAACAACTTTGCTTCCCCTTCGATCGGACCGAGTGCATCCAAGACGTGTAGCGCGTTAAACGCCAGGCTCATGTCCTCCACGCTTCTGCCCTGCACCACTTCCAGCGTATCCAGCGCTCACCCGTACTTCCCCTCCACCAACAACACCAGCCGTTGATCTGCGACCACGAACTCGACCTGGTGGTTCGCGTTCTTATCCACCAGGACCGCCACCTGGCGCACCGCTTCCTTCAAGGCCGAGGCGGGCACCCTTGCCATACACGCCGTCAAGCCGTGATACCAGATCAAATGGTCTACCGCAGGTATCAACATGGGACTGTAGACCCTGACGATGGCCTCCCACAAGTCGGGCCTCGTTCACAAGGCAAAGAGCATCACGGAAGTGCAGTTCACCTCGCGGGCCCTGGCCCAACTGCTGTTTCACCGTCCCGCCCTGTGCTCCACTCTGGAGAACAGGGCCCGAAGTTTAGAAGTCTCCCCTGCTGCCGGGGGGAAGCGGAGCGTAACCGGGGACTTGGGGTTGTGAGGGAGCAGCTACGGCGCCCTGGGACTGTGAATAGGAGGCCGCTCCCGGCTGGGCCCCAGCACGTTGATCCAGGGGAAGCTCGTACCGAACGATGACGCACATGTTGCCGTCGCCCAGGCTGACCGTACGGGTGCCGGTCGTGCGGCCGTAGCGCAGGAAGCCCTGGACGGAACGCTGCCGAATCTGCACGAGGGTGGACCAGACTTCCGTCAGGGCAGTTGAGCTTAAGGAGGTCGCATCACCGCTTTTGGACGCTGCCCCGCTCTCTACACTGCTGTCCGAGGAGCTCTCTTGAGTCAGGCCGGAGATCGCTGCCCCCTGCAGGTACTTCACCGCGTACTCCTCGGCGGCGAGTTCGGCCTTCGTCGATGCACTTCCTACCGCGCTCGGCCCGCGCAGCTGCCAGATGCCCGCGGAGATGCGGCTCACGCCGTAAACCCGCAGGCTGTCTACCCGGCCGCTGCGGTTGCTGTCGAACAAAACGGCTGTCGGCGCGTTGCACAGCGCCAGCAGGTCGTTCAAGTCGGGGGCGGGCGCAACCTGGCCATTCCGGATGGTGAGGGCCACAGTGTTGTTCCGCTCCTCCTGCGTGGCGTACTGGTTCACGGGGATGGGCGTCGTCGCGGACTGCGCAGAGGCGAGGGCAGCGCAGGCCGCCAGCATGGTGAACAATCGTCTGATCATGGAATACCCCATTTCGTGAATTCGGCGGTGATCTCGCCGGCTGACAGTCTGCGCACTGCCAGGCGCAGGTCTTGCAGCAGGATGGTGAAGTCCATTGGGGACGCCTCTTATTCGGCCTCGAAGAGCGCCCGGCCCTTCCGAAGCCCGAGGTTGTTAAATTTTCTTACTGAGTCTTGTAGTAACTCGAGGGAACTTTCAACAGCAGTTGCTGTACGGCATTGTTAAGCATCTGGTTGATTGCCGCTTCAATTTGCGGACTTGACTTCGCACCTACATTGACGGGAAGCAAGCCGCTGACGGAGAAATTGTTCCCCTCCGCCTTCCCTTGCACTTGCGCTGCACCAACGATGCGACGGGTTTTGGCATCGACGAGCCGCACGTCAATGGCGATGGTGCTGCTTTTTTGACCTACGGAGATTCCCATGAAACTCAAGCCCCCAGCAGACGCTTCAGGCTCATATTGCGTGATAGAGCCAAAGAGCAGCAGTTCCGCGCCTTGGAAGGCAGTACCACCGCCGAAAAAGGCTTCCTCGGTGAGCTGATCCGTGTTTTCACGCTCGTATACTGCAAACTTCCCGGTATTTAACAGTGCAGTGGTAAGCGCATCTGCTACGCCAATACCGAGATCGGCATAGCACTTGGCAGCTTTGCATTTAAAGTTGCCAACCGCGATGTTGACTTGGCCCTCGGGCAACGCAGGCGCAGCGCTGACTGGAGCGGGGGTCTGCGCAGCTGGTGTGGTCTGAGCAGCGGCGGGCGTGGTGAGGGCGAGGGTGAGGGCCAGCAAGCGCAGAGTGGTCATAGAAGCTCCTTAAAGTGAGGAAGGCAGAGGGAGGCCAGAAGTCGCCGATGGGACTTGGAGGAGGGGAAAGTGGAAGGAGCCGGCACGGGCAGGCCTACCTTGGGGGCGCTTGATCCGTTGGACGCTGATCAAGCGGAAGTTCGTAGCGAGCCACCACGCACAGCCCCTGGTTGCCGAGGCTGACGATGCGGTATCCGGTGATGCGGCCACCGCGCAAGACGGCCTGAGCATTTGTCCTGACGCTGTCTTGTAACGTTTCAACCGCGACGTCGGACAGTTGCAGCTCACTGCCTACTGCGACGCTGGACGTGGTGTTCTGCATGTCCAGGCCACGTTCGATGGACGTTTGTAGACCGCCGAAGAACTCTGCCGCTGCACCGTTGGCACGCAGTTGGGCCTTCTGGATGGCGGAAGCGAGCGACGTGACGCCACGTGCCTGGTACACCTGTGCGGAAACAATGGAAAAGCCGTAGACGCGCAGGGTGTCGTTGCGCCCATCATGGTCAGCATCATAAGGAGCCGCCAATGGAGGCGCGCACTGCAGCATCAGCGTTAATGCATCTGCTGGGTTGAGGTCACCTTGCTGTGCCGTGTAAGAAGTTTTTACCTCTTCAGTTTTCAGAAACTGTTGCGGCGTTACCGGAGCATCCACGCCCTGAGCGCCCACAAGACCGCAACCCAATGCAGCGATAAAGAACAATTTGCGCATGCAATTCTCCTTGGGTTCAGGGGTAGATGACGGTGATTTCACCGGCGCTGAGGCCCGTGACTTTGAGGCCGAGGTCTTCCAACAGCTGGGCGAGGTCTTCAGGAGCGCCGTTGTACTCGACTTCCAGCAGGGCACCCGCGTTGTCGAACTGCCGGTTCTGGGCTGCATTCACGCCGGCACTGGCGCGAACGCGGGCCAGCATGTCGGTGAGTGAACGGAAATTCGGCACACCCTGCAGCCGCACAGTGAAGGTCCGGCCAGCCGCGCGGCCATTGCCGCTCAACCAGCCCAGCAGCGCTCCCGGTAGGGAAGGCACTGCGGTCTTCGCGACGTTTTGCAGCGCTGTCTTACCCGCGACCTCGTCCGTGGGCGCGGTACCCGTGCCTGTGTAGGCGTCGCTAAAGACAATCTGTCCCGTCGCGAGATCGATCATTTTCAGCTCGAGGCGGGCGGTATACCCGCGCTGGTTCAGCACCCCGCCGTACTCCTGCGCGAAGGCTTCACCCGTGACGAGCAGGTCTGCTTTGAAGCGGGTGCCAAGTTCACTGCGTGCCTGGTCATCCAGGTCTCCGCCCCGAACGACGTCGCGTAAGGTGTTGAGTTCGCTCTGCTTGAGGTCGATGACCCGGTACCCAGCAGCGATCAGGGCGCGCTGGACTTCCGTTTCAACGGCGGGATCTGGAACGGTGCGGCGGAGAATCACTTCCGGAATCACCACGATGATGCGCGGATCACCCTTTTGCGTCAGGAACGCTTTGAGTTCCTGCTCGAGGCTGGGCCTGGCCACCGTGACGCGGACAGTGACGGTGTACGTGCCGCCCTGCTGCTGCTCAGACAGCACTTGCGTTACCCTTCCAAACCCGTCGGAACGCTTGATCAGGCGTTGTTGCAGCTGCTCAAACTCGTCAGTGGTTCGGAGGGTGCTTGAGGAGCT
The DNA here is from genome assembly GCF_900176165.1 of Deinococcus hopiensis KR-140. Lineage (NCBI taxonomy): Bacteria > Thermotogati > Deinococcota > Deinococci > Deinococcales > Deinococcaceae > Deinococcus > Deinococcus hopiensis. The sequence continues at coordinate 334,552 of NZ_FWWU01000005.1, forward strand.
GATATAGGCCCCCAGCACCTGCTCGATGGCGTTACGTACGGCATCGTTGAGTGCGGCCTGGCGGGCAGCGGCTGGTGTGGAGGTAATCGGAGCCTGGCCCTGCACCTGAATGCTTTGTTCAGCGGCGGCTGTGGCTGCAAGTGCCTGACTGGGAGAGGTGGACAGGGGAGCGCAGGGAAGCAGGGTCAGCCCAAGGAACAAGGTCCATTGGCGTTTACGTCTCATCCGCCTCAGCCTCATCCCACGACTCTTTCAGTACTGTCACACAATGGCCAAAATGTTCTTTCACACCCGTTGGGGGTATAAATCGCGTGTTTACATGCGCTTTACCACCGACTTAAAGATGTCGGTGGTGCACGTTAGAAATAATCTCACAATTTTTACCCCCGATGGGGGTGTTGCTTCAGTGCTTCAACATTGAATGACAAGGTCATTCGCGCGGCCTATTCTTTTGCCATCTTTATGGGCAGACGCTTTGCAAGTACGGGACTGGTCGCGTGACAGCGGCACGGTCGATCAGCGAGGAACTCGAGCAGGCGAGTAGAAAGGCGCTCCAGGAACGCGAGCAGATCTGGCGGTCACACGATGACAACGAGCAGGTCAAGCACCAGTTGGCCTCATTCACTTCCCGGTTCTCCCATTCAGAACCGGGCGTTCCACCCGTGACTCTCGCGGGCAGCGCACCCAACGTCGAGCTTGCCGCGGCTGTCCAGCAACTCGCCACCACCAGCCAGGAACTCGATCGTCTCGGCAGCGAAATGACCCGGACCCAGGCGGAACTCGCGGCCCTCGCGACACGCGCGAAACAATTTTGGCTGTGGCTGATCGTCACCGTCGCTGTGCTGGTTGCCATCGCCATCTATCTCGCGGTCAGGTAAGGAGCCCTAGCACATGTGGAGCCCATGGCAACGCCAGCAGGAGGCGCTGAGAGCGCAACTCGCGACTCTCGAGACGCAAAAGCAGCAGAAACAGACCCACGCCGCCACCCTGCTTGCCTACGGTCAACGGCAGGTGGAGCTCTCCCACAAGCACTACCAGGGCCTGTTCAACGCGAGTGATTCGGCGGCAGCACGCCTCGCCCAGGTGCCCTACCTGACGCTGGGCGCCGGATGGCAGGGAGGCGCGTGGGACGCGTGGCAGCCGGAAACGGCCACGCTGGAGTCGAGGCTCCGCATCGGTGCACTGCAAGACGCCCGCGCGCCACAAGGTCCCTTTTCCGTGCCGCTGCTCGTGCCGTTCATCGGGGAGAACCAGACCATCGTGCTGCGCACGCGCGGTGAGGAAGGGCGGGTGCAGGGACTCGAGCTCCTCCAGTCTCTCGCCCTGCGCACCGCCCTGCTGCTCCCCCACCAGGCGAGCTACGTCCTGCTCGACCCGGCAGGAAACGGCGTCGCCTTCCTCGTGCGTAAGGCCCTGCCCCGGGTGGTGGAATCCCAGGGAGACGTCCGCCGAGACCTCGACCTGGTGGAACGCAACATCCAGCGCGTGATTGAAACGTACCTCGACGCGGAGGTACGGTCCTTTGAGCAGGTGCCGGAAAGTACTCGGGTCAACGAACGGTTCGAGTTCGTGCTTGCCGCGGACTTCCCGAACCAGTACGACCGCCGGGCTGTCGAGGGCCTGATCAAGGTGGGCAACACCGGTCCCCGGGCTGGACGCTACGCCATCATCCATCACAATGCCGACGTCGAACTGCCCCGCGACCTGAGCCTTGAGCAGCTGGAAAACGCTTTTGTCATCGACCTCGGGTCTTCTCCACGCCAGGGTTTCCCCCTGGCCGTGGACTGCACGCCGCCTGCGGCGCTGCAGCAAACCCTCAAGAAGCGCCTGGACGAAGCCAAGGCGCCCGAACGCGACCTCAGCTTCACCACCAAGGTTGGCCTGCCCGAGCAGGCGTGGTGGAACGGCTCATCCGAACGGCTCATCGAAACGCCCATCGGCGGGTACGGCACGGACGGCTCGCTCGAAGCGTGGTTCGGCGTCAACCGGGACGGCCGTCCGTGCGCCCACGGGATGCTCGGTGCCATGACTGGCGCGGGAAAATCGAACCTGTATCACGTGCTCATCTGCGGCCTGGCGCAGCGGTACAGCCCGGACGAACTGCGCCTGTACCTGATCGACGGAAAGGACGGCGTCGAATTCCAGCCCTACCAGGCTCTGCCGCACGCGGCGGTGGTCTCGCTGCGCTCCTCGCCGGAACTGTCCCGCAGCGTCCTCAAGGACCTGCTGAACGAAAAGGAGCGGCGCAACCGGTTGTTCAAAGCGCGGGGCGTGCAGGACTTCAGCGCGTACCGCGCGCTGGGTGAAGCGCTGCCACGCCTGCTGCTGCTGGTGGACGAATACCAGGAACTGTTCGAGGGAGACGCGGAGGGGGAGGCGTCCGCCCACCTGCTGCAACTCGCGCAACAGGGACGCAGCGTTGGAATCCACATGCTGATCGCCTCCCAACGGTATGGGGCGACCGGCATGCTGCATCAGAGCGCCGTGTTCGGAAACGTGCACCTGCGCATGGCGATGCAAATGTCACGCGCGGATGTCGACGCCCTCACGGAGTTTGGCCGGCGCGGCAAACTGCTGATTCAGACGTGCGACATGCCCGGCAAAATTGTGCTCAACGACCGCAGCGGTGATGACGGTGACGGTGCGAGCCGTGCAGGTAAGGTTTCGCGGCTTCAGGCGGCGGAGCGCGACGACATGATCCGCCGCCTCTCGGCACGCGCTCAGCAGCGCGGCCTGACAGCGCCGCGCGCGGTGGTGTTCGATGGACAGGCCCAGCCGAACCTGACCGACAACCCCCAACTGCGGTCGCTGCTCGCCAGCGTGCAGACGATGACCTCCGAGGGCCTGGAAGCGCTGGCCCGGCGTGCGGAGGTGGAAGGGGGCCTCGGGTTGGAAAGCTGGTTCGCCGCCGAGCAGCCGCTGGTCACCTGGCTGGGTCAGGAATTCAATGTTCGTGGACACGCCCGGCTGGTCCTGCGCCGGCGTCCTCATGAGCACGCCATGCTGCTGGGCCGCAACAACCCTGCCCGCTCCGGTATGCTCGCGGCCCTGCTTGCCGGCCTGACCGTGAATCCTGCCGCTCAGAACGCAACGGTGCTGCTGGCCGACTTGAGCTTGCCGGGAACGCAGTGGTCGGGCGCCCTCGGCGGCGTCGTGTCGACCGTGCTGCGCCCCGCAGGGCTTCAAGTCACCCTGACGCGGGAAGCCGAGGACGTCCCGCGACTCGTGCAGTGCGCCCTGGCCGTCCTGGAAGAACGGCGCGCCCTGCCTAAGGAAGCGCGCGGAGCCCAGGAACCCATGTTCCTGGTGCTCAACGAGCCGCACGAGGTGGAAGAGCTGCGCCGCGTGCAGGACCTGTACGGAGCGAACGATTCTGAAACGGGCACGATGCTCCGCCGCTTGCTGGCGGAGGGTGCCCAACTTGGGATTCACGTGGTGCTGAGCGTGCCGGGCGTGGCACAACTGCGGGCGGTCCTCGACGAACGGCAGGGACTGCCGCTGATCAAGCACCGGATTTGCCTGCAGGTGTCCGAGGACGACTCCTACGCCCTGACGCGCACGCGGCGCGCTGCCCGCCTGCAACTTCACGGAGATACGCCCGTGGCGGCGCTGTACCACGATCCGGAAGCGGACGCCTTCACCCGGTTCAAGCCGTACAGCACCGACTCGGCCACCTCTCTCGATCAGCAGTTCCTCGAAGTCAACCACCTCCGTGGTGCTCAGGCGGTCGGTGCGTGAGCATGGACGATCAACTTCGGGAACTCGTGGCGTTTCATCAGGAGCTCACCCGCTTCAATGGGCAACTGACCGACTCCCTCAAAGACCTTGAGCGCAGCCATGATGCTGTCAACCACCTCTGGCAGGACAGCATGCGTCAGGCGTACGACGCGCAGTACACGCCACTGCTTCAGAACGTCAGTCAGTACGTGCGGCGGGAAGCGCCTCGATACTCAGAGTTTCTCGGCATGAAGATTCAGCACGTGAGGAGGTACCTGCACGGTGGCTGACACGCGACGCCTCCTGAACGGTCTACGTGACTACCACGCCACGCTAACGCGCCACCACCAGGTGCTGAGCGCCGAGTACCTCTCCCTCGAACGGCGGTACCACGCCCTGCGGCACGTGTACGAAGGGGACGCTGCCGAGCAGTTCAAGGCCGGGTGGGGCCGAACGGACGCAAACTTCCGCGAGTACATCGGCAGAGGACAAGTCATCATGCGGCTCCTGGAGGAGCGGATTGAAGCCCTCGAGGCGGCCAACCAGCCCAGTGGAGAGCTGCCGTGAGCAGCGTGGACCCACGCCGACTCATTCCTGCCCTCGAGGAGTACGAAAGGGAATTGCGCGCCTGGATGAACGTTACTTCAGGGGTAGCGGACGACGTGCATTTCGCCCACCGTCACGGTGCAGAAGCGCACCAGCAGGGTCAGCACCGACTCGCCGTGGCCGCGTCCCGCGCCGATGAGGACGAACTGGTCCTGCAACAGACCGCCGATGAACATCGTCGAGAGACAGGTGGGGCGGAACAGGCGCTGGCAAGCGCCACGGCGGCGTACCACACCATCCACCTGCACGCGGAAGTGGCGCGGAGTGCCGTTCGCCACTGGCAACTGGCGGTGCACGATGCCCAGCGCGCCCTGGAAGCCGCGCGGGTGTCTCTGCTGCTGGCCCGAAGCCACCTGGCGGAAGCGGAAGGCCAGCTCAGTGATGCGCGGAGTGAGCTGGGCGAGGCAGAAGCGGCGTTGTCGCACTGTCAATCCGACAGTCAGCGGCAAGACTGCAGCGGCGCTGCGGCCAACGTGCAGCAGGCACAGCACGCGGTCCGCGAAGCGGTACGCCTCGTGGCCGCGGCCGAGGACCACGTGCGCCGGGCAGCAGCGGCAGTGCTTGAAGCCGAAGTGCAGGTTGACCGCTGCTCCCGGGCCCTGCATTTGGCTCGGGAGGCCGACGACCTCGCGCAGCGAACGTTGCCTCAGGCGGTTGAAGCGGTCAGTCAGGCAGAGCGGGCGCTCGACAGTCTGCGTGAGGCTGGTAAGCACCTGGCCAGAGCGCAGGAAACAGCCTTCCAGGCACAAGCCGAATTGGAGGCGGGAGGCTTCAGCCTCCGTCACGCCAACGACCACCTGGCCGACGCGACCTTACAACGTGGCGTTTCCGAGCAGCATCTGGAACGCGCAGGCAGCTACAGCGCGCAAGCCCAACGTGAACTGCAGCAGCGCCAAGACGCACTCCGGGACCTGAATCGCCCCGACCTGGGCCTGTAGGCATGACGGACCTGACCTGGTACCGAACGCGCCTCCAGCATCTGGACGACCGACTGTGGCTGCTCAAGCGCGTCACCTACGACGTTGGCGGTCTTGAGGACCGGCTCCGGGGCCTGTGGAATGACAGCGCCGCGCACGAGGTGCAGGGCCGGTTCGTGCAGCCCCTGCATGAGGAACACAGCGCCGCGCACCACGCCCTGATTCAGGGGGCCCATCACCTCCACCAACTGCATGTTCGTCTGGAGGAACTGCACGAGCACTGCCGCCAGCTCGCCCAGCTGAGCGACTTTATGACGGAGATCCTGGGCGAAGCGCAGCGTGAGATTCAGCGCTCCCATCAGGAGCGGGAGCGCTCCCTGACTTTAACGGGTCACGTTTTGCAAAGCGCCCTAGAGATTGAACGCTTGGTGTCGTCTGCCGACAACACAGTGTAAGCTGTGGATTGGCTGGTCAATAGGACGTTCGGCGTGGCAATACGCAACTTCAAGCTCTTCAGATGTGTGGTGTGGAATCAGGGCAGCAGCTCTTATATTCGGAAATCGTGACTACTTGGCAGGATCCTGAGCAGCGCAAGGGAATGAGGTAAGGTGAGGGCATCTCAGACCCGACCTGCCCAAATTGCGAACGACTCCAAGCGCGTATCTGCGAATTGGAAGCACAGGTCGCGCGGACCAGCGAGACGTCCCATCAACTCCCAGCCAGGACCAAGCTTGGCGGAAGAAACCCAAGAGCGAACGCCAGAAAGGCGTTCGCTCTTCTTATGGTCAGGTCGGACACCCAGGCACCACCTTGAAGACGAGCCCTCCTTGACGTGTTGTGGGCGGGGCTTCTACCGTGAAAAGCCAGCAGCACGCCTGAGAGCCTGACAGAAGTCATGAGAAGCCTTGGATGAGGTGCCAGCGAAGTGGGGAACATCGTCGGCGTGAAGGCTGAGGATCAGGGTTGGGGGAGAGGCGGAGCCTCTGTAGGAAAGGGCTTCTTTCCATCAACGCGCGACGAATGGCACGACATCCCAGCTGTGCATAGCTCAACCCCCGCTGCCAATGGGTATCCACTGTCCTCCGCTCTCGCACAGCGACCACAGCCGTCCCCTCACTCAGAAGCATCACGTACGCCGGTCCCATCACAAACAGCAACCGCTCCAGTTGATGGGTTTGACCCAGACGGGTGTCTTCCAGGTTCAGGACCGCACTCTTGAGGTCCAAAAACCCCTCTTCGATCTGGGTGCGTTGGTGGTACTCCGCAAACGTCCGGGTGCTGCACGGTTCATCGTGAGCGATGAACCAGGGTCTTTCCGGCCAAACGGCAAGATCGCGGCGATACTCACGGGTCCATAACGCTGCGCTGTGATGTAGACGTCGTGCTGCACGACCAAGCGACCATGTTGACTTCACTGCTCGCGGAACCCTCCAAGGCAATGCCCAGCAGCATCGAAGAGGTACACCTGCCCTTTGCCGCAAATGTTCCAGTGCCAGCCGTAGGCAGAGAAATCGGCCATCAACGCTTGGTCGAAAAATCCTCGGTCTGCATGGATGCAGGGCGTCTTCCACCTGCGATAAGTGAGTCGGCAAGCACTGCACACGCGCCAGAACGGGATAAATCTCCTTGTTGCTGACCATCGAACTGCCATGCCTCAGAACCCGCCAGGCCAGCGGAAGGGCCCGTCCCCGATCCACCAGGGAGACGCCAATGACGCACCACCGCTTGAAGAGCAGCGTGGTGTCGAGCGCTAGAGTGATGCGCGCATCATCCCAATCCTTCAGAGCCACCCGGAGAACGTGCTGGTAGATCGACCGCCAGGGGGAGGTGGTGGAACTCAGGGCTCGGAGAAAACGGCGTTCATAACTCTGGGCGTACTGAGCGCGTGAAACAACGAAAAGAGCACCACACAGCAGGGTGTGGAACCCGCGACAGGAGGCCCACAAGCATCCAGGCCACCGTGAGTGCGTGTCGGCGATCCCGCCAGAGGGCGGAGCAGAGCAACTCGAAGACTCGGTTGAATAGAATGACGGCGTCCCCCTCGGTGCGTTGTTCTTGTGTCATTGCAGCTCAAGAATGCCCCCGTCGGGGCATCCTCATCTGTTTTGTCACGCTCCCAGGCAGCACGCATAAATTCGTGGGTCCGCCCCAGGTAGACGTCCTTGCCGAATTCCTGTGTGATCCAGGCTTGCAGTTGCTTGCCTTGCCACACCCTCCCCTGCTCGAAATCCTGATGGATTTGAGCCGCCAGACGCTGCTGTTCCTCCGAGGCCAAGAGGGTCGGGGCACCACGCTTCTTCTCTCGACCGTCCCGCAACACAGCGAGCCCCCGTTCCCGATATCGGCCCAGAAGGTGGTAGGGCGCAGGGTGCCCAGGCACACGCAAGATTCCGTCGTCCGCGGCTCCAGGCTGGGTCCCATTTAGTTTATGATTTTGAGCTTGAAAGTCGAGGCATACTGAAAAGCGCTGTTTTAAAGGGCTCCTGTGCCTTTCTTGTATCGCCGTGCGTACTCGGCATTCCAGTTCTTGCTGGAGTAGGTAATATAAATCAGGAGTTTGTCCTTTACCAACATAGTGAGGAGGGGCTGCGCGCTTTTGCCACTTCCGTCCGAGTTTGGCATGTACCTGGTCCACCACTCTGGGTTGAATGTAGCCTTGCCAAGGCGAATTGCTTGAGTTTCGTTGTCATCGCCTTCCTTGTATGGGGCGTCGAAAGACTTGTTGTCCTTATAGGGCTCTCCATACTTCTCAGTTAACGCTTCTTTGATGATCTTGTACTTCTGGAAGAAGCGGTTCTCCGGGGGTTCGACGACCAGCTGGATCTGCACCAGCTTGTTTTGCGGCGTGAAAGAGGCAAAGAGCGTCGTTTCTTCCTCCGCGAGGCGGCCGGTGTATACTGCGTCCCTTTCGTCATCCAACCGAGACCAGCGAAATCCTGCTGCGATGAGGGCCTTATCGGTAGCTGTACGCCCTGACCCCCAGGGAATTTTCGAGTATGTGTACTCTTTCGGTTTTTCATCGAGAGGGTCATACTCGCTACTCACATCTGTTTCTGTCGTCTCCGCAGTGCTCTGCGGCATCTCTCGGCACGCCATGAGAACCACAGTGAGCAGAGGAAACAGTAACGTTGTTCCAGCGCGACGCCACATTCTAAGCATTAAATGAGTTTAATATAAAATTTTCTGAAACACTGTAAATTTTTTACCTGGAAGAGCAGTTATATTGCTCAACAGCCCAGAGGAGGCGTCGCACGTCGAGTGTGGGACTTCAGTACCCGAAAGTTTCTCGGAATGCTTGAAAAGCGTGTCAGGCCCGCGAGAACAGTGCGCGTCTCCTGATGTCCTCGCCAAATTGACCCGCTGCTTCACGGCGCCCTTCCCGGAGTTGTGCGAGAACCAGGTGGAACTGCTGCCGCTGATGGTCCTGGCCCTCCTTCAGGCCAAAGACGTCCGGCCCGCAGAGCGCTTCCAGAGAAGCGCGCAGACCCGTTCCGTGATCCGCCGTGTGGAACGGGTCTTTGATCGTCACCCCCCCAGCCCTGCCGATGTGGCCCGCGCCGTACTCGCTTTGCTGCCACAGGCACGTCCACGCGAGTTCATCATGGACCGCACGAACGGGAAGCATGGCCAGACTGACGTGAACGTCCTCATGCTGGCGGTCCTCTGGCGCGGTGTCGCCATCCCTCTGCTGTTCGAGGTGGGGAGCCGGGCCGCATCCTCGATATGCTCGTAGTTTCCGTCCCCGGCGTCCGCCATGGCGCGCATGAGGTCTTCCTGGTAGTCCTGGCCCAGACCGACGGTGCTGGTCGTCACGTCCCGCTCCGTGAGGCTGCGCACCTGCGCCGTGATGACGCTCTGCCGCGTCTCCCCTTCGTTGGCCTGCCCGTCGCTGAGCAGGAGCACCCGGTTGAGTGCCTGGACGTCGTGGTGCTCAGCGACGTGCGTGGCGCCCTGCAGCCACCCGGCGTGCAGGGCCGTGGTCCCGCTCGCCGTGACGCCCTCGATCTTGCGGCAGAGCGCTTCGGGGTCCCGAACCAATTGCGGGGGAATGAGGGGCCGGACGACCGTGTCGAACGTGACCACGCTGACGCGGTCCTGCGGCTGGAGCGCGCGAATGGCAGTCTGCGCGGCCTTGCGGGCCATGTCGATGGGCGTCCCCTGCATGCTTCCGCTGCGGTCGAGCACAAGCGAGAGGTTCAGGGGCAGGCGAGGTCCACGTTCAGTGTCGACCCCTGGGTGGATTCGGGCGAGGATGATGACGTCGCTGGAGCGGCCAACGGGCAGGGCAGGCTTCAGGGGGAGGAGTTCAACGCGGGGGCTGGTGGGCGCAGGGGAGAACATAGGACCTCCTGAAGGCAGAAAGGTGGAATGACCCCCGGCTGGCGGGAGCAGCAGGTGGGCGCAGACTGCGCTTTGACCCCTTCATTCTGAGGCTTACAAATCAGTATGTCAACAATACTGACTGTCTTCTTCAGTAGGGCGGGTCATCCAGCTCCTCCGCATGCCGCCCGGGCCCACTGTTCTGAAGGTCCTGCAGTGCCCTGCGCACGTCTGCCATGAGGGCATTCCACTCCCGCTCGCCCTTCGGCCACTTCAGGTTCTCCAGGACCTGAACCTCCAGGCCAGGAACGGGAATCACCCGGGTCACCCGCTGGGGAGCCAGTCTGGCCCTGGAAGGTTTGTTCTCCGCTGGCAGGGCAGGAGCCGGGGAGGGCGCAGGCCGGGGAATGGCCGGACGGGGAGAGGTGATCCCCAGCATGCTTGGCTGTGAACCGACACTGCCCCGCAGTCCCTGCAGGTAGCTCAGCGCCGAGGACGCCGCCACCTGCGGCGGCTCCCCCCGAGCTGCGCTCTCCCCTCCCCTCTCCAGCCAATGACTGCCCTGCACGGCCAGCTCCTCGAGCTCGGCTTCGCTCCGGCCGCCGAGCGCCCGCTCCAGGGCCCGTCCACTCAGGCCGTCTGCCATCAGGCGGCGCAGGGCCAGCAGTTCCAGCAGATGCTTGCGGCTGTACCGCGCTTCGCGCCCCTCTCGTACGGGGAGAGACAGCAGGCCCTGGGTGCTGTAGTGCCGAACCAGACGGGCATTGACTTCATCCTTGGGTCTTGCGGAGCGCTCCTCGGGCAGCAGCCTGGGGAGCCACAGGTTGGCCTGCGCCACCAGCTCCTCAATTCCTCCGGACCAGCTTTCCGCGATCTTCAGCACTCCTCCACGATAGCAGTCACACCACTACCGTGACAGTCCAGACTGTCGCTGTTGCGACCAGGGGGATCCTGCTGACCAGGAACCACAGCATGAACATTCCTCTGCCTTGCCTGTCTGCAATAAGTATTAAAGAAGTAAAGAATAAAAGATTGCATGCAGCAAGGGGGCGGACGAAAACTGCGTATCAGTCGAATTCTTCGGCGCAACTACGGGAAATGCGCGACGGGAAGTACAGGAAATGCGCGACGGAAAAACACCCCATTTACGGGAAATGCGCGACGGAGAGGCAAAAAAGTACGGGAAATGCGCGACGGGAAGTACAGGAAATGCGCGACGGACATGAGCAGAATTGAGGTTGATCGCTTCGCCCATAGGCAGAAAAGTACAGGAAATGCGCGACGGAAGAGGTGGAGAAGTACGGGAAATGCGCGACGGACAGTACAGGAAATGCGCGACGGAAAAAGCGTTGTCTACAGGAAATGCGCGACGGACAGATCATGAACAGCTCAGGGGATTTTCTGATGGAAACAGAGTCGGGAAGGACCTTTTCAGACCTTCCCAGAAGGCAAGTACAGGAAAAACGCGACGGATATCAGGGCCTGTCCGGACTGGACGCGCCGTTCCCCTCCACCTGGCCGACATACCAGCGCCTGAGATTTTCCGCGTCCAGCATCATCAGGGGCATCACCTGTTCCGGGTCGAGTGTGCCCGCTTCCAGGGCGTCCTGAATCTTTTCGACCTGCGCCGAGGTGAGGCGCTTGATGATCATCAGGGTGCCGAGCATCTTCACCGCGCGCTCCATACGCTCCTGCGGCGAGAGCTCCTCCTCGGGAGGAGGCTCTTCGGCTGGGCGGACGGCCCGCTGCTTCTCCCCCATCACCAGCGGCCTCTTCCGCGCGCGAAACTCCTCCAACCGCTGCGCTGCCGATCCGTCCTTGAGGATCTTGATCAGCATGCCCGGACCGCTCTTGATGGGGTACTTCGCCTTCCGGCGCTCCTCAAGCTGCCATGCGGCCGACTCCACCAGTTCCCGGTTGAAGGTCATGGCCAGCGTCTCCGCGTGGGTCCCGGTCACGCCCAGCTCGTTGAGCAGCTGCAGGGCGCGCATGTCCATGAGGTTCTGCTTCTGCGCGAACTCGAACGCCAGGGTCAGGTTGTCGCCCCGTCCGGTCCAGTCCACCCGCCTCAGGTACCCGGCGTCCCGAAGCTGCGCGAACGCGCCCTTCTCCGCGAGCAGTGGGGCCAGCAGTTGAGACACCGAGGAGCGCGACCCCATCAGGCGTGCGGACTCCACGAGCTCCACACCACGGATGGTGACCCGCATGCCCACGCGGGTCAGGTCCTGAGGATCGCGCCGCCACGCCTCCAGCAGGCGGTAGATGCCCCGCGCGGTGGGACTCGTGAGCTGCTCGAGCAGCAGGGGATCCGTGGCCAGGGTGAGGGCGCCCGTAATCGATCCCATCACGGAGGGATGCAGCTCCATCACAAACAGGCGGTTCTGCTGTCCAGGAAAATCGAGGCTCTCTTCCGTACGGGTGATCAGCGTGGGCAGCAGGGTGAGGACCGCCTCCTCCTTGACGTGCGTCAGCGTCGTGCGCCACTTGTGCCAGATCTCGTAGTTCGTGTGCCGCAGCTGCTGCAGGGCCACCGTGATCCGCTCGTAATCCGCGGCGCGCGTCCCCAGCCCCGCCTGACGCGCAATGTCAGCGACGGTCATCTGCAGCTGCGTCTCGCCATTCTCCCGCGCGGCGATCGTCTCGGTGACCAGCGCTGAGAACACGTCCCCGGCAATGCCGTGCGGGACGCCCGACGCGTGCGCCGTCGAGGAGCGGGTTCCCGCTGTGTTCTTTCCCTCTCTCGTTTCCGACGTCCAGCCCGTACGCGCCCCAGCGGGCAGTTTGCTCTGCACGCTGATCAGTCCCAGCTGCGCGACGTTGTACTCCGTGTACCGGTGTGGCGCGGCGGGCTTCAAGGCTGACCTGCGGACCATACGGTCAGGGTACACCGGGCTTCAGGATGAGGCTGTGGGTGTTGCAGCGCGGCACGTGCGCCCATCCAACACGTAGAAAGGCCGCCGCTCACGCCGCTCCTCCTGCCGGGAAGCGCAGTGGGGCGAAGGACACCTGGTTGGCCGCCGCGCGCACCTCCTTCTGCCAGCGGGCGCGCACTTCGGGTGGGCCGAGTACCTGCACCGCCGAGCCCCAACCCAGAATCCAGGCGAACACCTCATGGGGCAACTCTCGCTTCTCGTCTCGCACCTGCAGGCTCGTATCGATGGTGCCGTCTGGATTGAGGAACGGTTCGCTCAGCTGCGCGAACCCGCCCTCGAGGATCCGGTACGCCGCGTCGTGACGAAAGCGCAGGTGCACCGTGATGGCCGCTTCATCCGGTTCGCCTGTCCTCCCCCATACGCCGTGCACGTAGGCCTGTGGATCGAACGCTTCCGGAATGGAGTACTGCTCGCCTTCCAGAACGTGCAGGGCCCGCATGCGGGAGAGCCTGTAGGTGCGCACCGCGTGGTGGTACGTGGTTTCCCGGCCGATCAGGCACAGGTCGGCTGTCACGGGGTCCACTTCCACCAGGTAGATCTCGATGATATTCGTGCGGCGCGCGGCCGACCTGCCCGGCCGCAGGTACTCGAAGCGCAGGGGATGCCCGCCCATCCAGGCTGCGCAGACCCGCTCCAGATGAGGACGCTCGTGGGCCCGGCTTTTTCCGGCGTCTCCGAGGCTGCGCTGCAGGACTGGCTGGACCCGCTCCGGCAGCCAGTCGGTGAGTTGGGCCAGGGCGGCGAGCAGGTGTGGCCGCAGGACAGGGACGGCACCGGCCATCTGGCGGGCCGCGGCGTGCAGGCTGAGCACCGTGGTGGGGGACACCGTGGTGCGCTGGGTGCGCAGCAGGTAGCGGGGGGGACGGCCGGGCACACAGTGAAAGTCGTCCGGCTCGAGGCGTTCGAGGTCTTGGAGGTCCTGCTCGACGATTCGTTCGGCCTCCACCCGGTTCACTCCCTGGCGGCCCGCTTCGGGGAACAGGTGGGCGGCGAGGTCACGAACGGTCAGCGGCTCGCGGCGCAGCAGGCGCGCCGTGCGGAAGAGCCGCTCGGTCCGGGTGAAGTCCGTAGATGCCATACGGGCAGTGTGCGGTGGGCGTGTCGCACTGCTGTCCAACAGTTGTTCAGGCGTGAGTCTGTAAAAGAAAATTTGAGCGGAGAATAGTCAATTACAGGACTGTAGAAAGTGGGGCGTGGTGGAGGCGCCAGTTCTCCAGCCAGGGGTCAAGGCGGCCCTCGCAGAACGACTCCGCCTGTTCTGGACCGGGGGTATGCAGGACCCAGGTCAGATCGGTGGAGAGGCGCAGGAGTCCGTCGCCCGTCTGAACTGCACCTGGCCACCCCAGCGCGTCACGCAGGTCGCCCACCACGCGGCTGAGCGCCTTGCGCCGGGCGTTCTCGTCCCGGCCCGGCAGGTCCAGGGCATCCTGAACCCGCTCCCGTCTGAGCGTTCCCCCTTCGAGCAGCAGCACCAACAGCGCGGCTTCCGGACGCTGAGGCCGCAGGGGAAGCGCCTCACCGTGCATGCGAACCGTGACCGGGCCCTCAGCGTTTACCTCCGCCGTCCACGGGGCGGGAGACACGGGATGAATATCCACGAGTGCGAACAGGGCCGGGAAGAGCCGCGCGGTCTCCCCCACCCACTCGGAGCGCATGTTTCTCGCGGCCAGGAGGTCACGCGCGTCCTCCTCGTGGCCCTGCGTGCGCAGCAGTTCCGCATGCACGACGGCCACCAGGTGCCCGTCGTCCCGGGTCAGCCCTCCGGCACGGTTCAGGGCTGCCTGCGCGCCTTCGTGGTCTCCCAGCATCAGGCGGATGGCGGCCACGCTGGCGAACACCCGGTGGTCTCCCCCTTCCGGGCCGAGCTGACCGGCCTGTCCCGCCGCGTCATACAGGGTAGAGAGCGCCTCGTCACAGCGCCCCCACAGGGCGAGGGTCCTCGCTTCCCCCAGCAGCGCCGCCACCCGGTCCTCCACCGAAAGGGCAAGTCGGAGTGCCTCCCGGTAAGCGTGCTGTGCCCTTGGATACTCCCCGTACGCGCGGTACACGCTGCCAAGACCACGCTGTACTGCCATGAGGTGCTGCCCGGTGCGGAACGGGCGCTGGGACAGGCACAGAAATGGGCTGGCAAGGAGAGCACCGTGCAGGTCGCCAAGTCGTTGGCAGATGATGCCGAGGTTCGACCAGGAATAAGGCCTGCCCCAGGGATCACCCGCGAATTCGGCGGCCGCCTGCGCGAACTCGGGCCGGGCAGATACTTCGCCATGGTGTTCATCGACGAAAGATTTGATTCTCTGGATCCCGAAGCCCTCGATCTCGCCATGGACTGCCTCACGCAACTGCAAGACAGTGGCCGTCTGGTGGGCGTGACCTCACAGGTGCAGGAGCTTCAGCAGCACATCCCGGCCCAGCTGGAAATCACCCCGTCTCCGTAAGGCAGCCAAGTGCGGTTCGTGGTGCTGTAGTTTCGCAGAGCACCCGCCGCATGTTCGTCAGGTGCCCGTCGAGCACCACATTGTTCCTTCAACACCCAGTTGAACGGCATCTCTGGAGTCGCTCTCCTTGCAGGCATACAGACCGGCAGTCCGTCATCTGGGAAAAGCAATGGGGGTAAGCCGAACGGCACATGAATGCCCCGGACTCTAAAAGTAAACTTGTTCTTCCCGCGCACCACACACGCCGAGTGATCCCTTAAGAGCCCCTCAACGCCGCCCCCGGAGGTTTCATGGCGACGACGGAACGCATGACGGTCACCAAAGCCCTGAGCGAACTCAAGCTGCTCGACAAGCGCATTACCAAGCTCGTCGATGACACGACCTTCGTCACCCACGCCATCGGTAGTGACCCGCCCCGCGAAGCGCGCAGCCTCGCGGAATTCGGCGCCCGTTCCAAAGCGAACTACCAGGGAGCGCGTGACCTGATGCGCCGCCGGGCGGCCATCAAGGCGGCCGTCGTACAGAGCAATGCTGGCACGACCCTCGAAGTGGCGGGGCGCACGTACGTCGTCGCGGAAGCCATCGAGCGTAAAGCCAGTGTGGCGTACGAGAATCGGCTGATAACGCGGTTGCGCACCGACCTTGCCCGCGCCCGGCAGGAGGTGGAACGCGAGAACGAACGCGCGAAGAGTCGCCTCGACAGCCAGGCCCAGGCCCTGCTCGGCAAGGAGAACGCCCGGGGTGCGGAGTACGAAGCGCTGTACAAGAGCTTTATGGACCGCAACGCGCCGAAGCTCGTGGATCCCCTCGACGCGCAACAGGAGGTCGAGACCCTCGAGCGGGACGTGGACGACTTCCTCGCGGAGGTGGACCAGGCGCTGAGCGTGAGCAACGCCCTGACCCAGATTGACGTGCAGTACTGAATCCCATGGGCTTGTCGCTCGAACAGCATGCGAAGTAGACCGCTCAGACCACGGGGACACGTGGTCACGCTGTAACCTCATGTCGAATTGACTTGACTCAACATCTGCAGGAAGGGTCCGCGCCGTGAAGGGCGGTTCCGAACTCAAAGGTGAACGCGTCAAAGTTCAGGTGTCACAGGTTTCAAGCGTCTTCTGCTGAACGCTCAACTGGAAAGTCTGAACGCTCGACCAAACCCTGGATGGGTGGTGAACACGGACCCGGTCTCTCCGGCACGCGACCCCCAGGCTGAACGGCAAGCAACTCCCCGTCTGAGAAGGCGGGGCTTCTTCTCCCCTCTTTCAGGAGCTGCAATGCGTGATCTCCCCCATCCTTCAAGTGGCCCCGAACTGCCCCTCTGGAATTCCTATGCCTGTGAAGTCATCACGTTCCTGACCGAAGAGGGCTACGAGGCCTCCCTCGACGATGAAGGAGACGTCTTTTTCGTCCATGACGGGCTGCCGTGCGTGATCTCCACCTGGGAGGCAGACCCAGCGTATTTCCGCCTGGCGTCCTTGTCCCTTCGGACCATCGAGAACGAATCAGACCGCTTCCGGGTATACGAGGCGGCCACTTACGTCCATAACCACTTCAAGATGGGACGCATTCTCGTGGATGACCATGAGGTCTTTGCGGACGTCACGGCTTTCCTGCCGTCAGAAGGGACGTGGCGGGATGTGTTCTACCGTCACCTGCGCGCCCTGCTGGTGATCTCGGCGAGCTTTTTGGAGCACATGCGCGCGCAGTGGGAAGCGCAGTAACGGGGAGACGGAGACCTCTCAACACACTCCAGACAGCATGACCTGACAGTGGATGAATGCCATGCAGAAAACAAATCAAGGCGGCCTTTCAGCCACCTTCTTAGCTCTGAGATGCAGCAGTACGCCTGAGGCCCAGGTCACCTTCTGGGTGATAGAGCTTGGCCAAGGTGGCTCACTGGAACCCCTGAGGGCCAGGGAAGTGAGGCTCTGTCGCAACCTGGACGTTGAGTCGTCTACACGGGAATTCGTTGTCCTGAGCAGTAAAAATCCGCCTGTTGGCCGAGCGTTCTTACGCGTAAGAACAATTCAGTCACCGAGCGCGTTGCGCACTGCTTCTGGCATTTTTGCCAACCAGCGGTCCAAGGCCTTGCGGGCGTCGGGATCGAGAGCACTGATGAACCGAGTGCTGCCCAGTACCCGCGCCACGCGCAGGGCCTCCGGAACCTTTTCTTTGCCTTTTGCTTCTCCCAGACGTTTGATCTCCGCCTGAATCTCCTGTCGGCCTGCTCCTGTCTGAGCCAGGGCAACAAGGGCGGCGTGATGTTCATCAGGTGCCGCCACGATGATCGACCCCAACGTGAACGGCAGGCCAGCCCGCACCGCTTCCAGCACCACAGACGGCCATTTCAGGATGCGGAGTTTGTTCTTTGCGAAGGAGGTCCAGTTTTCCCCCAGAGGAGCGAACGCAGATTCCAGGGCGGCATGCTCCTCACCCGGCTCCCCACGCAGAAGCTGCATGAGTCGGGCACGCGCGTCCTCGCGGGGCAGGCCCAGCACCGAGGCGACCAGGTCGAGCTTGGCATCCACCTCGTCCACCGTGTTGAGGTCCTCCCGCTGCAGGTTTTCGACGAGGGCCATCCGCTGGGCTTCCCTGTCCGTCAATTCCCGCACGACCACGGGCACCTCCGTGAGGCCGGCCCGTTGCGCCGCTCGCCAGCGGCGCTCTCCGGCGACAATCTCATGCCCGACGTCCACAGGCCGCACAAGGAGAGGTTGAAGCACGCCCTCCCGGCGGACGCTCTCGGCCAGGCTCTCCAGCCCCGCCTCGTCAAACGCCCGCCGGGGCTGTTGGCTGCCCGGCCGGAGTGCGTCCACCGGGAGATGGTGAACCGGGGAGGTGCCAGGCTGCGTCAGGTCTGCCGCGCCAGCCAGGAGTCCGGCCAGATTGCGTTGACGTTCCGGCCGCTTCCGGGTCATGCGGGACCGCCGTACGGAAGGTCCACCGCCTGCGCGATATCTGCAGTCAGGGTCTGAATGTCACGGTGAACCGGACTGTTCGGCGCGTAGACGCCCACTGGGGCACCCTGAGCCGTGGAGTCCAGCCAGACAGCCTCCCGCTGTGGCACCGGCGTCGCGAGGGGGGAGAGGTTCGCCCGCAGGTCGGCAAGCACCTCGCGGTCGTGCAGACGACGCGCGTCGTAGAAGGTAGGGACGTACATCGCGACGGTGAGGTCGGGACGAACCTCCCTGTACTCCGTAAACGCCTCCTGCAGGCCGGGCAGGGCGTCCAGACCCTTTTGCCGGGTGGGGACGGGCACGATCATGCGGTCGGCCGCGAGCGCGCCGAGAATGGCGAGCTGACCCAGCGAGGGAGGGGAGTCGATGAGAACCAGGTCGTACCGGTCCGCCACGCCCTCCAGCGCACGGCGCAATCTGGTCTGGGCGCCGACCCGGCCCATCATCTGACTCTCGGCGAGGGCAAGTCCCACATGCGCCGGGATGAGGTGCAGGCCGTGAACCTCCGTGGGGTGGGGGAGAGGAAGGCCGTCGACAGCGACGGAATAGACTGTCGCCGCGCGGACGACGCCCGTGACTCCAAGCCACCCTGTCAGGTTGGCCTGAGGGTCAAGGTCGATCAGCAGAACGCGTAGACCAGAACGGGCCAGCTCATGCCCGACGTTCAGCGTGAGGCTGGTCTTCCCCGCGCCGCCCGCGTGGTTGAACACAGTGAGGGTGATCACGGGGAGACGATACCGCGCCAGAACAGGAAGAGCATCCGTAACTGCACAGCACGATGTTCCGCTCGTGCTGTGCAGTTACGTCATGGGTAGGTTTTCGGCCATCACAATGCCGGGTCGGGCACATATACCGTGTGAGATGCGTCAAGTCCCGTGATCGTGCATTGGACTTCTGAAAGCTCAGGGCACTGCTCGAGCCACGACATCTCCTCACAGCTTCCCCTCTTTCTCAGCACACCGACAGCCAGAATGGGAAGTCGTGGGTGTTCTCCGTCCTGGCCCTTCTGGCGACGTGCGGACTGGCGACCAACGCGGCTGAGGACCGCCTGTGCCGCCCTCGATCTTTCAAGCTAAAATGATCAACTCACCCGAGATAGCCCCATTTTTTGGGCTCTGCCTTCTATGGAGGTGTACGTCACGCGGGACTTGGAGGATGCCAAAACGTATGTGCGGGCCCGGTGTGAAGGAGCCGAGGACAAACGCTACGGGCTGCTGGCGTCCAGCAAAGCCAGCAACCTCAAACAGATAAGCTTGGACACCTGGAATCAGGGGGTGAAGGCTTACCAGGCTGGCACGTGGTTTAACATCCAGCGTCCGATCCCAAGTCCTGCTGTCAGCTCACCCGCATCGCGTCGGAGTTCGTATGCCAGGGGCTCGAGCTGGATTTTCCCATCCTCTGTTGGAGCAGTGACCTGAATGGACGGGGACGGGGCCTGGAACTCCCCTACACCCCGTGCCCCTACAGCAGGCAGGCGGGCGCCGGAAAACCCTCACCAGCTCCGCCTGAATTCCTACCGGGTGCTTCTCTCTCGAGGTCGAGACGGCCTGATCCTGTACGTCCCCCAGCGACCCACCCTTGACGTCACCTACGCGTACTTCCAGGCAAGAAGCTGCCTTAGAAGCTTGAAGTAGGCCCATTAAAGGAGAGCGGAGTGGCTCCCTGGAGTGTGGGACTCTTTGGCAGAGAACGGAGCCACCGGGGTCCACGAGCGTCAAAGGCGTGTTGAGCCAATTGCTGCGCCAGTTCCAACGTGGAGAGCAGGTGCGCCCGCCGTTCCGGGTGTCCGTTGAGAGCCAAGCCGCTCGCGTGCCAGGTCGACAGGGTGGTGAGCGCAGGAAACTCCGCCGCAAGGCCTGACCAACCGACCGCAGCAGGTCGCCCGAACGTCACGACAACACGAAGGTCTGGCAACAAGGCCAGCAGTGCGTGCAGATGCCCTCGGCCCTGCACAATCTCACTCGGTTGCACAGGTCGAATGCTATTTCCATTCCCGACGTACCAGGGCACGATGTTCCAGGACATCAGCCAGTCCCGATTGACGCCCGCCTGCTGCGTCAAGGTAAAGACGGTTTGGGCGGTGAGGTCGTTGTTGTCCATGCTGACGAACCCGCTGCCTCCCAAATGTTGGGACGCTTTCGGGCCTGGTGCTTCGAGCAAGTACAGGATTCTCGCGTGAATGCCGCCCCCTACAGGATCAAGGTCTGGAATGTTCAGCCCCTGCTCGTGAATTTGCTTCCGCAAGTCCTGCACGTATTCACTCAGCGGCGCATGGTGTGGCGCTTGAAGCAGTTGCCGCCGGTGTTCCAAGTGCTCGGGCTGGGCAAGCTGCCGAGGCTCCTTCGGATAGGGAACGAGGGGAGGGGACGTCATGCTTCAGCTTATGTCGCCCCTGCGCTGAGCACGGACCACTTTGCCCATAAGTCATCCCATAAAAGAAGGCGACCCGGAGGCCGCCTTGATTTGTTCAAAAAAGGTCTATATTCACCCCTTGTCCAATTCTGCAGTTGGAAGGCCAGAAGTTGCGCTCCTGTACTTCAGGAGTGGCCTGAAGTGCTGGGGGAACATCACGGCACTGGCGTCGGCGCACGTCAATTAGAACAGTGCGATTTGTGTGCCTTCCCGCTCCAGTTCCGTCAGGGCGGCGACGCGCAGAACTCCAGGTTCAGACTAATCAGTCCCGGCAGTCACAGAGAACATAGGTTCTTGCCGTTATCCTGATCACCCTCAAGGAGGCCGTATGACGTCCGAACCGGGTGACCAGGTAGGAACGCGACTCATGTTTGAAAACGAGCGGATCCGGGTGTGGGATCTGGCGCTCGCTCCTGGCGAGGCGCTGGAAGCGCACGTTCACCGCCGTGATTTCTGCTTCATCGTGGTGCAGGGAGGCCATCTACAACACGTCCACCCGACCGATCCAGCTCAGAGCCAGGACGTGCAGTATGAGGCGGACCAGGTCGTGTTCCTCGAAGCAGGGCAAGGCTTGCTGCACCACAAACTGGTCAACGTAGGGGAGAAGTCCTATCGCAACTTCGTCATCGAGCTCAAGGACACCTGAGGACCTGCTGGATGGGCGATGTCCTTTGCGAGAACCGTTGAGATCCGAGGGTTCCTGTTTACAACTGCCTGCATGGGAGAGGTGTCGCTGGTCTCCGTGGCGGGTCTGAAGAGCCGCTGCAGTGTGCCCCCGGTCATGTTCGTTTCCGATACGTCCGCTCGCCTGACATACGTTGTGTCGGCTCAGCACGCAATTGGGCGTCATGCGGACCCGTTGCAAATCCACAGCACGTTTCCCTGAGACGTGCGATCCTACCCTCATGCCTGTCCGCTTTGTCGCCAGTGCTCTTGCGGTCGAGGACCTTCCCGACGTCAACACCTTCCTTATCGCCTTGGCTGACAACGCTGAGGAGCCCGTGCATCTGTTGGAGTTGCAGAAGGCACTGGAGGCGGATGAGGACGACCCCGATTCCGACACCTACTGTCTGGTCCGAGACGGGGAGGTCACGCACTACGGCGGCGTCACAGCCTGCCTGCTGCATGAACACTGCTTGATTCTGCGGCTTGACGACGAAGCTGCCAGCGCTCTGGGAACCGACGGCTTTGAAGTTGAGCTCGATTTGGAGGAGGAGGAGTGCGTGGTCCTGCACGGTGCCATCACCCGCCTCTTGCAGGGTGACCGCCTTAAGCCAGGCAACCTGGTGCTGGGGTGACGGTCCTCCCCCTGGATGACTCCCGCTGGGCCTCCCCGCAACACGCTTATGGTTCAGCCGCCGATGTGCCGGACCTCCTCCGTCAGCTCCATGGCGAGCATGCACCGCAAGGGCGTGAGGGGCCCTGGTTCTCACTGTGGAGCGCTCTGTGTCATCAGGGCGACGTGAACACAGCCTCCTACGCGGCGCTGCCGTACCTGGTGGCCGATGCAGCGTGCCTTGCGCTGGCGGAGCGTCTTGGGCACCTGCACTTTGCGGGGTCCATCGCGGCCCTCAGTCGAGCGGAACGCTCCCCAGCGGTTCCGGAAGACCTCACCGCCGCCTTCGAGGACGCGGTCCGGCGTTTGGGTGACCTGGCCCTGGAAGCGCTGGGCACCCTCCCGATCGCCAGCGAGGAGGACCTGGGCGTATTGCTGGGTGCCGTTGCGGTGGCCAAGGGACAGGCACCTCTGGGGAACCTCCTTCTGTAATGGACTCCTGAACTGGGGTGCGAGGACTGTGGGGAGCGGTCGTGCCGGCGAGCTCCGCCTATGCCCTGGAGCCCTGAATGACCGTAAAGTGCCCGTTTGCCAAGACGCCTACGGTCCAGGCATCCAGGTGCTCGAGAAACCCGGTAGGGCTCAACGGTCTGAGCATCCAGTCCAGCAGCACTTGTCGCGAAAGGACCGCCACTTCGGCCTCGTTGAGGGCCTCAAAGGATGGGACCCCCCCCATTACGTATCGACCGTTGTGTGGGATGTCCATATTAGCGGTTGTGCCGTGGCGGTCAGAGCCTGAGGAACTCGACCTTTGTATGGGAGCAGGGGGCTTTCAGCACGGAAAAACCAGGAAAGAAGCGGCCACCCGCCTCTTTTTTCAGTGAAGGAGCAGGCCCTGAGGAGGGTCGACGCTTGTATGGGGGCTGTCCTGCACCGGACGAGCGTTGTGTGGAACCCTGTCGACGCTTGTGTGGAGCAGGGCTAAAGGGCACGAGTGTTGTGTGGAGAGGTATCGAGTGTTGTGTGGAAAAACCGCAGGAGGAATTCAAGCGGCGGAAACGCACTCAAGAATTTCTGAGCCTACACGCCCGAATCACCAACGTTCACCCTCACACGCGAACCAGTGCATCAGCACCAACCAAAAGGCAATGGTTGATGATTGCTACAGGGGTCGCCTGAAGTTCAAGCCATCCCTGCCCTCAGTTCGCTGTAATGCCAATGAAGGCAACACAACCCGACAAAGGCGTACTGCGACTCAAGGAGGCCCTGCGTCCTCTAGAGTCGCAGTACGCCTATCAGTTGGCCGGGAACCAGGGACTTGATCGTCGCAACATCCAGGTGCCCTGGAATTCGATTCAAGCCGCGAACACAAATGGGGGAGGGGAGAGCCAGGGCGACATTGTCTTGAGCCAGGACCGCCAGGGTACAGGGTGTCTTCCAGCTCGATCTCCCGTTACCCCCCGTCTCAGGAGATGCTCCGGACGCCGAGCCAGTCAGTGAAGTTCACTCGCGGTTCAGCATCGGTAAGGATCACCCGGTATCCCGGACGCCTCAGGGTATAGCCGATGTCACGCACACTGCTTGACTTTCCTACCCCACCGGCATGGTTGGAAAAGGTCAGGTCTTTCTTCGTCCCCGCCATGCCAACGCCCCCTGCTTCTCGGGGAGGGCAGAAGGAAAAAAAAGCGGCTCAGTTCAGGGACAGCAGTGACTTGAGGAGAGAGACCGCCTGCTCGCGCTCCTCCTTCGGACGTCCCAGAACACGCTGATGAATGTCCTTCAAAATGCCCTCGGGGAGGGAAGTGATTTCTTCCCGGCGAACGCCCTCCGCCTTCAGCAGGAACGCGAGGGTGCGGACGAGGTCTTCTTTGGAAGCGGGGACGTCCTCCTGCGGGGCGGGGGCAGCAGCTTTACGGGGCAGTTTCTTCGGGATCTCCTCCGGGGAGTCCGTCCCCTCCGGCCAGGCATATTTGCCGCTTCCATAGGAGCGGACCACATCGAGGACGAAGCCCACCTCGTTCTGGGGTCTGTATCCCCGTGCCAGGATGGCCCTGGCCTGCTCGACACCGATCCTGACGTGCTGCGGGTGGTCGAGGGCCGTCTTCTTGGCCGCAACCACCGGGACTTTCATGGCGACCAGCAGCGCGACCAGTTCTGGATCGGCTTCGGCTGATGCCTGCCCGAACGTGTAGGTCACCACCTGGCGTTTGCCGCGACCAGTAACTTCGACGTCCTTGAGGTACTCGGAATGGAGGAGATCCTCGTGAATAGGATCGAGCGTACGGCGAATCTTGTCCGGCTTGTCCGTGGCGATACCGCAGCGCTGGGCGAGGTCCATCAGGGGGATTTGCAGGCTGACCGTCCGGGCCTGATGCTGTACGGGGTCGTGCCGCAGCGCGTCGAGAACCCGGTAGGCTGCCCGGGCGGGTTGGCCGAGCTGCCGGAGCAGAGAGGTGCTGACGAATTTGAAATAGCCGTTGCGGATATTTCGCGTCAGTTCCTGCGGCAAGGTCACCGCGATGAGCTTTGCTCCATCGACATCCTTGCGGCTGCGCGTGAAGACGAGCTTTTCGATCAGCCGGAAGCCGACTGTGACCCAGTCGTCGTCCTCGTGGCTGCGCCATGCTCCGCTGATCCAGTACTGGGTGGCGCTCAGGCGTTCCAGGCTCTCGCGCAGCATCCGCCGGTTGGCCCCACTGTCTTCCAGTCCACACATCTGGAGGAGGCGGTAGATGGTGAACACGAGGACGCCGTTTTCCGGGCAACCTTGCTCTATGTAGAGTTCCTGCAAAGCCAGGTAAGAGTCGTTGTCGATGCCGTGCGGAACCCCGTACTTCTGCGCCCCGTTACACTCGACCTCACTCGCAATGCCCGAGCGCTCGAACGCCACCTTCCAGGAGGTGTAGTCCGGAGCGATCTTCCGCTGAATCGAAATCAGGCCGAGCTGAGCGACGTTCAGGTCCTCTCTCAGCACGACGTTCTGGTCAGCAGGTCCGTTCAAAGCTCCTCCGGGCCTCTGCATTCTAGTGGCCCCCCGGTTCAGACTCCATGCCGTTATGAATGGGGGAAAGTCGAAACAGCCCTACCGTTATGAATGGGGGATTGTAGAAGACTTTCGTCTCCACGGGGCGTTTTCCTCGGTTCAGGCCATCATGCCGTTACGAATGGGGGATTAGGCAGAAAAGATGCCGTTATGAATGGGGCATTTCACCCCTACATACCGTTATGAATGGGGGGAAGACCCCCGTTATGAATGGGGGATTGGTACCGTTATGAATGGGGGGTTCTCACGACGCCCTACCGTTATGAATGGGGGATTTGGAGGGGAAAATGCCGTTATGAATGGGGGAAAATACCGTTGTGAATGGGGGAAAACTGCTCAGAAATCACGTCCTGCACGCAAGAAGGGTCCACCACTGATGATGATCATATCAATCTTTAAAAAGATAAAAACAAAAACAAAAAACAACAATCAGGGGTTCCTGCGGGCAGGCAGGAACCCCACCGCTCCTGGCCTGCTGAGGACCTAACGGTGGGACCGGGACAGAAACGCGCGGCGAACTGTGGAGTGATGGGTTCCTGTTGAGATGATCAGAGGGCGTCGATCGGGGAGTGACCTCGACCTTCGTGTCAGGAGAGGTGGTAAGGAAGACCGGAACGGCCTGGATGACCTGTGTGGTCGGAGGGGGAGGGTCAATACACAACCCTGCAAGCAGTACAGCCGCTCGTCAAGCTCTGGCACTACAAGTAAGTGAGGCTGGTGATCCGCAGTGACAGCGACTTGATCGTCTCCGATGCTTGTTATGCGAGCAACGAGGGCCGTGACCGCATCCACGAGCGGTGAAAGGGTCATCTCGGACACGCCCTCGGCCGACCCCTACGGGCGCGCGTTGTGAACCTGCAGGTAGAGATGCTGACGCCGAATGAGCTGTTCCCAGATCTCTACGGGAGCATCCTGTGGGGGTGCCCAACTGAAGGGTAGACCGGTGAAGAAGCCGCTTACTCTGCTCACTGTGCTCTCCGTCGGCGTACTGGAAATACCGTCCACACAGCAGCGTGAGCCCTCCGTCAGAGAGGCAGGTCAATTGCTGAAGCGTTAAATGCAATAGGACGACATACTGATCTTCTCCCCGCCGCAGGTGGGTGAAATCCTTGATCCGCTCCTTATGACGAGCAACTCAGGTTGTCATGGTTTTCAGTGCAGACGCAATGAGGCGTTGAGTGATTTGCGCCAGCTGTCCTGCCAGCGCCAGGCTGGACCTTCGAGGGCTGCATCCCACCGCCGCCCGCTGCTCTCCCCGACTTTCTTCGGGCTCCTCAGAGGAACGTGAGCTGGGCGACCCGCGCCTTGGTCCGGCTCGATCTGCAACTCCAGATCGGGAGTGGGTTCGCATGGCTGAAAACAGGGCGGGAGTGGAACACCTTGCCCGAAGAAATCGGAGCGACGCTGCTTGACGTGCAGGCCCATCAAGTCTGACGTCAGCCCTTGACGCGAACAGAGGAGAGGATAAGAAGACGGGAATGGTACATATTTAATTGTTGACAATTTGAGCTGTTCAGGTATGATGATCCTACCGACAAGTCCTGTCCGGACTACCCCGAATCCACCACCCGACTGAAGGTGGTGGTCGCCCCCACTCATACCCTGGAGAACCACCATGACGGACCTGCCCCCCCGGATCGAACTCCTCCCCCTCAAGGCCGCTCTCCCTATGGGCTTGGACGGCGAGACGACCGTTCTGGTCCGCATTCGCCCGTTGGACCTGCCCCCACAGGATGGTCCGCGTCCGCCCCTGAATCTCGCCCTGGTAATCGACCGCAGTGGCAGCATGAGCGGCCATCCGCTGGCCATGGCACGAAAAGCCACCCAGGTCGGCCTGCGCAAACTCGAAGCGCAAGACCGGGTCAGCGTCGTGATCTTCGACGACGAGGTCGAGTTGCTCGTTCCTTCTCAGCCTGCTGAGAACATCGAACACCTCTGCCGTGTGGTGGAAGGCATCACGGATGGAGGCTCCACCGCCCTGCATGCTGGCTGGCTCGACGGGGCCATGCAGGTCGCTGGGCATCTCAACCCGCAGGCGCTGAACCGGGTGCTGCTCCTGAGTGACGGCCATGCGAACGTCGGCAAGCGCCGGGTGCAGGAGATCGTGCCGGACGTCGCGGGCCTCACGAAGCGTGGGGTCAGCACCAGCACCATCGGGCTGGGGACCGGGTACGACGAGGACCTCCTGCGCGGCATGGCCGTGGCGGGCGACGGCAATTTCGAGCATATCGAGGATCCAGAGCAGCTGCCCCGCTATTTCGACGCCGAGTTTAGTGCCCTGTCCCGAACCACTGGGCACACGGTCAGTCTTGGGATCGAACCGAATCCAGCGCTGGGCAGCTTGCGCCAGGAGGTGCTCAACGACCTCGCACGCAACGACCTGGGCCGTTACCAACTGCCGAATCTGATGGCCGGGCAACCGATCGAGATCGTTCTGACTCTGCATGTCCCAGCCCAGCCACAGGGAGTGGACCTCGGGATCACTCGCGTGCGCCTGGCGTGGACGGGACGTGATGGGGTACGCCGGAAGATGCGGGCGCAACTCAATCTTCCGGTCGTGTCCGGGGAAGCGTACGACCTCCTACCTGAGAACGAGGAAGTGCGCCTGGCGCTGGAGTTGCAGCGCAATGCCCGGGCCAAGCGTGACGCGGTGGATCGCCTGGACGCGGGGGATGTGCTGGGCGCGCAACGGGTGTTGCGGAGCCGTCGAGAGGTCTTCGGCCTCGTGGCCCCCGCGCCAGCCTTCCTCCGGAGCCAGGAACTGGACGAACTGGCGGATCTGGAACGGAACGTCGCGGGAGATGCCAATGTCGCCCGTAAACGCGCCGCGAGCCAGAGCTTCGACCGCAGCCGAAGCAAGCGCTGAGAGGACGGATGAGAGGCGGCTGCATCAACCAATGACGCAGCCACCTGTAGGCTGGCACGTTAAGCCACGACTTCCTTCGCTGGCACGGTGAAGTCAGGAGGTTTTGTTGTGCACGAGATGGTCATCCGTGCCCAGCCTGCTCTGCGCGACTGACAACGCTTTGCCAGAAACCTGAGCTGGACTGCTGCTCACCAGAGGCTGTCACGTCTCCTCGCTCGCGCCCCCTTCCTGGAAGCGCAACCGGGCGGCTCCCGGATCTACCTGTTGGGGGAATGCGGTTCGTCGTGGAGAACGGCGTGCTGGCGACCATCTACCGACTGCACTCCCTGGACGTCAGGGGAAAGGACGCGCTGCCGGAAGCAGCGCGTCCCTTCCTGCAGCCCATTTGCTCAGCTGCCCAGTGCCGCGCGGGCACGAACGGTCTCAAGATCGTCTTCGATCAGCACTTCCCCGTCGCGGTACACGGTGCGCATGGCGGAACCCGGAAAAGTTGTGTCAAACGTCTGGTACTGCCTGGTCACGTACTTGCCGTCCTCAATCACAACGTCGAGAACCCCGTCCTTGCTGCGCTTGCCTGGATCAGTGATGGGGTCTTTGTACACGCCCATGAAGGTGCCGTCCCCGAACAGCTCGGCGCTGAGCTTGTACGCGACGCGCTGGGTATCGCGGTCGACCTGCTGGAGGAGCGCCCCACC
The DNA here is from genome assembly GCF_900176165.1 of Deinococcus hopiensis KR-140. NCBI lineage: Bacteria > Thermotogati > Deinococcota > Deinococci > Deinococcales > Deinococcaceae > Deinococcus > Deinococcus hopiensis. The sequence continues at coordinate 362,729 of NZ_FWWU01000005.1, forward strand.
CATGCCGAACGCCACGTTGGTGAGGGAAAAGCCGTCCGTCTCGATGGCCGCGATGATCTCGCGGATGGACTCCGCGTTGATCCCGTCCCCCTGGATGACGCGGACGTTGTTGAGCACCTTGTAGCCCTTGCTGTTCAGCGTGGTGCCGAAGCGGCTCGCCAGAACATTGACCGTCATGCGGACCATATCGGCCGGGTTGCCGGAATCCGGGCGAATCACGAGTGTGGTGCCCGAGTCGATCACTTCCTGCCGCAGCGCATCCCCCCAGATGTTGCTGAGGGCGTTTTTCAGGTCATAGCTGTCGCTGACCACAGCCAGCAGGCCGCCTTTGGTCCCCAGCGCCTTCAGGGCGTGGCGGTAGGCGTCCACCTCGCCTTCCTTGCCCCAGGAGGTGACGGTGGAGTGCTCCGCCGCGGGAATGCTCACGGCGGCCATGGGGGCGCGGTAGTAGTTGCGCAGCATCCGCACCCCCGCAAACGTGTCGGAGCCCTGGAAGTTCACCAGGTGCGCTGCGCCGCCGATGGCCGCGCTCTCCGCGCTGCTCACCCCACGTGAACCGAAGTCGTGCAGCTTGTAGGGAAGCTCCGCTTCGGGGTGGTCGCTCGTGCGCTCCAGCGCTTCTTTGATGATCTGCTTGATGTGCCAGCTTTGCGTGGCGACCGTGATGGGGTACCACACGCGTTCCAGGAGGGCTTCAAAGTAGCCGACCAGGAAGGGGAGTTCCGGATCGGTGTTGGTGACGGTCATCAGCGGCGTCCGAACGGGAACGACGCTGCCTTCAGGCAGGGCGCGGATCTCCAGGGGAAGGCGGCCACCGTGGACCTGGGGAATACGCAGCATCTGTTCGAGCGGAAAGGTAACGCCGTGCTGCCCGAACGCTTCGGCGGCTTCGTACACCATCGCTTCCGTGACGCGGGTTTCCATCCAGCGCTTGAGGATGTACTGAAGGCCGAACATCACGGTCCTGGCGTAACGTCCGCCCCGGCTTTCGAGGTAAGCGGTGTGGCGCACTGCCCCGGGCTTGTACTGGAAGGCGTGCGACACCTTGTAGGAGTCGGTGTCCAGCAAGATGTTCTCTTCGCTGAGGGGGATGATGATCGGAGCAAGCTGTTCCTGGGTCTGCGTCATGGCGGTGACTCCTGCGTGGGGGAGAGGGGGAGAGCTGGGCAAGGCTTTCATCAGCGGGTGAGTCTCAGTCCTCGGGGAACGAACAAGGCCTGAATGCCTCAGAAGGGGATTCGTTACCGCATATGCGTGACGTGCGGCAGGCCGGGTCGGCCGAGGTTCGGCGCGAGCAGGAAGGCTTCGAGGATGGCGTGGTGATCTTCAAACCACTCACGCGGGCTGCCCAGCGCGGCGCTGATCGGAATCCACATGGCTTCCTGCGCGTCGTCGCTCCCCTGCACGTTGGGAAGAGAGCCGTTGCCCAGATGAAAGTGAAACGCGGTGGTGATGGTGCGGCCACGCAGGGAACGTGCGGGATGATCGAAGGTCTCTTTGCCCACCAGGTAGTTGCTCCATTCCTGCGCGCCGAACATCGGGCCCAGGCCGGTCTCCTCGCGCAGTTCCCGGATGGCGCTGGTCAGGAGCGGCTGGTGAACGTCGAGAAAGCCGCCAGGAAGGGCAAGCTTGCCTTTGCCCGGGTTGACGCCCCGGCGGATTGCGAGGACGTGCCCGCTGCGGACTACGACCGCGTCGGTCGTATTAAACGTGGGGGGGAAGGGCGAAGACGCCCAGGCCGCCCGGTACGCGAGGATGTCCCGCCATTCGGACTGAAGCTCAGCGTAGGCAGGGGTTTGCGCGAAGGTTTGCAGCTGGGCATAGACGGCAGCGGGGACGTCCTGAGCGACGCGTTCCATGTCGCCTTCAAAGTAGGCCTGGCGCACGCTTGAGGCGCTGTGCTCCAGGCGCACCTGCGTCGGGAGCGGGTCAAAGCCGGGAAAGGAGTGAAGGTAGTAGCTGGTCTCGTCCTTGAGGTGCCCGATCAGGGCCACGTCGTCGGTCCCGCGCGTATGGGTGTACACAGCCTGCTGCACTTCGGCCAGCCACATGTCCTCGTTGTAGTGGTGGTCGCGGACGCTGGCGACGATGACGCGGTGGGCTGGAACGCCTTCAGCGCTCAGGGCGGCGCGAACCATGACTTCGCGCTCTTCCTCGTGCCAGGGGTTGCGGATGCTACGGGCGGCGTTGGCGCTGCCGAGAACGATGATCAGCTTTTCGACCCGCTGCAGGGCCTCTTTGATCACGGCGAGGTGGGCGTTGTGCAGCGGTTGGAACCGACCGATGTAGACCCCGAATTGCCTTTTGCGCGTGGACATGACTTTCCCTCCTTCTCATCTTAGGATTTTCCCTCAATGAGTCATGGCTCATAATAGGTTCCTAGGCTGATGAGTTTTGTGAGATAATAGAGCAGAGGGTGCCTGAACTGACGGCGTGCAGCACATCCGGATGTACGGACGTTCCGGAAGTTCCTGCGAAATCGCATCTTCTGCAATCTTGGAGGACCAAGATGGGAAAGAGAGAACTTCTTAAAATGTTTGGCAGGTCAGGATTGGCCGAAAGGCAACCGTGAAGAAGAGTGCTCTTCTCCTGCTGCTAATACCCTTGCTGGGCAGTTGCGCTGCTCCCAGCGCCCACCTCACCACCCAGGCCTACGCTCCTCCCACGGCCGGATCAGGCGGAGGTGAGTCCTTGACCTTCTGCGGTCTCGGCGCGATGCAGGCCAGCTCCACCATCACAATGCTCGCAGGTCGGTTCTTCGTTGCCGGAACTGATACCGATCCCTGCAAGCGTCAGGTGAAAGGTTTTTTGTGGCGGTACAGCGCGGTGGGCGACCTGATGCCCTCCTATGGCACAGGAAGGGAGAGGCGTTTCGATCTCCCCGTCCGGTAGTGCAGCCGGTGGACGGTCGCCAGACCGCCGGAATCCAGTGCCGTCGGAGTTGCCATTCAAGTGCCTAGTGGTCTGATTCAGAAAAACGTTGACAGTTGGGGAGAATGCCAGGAGGGCACGGGCTGGGCCATTCTCCTCTGCAGAAATGTCAAAGGACCTCTGAATCAGACCACTACTACTACAGTTGCAGTTGCTCCAGGAACCTGTTGTTCAAGGGCTTTCTGTCACCAGTCACCTCCCGAGAATTCCCGTATTTGAGGGACCCAATCGCCAACTGCAACTGTAGTAGTAGAATCCTTACCTGATTTGTTCCGGCCTGGGGAGAACAACATACTTTGCCAGAACAAAGACTTGGTCAAACATCAGCTGGGCATTCATGCCAGCGACAACTCTTGAATTGTACCCATCTAGTAAGAATTGCAACTATTCAGCTATTAAAGTAGCTATTTAACACTAAGATAGATCTCGTGATGAATAGTTGTTTATATTCTAATAATTGTAACGATTTAGCAGGACCGCGATGGTCCTGCTAAATCGTTACAAAGCCAGTGCATTTGCTGCCCCGCCGCATAGGGCGGTATGGTCCTGGTCTGCTCCCCGGCACCTGGACAAGTTGTCACCCACTGAGTCAGAGTGGGCTGGCATCTTTAAACGCCGTTTAGGGCTGAGCGAGGTTATGGGCGAGGACGGCCAGGACGACGCGGAGCCGGAGAGAGGGAAGTGTTTTGGTCTGAACGGAGCGAATTTGAGCTTCGACCAATTGTGAAAAGACGGTTTCAATGCGTTTGCGGAGCTTTGGGTGGCGGTCTTGCCGCCACCCGTTGTCATAGCAGGTGTTTTTCTTGGGTGGGAACAGGTAGCCCAGGCAGCAATAGCCCTTGTCCCCAATGATCTTTGGCCCGCCGAACTCAGGCCACCTCTGGTTCAACTCATAGCTGACGGTGGTGTCGTGAAGATTGGCGGGTTTGAGGAGGGACTGGACGATCTCCCCTGCGGGTGTCACCCAGGCATGCAGCTTGTACCCGTACACGTCGCCCTGGGTCCCAAACCCCCATTTCGCTCCCGGGAACTTGCACCGCTTGCCTCGTTTCGGGCGACACACCGGGAGCGGCATGGAGTCAATGATCACTTCTGCACAGCGTTTGGCGGGGCTGACCAAGGCTTCGAGGCGTTCCAGCAGACGCACGCTTCGCATGTACGCCTGGGTGTAGGAGGGAAGACCGCGTCGGTCTTCCCTCAACATGTTCCACCAGATCGAGCGATACGGCTGCTTGAACACGAAGCGAGCGAGCAAGAGGGCCACGAGCAGGGCATCCGTCAGCTTCTGATGCTTGAATCGCTTCAGATCGCTGAAGTGCCGCTTCGCCCAACGGTGGAGCTGACGAATCACCGCACGACGACCTAAACTATGATGGTGACGGTATCTGCACATACCGTCTCCATTTTTCCTCGTCTCCGTCCTGCTTGGCTACCCCAGCTTCAAGCCCTAAACGGCGTTTTAAATAAGTTTATGACCCCTCTACTGTCAAGGAGCGCAGCTGATCCAACAGTTCTTCTGCCCTTCCCTCAAAGACGGCCCGCGTCGCTTCTTTAACCAACACCGTTCCATCTGTGCGGCCATCTGCAATGGCGGTCCGCAGGCGAGCGTACTGTGACGTTTCCAAACGTCCTTTCAGAAGGACTTGAAGGGTCCTCAGCGCTTTCTCCGCTTGATCTTCCAGACTCAATGCGCGGAACGCCGCTTCACGCTGCGCCTCACTTTCCTCGACCTCCTGCAAGACCTGCGTCTGCCTACGGACTTTCGTCTGCTGCTGTTCCACCTCCTGCTCAGGCGAGACCATCCCTGGAGGATCGGGATACTTCCCCTCAGCGTCCTTGATGACGTCTACCAGCAGGGCCGATGGGTTACGCATCTTGTAGCCGGAGGCCTTCAGCGCATCAAACTTTTTGAGGCGAGCGGCGACATGTCCTTCGCCCAGACTTTCAACGAGCTTGCGGGCCACGGGGCGCGCTACGCGCCGCTCCACCAGGGCCACCACCATCGGCGTTTCCAAACTCTCCAACGCCTTTTCAGGGCTGCCAAACACGTAGGTCAGCGTCTGCTTTTTGCCTCGGCCTTCGTACACCACATCGTGGAGATACCCGCGCGCCTTGAGTTCCTCATGGGCCCCTTCGAGCGTGCGGCGAATCTTGTCCGTACGCAGGTCCACAATTTTGCACTCAGCGGCCCACTCCAGCAGATTGACCTGGTACGACACGACGCGTTGGGTCAGGTCCTGTGGGTCGTACCGTTTGGCATCCAGAAGCCGGTATAGCGCGCGCGTGAGGGGGCGCTCCAGAGAGGTCAGGAATACGTAATCCAGGGGTTTGACGTACTTTGAGCGAATCGACTTGACGATTTGCCGGGCGAGTGTCACGGAGAGCACCGCACCTTCGGTCACCGTATCCCGTTCCGGGGAAGTCACCTCGTAGTCCAGGATGTAGCTGAAGGTGCCACTGGTCCAGCGCTGGTGTTCGTGATCCCGCCAGGCGTGACTCATGGTGTACGTCGCCTGTTTGAGCCGCCGCAGGGATTCGGTCAGCACCCGGTGGTAGTGCCCATTGTTGTGCAGTCCAGCACGGAGGAGCACCTGGCTGGCGGTCGTCGCAACGGCACCATTCTCCGGGGAACCCTGTTCAATGAACAGATCAATGAAGGCGTTGGCGATGTCTCCATCGAGGCCGTGCGGAACGCCCCCATATTCCGTTGGGCTGAAGCACGCCAGATGGCCTTGACGTCCCTCAACCTCGAACTCGTATTCCCAGCGCGTGAAGTCTGCTGGAATCCGCTCCTGAATGCTGATGAGTCCCAGACGCGCCACGTTTGCCTCGGTGAGGCGCTGCAGCATCTGTCCGCTTATGTCTTTGCGCCTGCGTTCGCGTGCCACCTGATCTCCGGTCGATGCACTCTACCCCAAGGGCCAGAGGTTCTGAATGATGATTGTTTTTATGATTAAAAGAAAAGAATGATGATTCATCATCAAGTGGCGAGGTGCCTCGCGTGCTGGACAATCTTTTCCAGCACTTTCCCCCCAAGTATGTCGTGGGTTTGCCCGCAGACCCCCCAAGTATGTCGTGGGTTTTGCCCCCAGATCCCCCAAGTATGTCGTACGTCCTGCTCCCAAGCTCCCCAAGTATGTCGTAGTTTAGAGGCCAAACCACCCAAGTATGTCGTGCGTTAAACCTCTCCAATTCCCCAAGTGTGTCGTGATTTAGAGGCCAAATCCTCCAAGTATGTCGTGTGGAATCAGACTTTTCTCCCCAAGTATGTCGTGCGTGGTAAACGACTGGTTTCTGAAGCGGGTCGAGTTGAAAAAACACGTCTTGGACGCGTCTTGCCATTGGAGTAGATATCTTTCCCCCAAGTATGTCGTGCTCCTTCTGCTTCCAATCCCCCAAGTGTGTCGTACGGATACACACAGCGAAGCCAGGGCCTGACAAGGCCAACTGGGAGTAGGAGCTCTCAATCCCTCAAGTGTGTCGTGCTGGAATCCCTTGTTTGTCCTGTCTCTCGAACTGAATCCGCTACCCGAACGGACGCTGAGCGGTGCGCTGCAAACTCTGCGGCCAGATTTCCTTTTTCTGTCAGCGCAGGTGTTCTCGCAGGCGTTCATCCGCCCAATTGCCATACACCTGTGCCGTCTGCACGTCGCTGCGGCCTTCGAGGTGGAAAACGAGCGCGTGAAGGAGCTGGTGAAGTCTGGAGACCCGGACGAGAGCATCTGGAAGGGATTGAGCAGGTGGAGGAGAGGCAGGCGCTGTACACCACCCTGCCCCACCCGTAACGGGTCCAGGGAGTTGGTCTACCGGCGGCTGGAGAACAACCGGGTGCGGAGCTGGTTGCGGTGCTCCTGCAGGCGCAGTTCGGCGATGGCAGCGGACGCCTGGTCACGCTCGTTCAGGTCACTGAAGTACCAGCGCGGCACTGCGCTTTGCCAAGTGGTTTAAGGTGAAGGACGATAGCGCGGACAGTGGGGAATTGCCGAAACCCGCTCAACTTGCTGAGGAGGCGTTGACCGAGCTGCAGGGTGCAATGGAGGAGCTGCGGGCCCCATCCTGCTGGAGCTTGGGGAGAGTGCTGAGGTGCTGGAAGAGGCGGGCGTGCTGACATAAGGGCGAATGTGCGGTGGGGCGCGCGCGTACAGTGGGCGTATGAGCGCTCCCACCCTGAAGCCCATGAGCGTGGAAGAGTACCTGCGGACAGAAGAGGGGAGTCCGGTCAAACGGGAGTATGTGGGTGGTTTCGTGTACCCCCTGCACGGCTGGACGCGCGCTCAGGCTGGAGCGACCCGCGCGCATGTGCTGATCACGGGGAGCATCGCGGCTGCCCTGCGCGGTGCAGCCCGTAAGCAAGGGTGCCTGGTGTACAGCTCAGACATGAAGCTCCGGGTGGAGGCCAGCAACGCCTTCTACTACCCGGACGTGATGGTGGTCTGTACACCTCAGAACCCGGATGCCCAGACGACGTATGAGACGGCTCCCTGCCTGTTGGTCGAGGTCACGTCGAAAAGCACCGCCCAGAATGACCGCTTGGCGAAGTACGCAGCTTATACCGCCCTGCCGAGCCTACAGACGTACCTGATTGTCGAGCAGACCGAGCGGCGAGTGTATGCGTACCACCGCCAAGGCGAAACCTGGAAGCTACAAGAGCTGGCCAGCAGTGGCAGCATAGAACTGCCCTGCCTGAGCTACGCCCTGACCCTGGATGAGGTATATGCCGATGTTCCTGTATGAAGAAGGACAAGAATGACGTCGCCCGAGAGAGAAGGACTGCCAGAAAGGTAGACTGAAACGACATTGGGCAAAATCGTGAATTGCAGGGACTCTCCCGCACAGCCCGCAGGCCAGGAGGTGGGTATCACGCGACTGCACCTGACCCGAACGGGCTGGGACGGCGTCCGCCGCAAGACCCGAGTCCAGCTCGACCTGCCCGTGCTGCCTGAACGCGAGTTCGCCGCCTTGCCGGAGCACCCGGACGTGCGGATCGCCTGACACCTGCTCGAAAATGCCCGGGCCAAGCGCGACGCGGTGACGGCGATGGACGCGGGCCACATAGTGCGGGCGCAGCGGCATCTGACCGATGCCGGCAACTGCTCGGCCTGGTGGCCGCAGCCAGCTCTTCTCTGCTGATCGATACCGAGTTGTGCGACCTGGAGGCCCTTGAGGAAGTCACCGAGCGCGACGCCCAACTGGTCGGCAAACGCGCCCTGCGACAGGACTACGACCGCAGCTGCGGCAAGTAGAGCCGGGTGGAGGCCAGCGCCCCTCAGGAGTTGGCCTCCGTAGAATCTGCGCGCTGGACGTGTAATAGAGGACCATCCTCCCGCTTCCTGTGACGTGGATGTAGGAACGCCGGTGCTACACCACTTGCCATGGCCTGTCGTGTCCCTGACCTTCTCCTTCGCTGGGAGGTTGCTGTATGACGTCCTTCTCCTTCGCCCACGTGGCGGATCTCCACTTGGACACGCCCTTTTCCGGGCTGGCCAGCGTTAATGAGCAGCTGGCTCAGCGGCTGCGCGACGCGTCCCTGGACGCCTGGGACCGCGTCGTCCAGGCCTGCGTGGACCGTCAGGTCGCGTTCCTGGTGATCGCGGGCGACATCTATGACTCCGATACGGCCAGCGTGCGCGCGCAACTGCGGTTCCTGCGCGGCCTGGAGCGTCTCAGCCAGGCGGGCATTCAGAGCTTCATCGTGCACGGCAACCACGACCCCAATGGCGGGCGCTGGTCAGCGGTAGACACGTGGCCCGGAGGGGTCACCGTGTTTAGCACGCGGGACGTGGAGCACGCCGAAGTGCGGCGGGGCAGTGAGCTCCTCGCGGTGGTGAGCGGCATGAGTTTCCCTGAGCGCCACGTCCAGGAGAACCTGGCGCGCCGCTTCCGGCGAACGCCTGGCGACGCCTATCACGTGGCCGTTTTGCATTGCAACGTGGACGGCGACGCGTCGCACGGTGTGTACGCCCCCTGCACCCTCGAGGACCTGCGCGAAAGCCGGTACGACTACTGGGCGCTTGGGCATATCCACGCGCGGCGGGTTCTGCAGGAGAGCGGCCCAACGGTGGTGTATCCGGGCAACACGCAGGCGCGCCATCCCAATGAAACGGGCGCCAAGGGCTTTGCGGTGGTGGAGGTCGCCGGCGGGGACATCCGGCTGGACTGGGTAGACACCGACAGCTGGCGCTTTCAGACGCTGGAGTGCCCGGTGGACGGCCTGACGTCCCTGAGTCAGCTCGGGGAAAGGCTGTCCTCTCAGGCCCTGGGGTTGGGCCAGGACCGGCCTATGGTGCTGCGCGCGCGGCTCACTGGGCAGGGTCCCCTGCATGGGGAGCTGCACCGGGCTGGCGTTCAGAAGTCGCTGCTGGAATGGCTGAGGGAGCAGTCGCCGGAGGACCTGTGGTGGGACGACCTGCGGGTACGCACCCGCCCACCCTTTGACCGGGCTGCCCGGTTGCAGGGCGAGGACTTCACGGCGGATTTCCTGCGTCGGGTGGACGAAACGGACGCCCAGCAGCTGGTGTCGGCCCTGTTGGGCGAGTTGCGCGGCAACACGTCCCTGGCATCCGTGCAGGACTTCCTGGACCTGGAGGGTCTGCTTGCGGATGCGCCCGGCCTCCTCGCGGAAGCTGAAGCGCTGGCCCTCACGGCGCTGGAAGGGAAGGGCGCATGATCCGGATTGCCCGCGTGCAGGTGGAAGCGTTCCGGGGCCTACGAAACGCCGATTTCACCTTCGATGCCCCGCCTCAGCAGCCGCTTACGGTGTTGCTCGGACCGAACGAGGCGGGAAAGTCCACGCTGCTGGAGTTCATCCGTGAGGTGCTGTTCGGTTCGGGTGACGTGCAGGGGAGCGTCATCCTGGACGCTGGAGGCCGCCGTTACCGGGTGGCCGCTTCAGGCAGGCGGGTGCGACGCGTGCTGGACCTCACGTCCGGTGAGGAATGCCCGCCCGGCACCGCCCGTGAGCTGCTGGGGGCCATCGACGATCAGGTGTTCCGGAATGTCTTCGCCTTTGGCCTGACGGAACTCCAGACCCTCTCCAGCCTCACCAAACAGGGCGTGCAGGAACGCATCTTCGCGGCGGGCGTAGCGGGTGCGGGCCCTTCGGCACGGGCAGCGGTGGACGCTCTGGAGCAGGAAACCCAGGAGTACCTCCGCCCCCGCGCGTCTGGAGCCCGGCTCAACGGTGGGGCGCGGGCGTACGCGGAGCTGCGCAAGTTGCAGCGCGGCGCGCAGGAGCAGGCGGGACGGTACGCCACATGGACGCAGGAGCGCGGTGCCCTGCAGGAGGGCATCGAGCGAGACAAGCGTACGCAGGAGGCGCTGGGAACCCGCCAGCAGGACCTCGAACACCTGGTCCGGCTGTGGCCCGGGTGGGTCGACCGCCTACAGGCCCAGGAGGAGCTGGAAGGCCTGGAAGAACCGCCGCCCGGCGGGGCCGTCCGCCTCCCGGAGCTGCGCGGCCTCCTGGAACGGCAGGGGAACCTGGAGGGTGAACGCGCCGGACTCCGTGGAGAGCTCGGTGCGTTGCCCGCGCCGTCCGCGGCCCTGCTCACCGCCCAGCCGGAACTGGAGGCCCTCACCAGCGATCTGGCGGCGCATCGGGAACGCCAGCGGGGTCTGGCGCAGCGGGAGATGGAGATCGGCAGCAGTGGCGAGGACCTGACGCGGCAGCGGACGGCGCTCCCCGTGCCGTGGACCCAGGAAGCCTTGGCGGACTTTCACGCTGCGGAGTATGTTCCGCACGTCGACGCCCTGGAACGGCGGCTGACTCACGCCGCCGAACGGCACGCGGCGGTGCAGGCTCAGGTGGGCGAAGCGCAGCGCGAGGCGGAGCAGGCGCGGGAGCAACTCGGTCTCCTGCCACCGCTGGGGTCCCTGGAGGAACCCGCCACGACCGAGGAGGAACACCTGCTGCGGGGGACTGTTGTAGATGCTCAGTCTCGCTTGGATGCGGCCGTGCAGGCGGCGGACACCCTGAACCCGGACGCGGCGCTGCTCAGCGCCCTGCCTACCCTCCGAGCAACGCTGGAACACGCGCCGCTGCACCTCCTGCAGGACCTGCCCCGCCTCCAGCAGGAGGTGCAGCGGCAGGAGGAGCTGCTCCCCAGGATGCTCGCTGAACTGGGCGGTCCGTGGACGGCCGATCGCCTGAGTGCCCACCGCCGCGAGGACGAGCAGGCCTGGCGCCAGGGTGCGCAGACCTGGGCGCGGAAGCTGGCGGAGGCCCAGCGGGCGGAGGAGGAAGCCGGGCGCACCCTGACGGCCCGCGAGCAGGCCCTGCGTGAAAGTGAAGTCCGCCTGCAAGGGCACGCGAAGCTCCCAGAGACGGCAGAGCTCGACCGGCAACTGGGTGAGCTTCAGGCGCAGCATCACCTTGCTGGGTCCGTGCGCACGCGCCTTCAGGTACAACCAGGTGCGCCGGGTACCTCGCGCCCAGCAGCCACCTGGCCCCTGTGGGTGAGCGTGGCGCTGACGGCCGTGCTGACCCTCTGCGCGTTCCTGGTGCATCCGCTTCTCGCGCTGCTCACGCTCACGTGCGGCCTGGCCCTGGCGTATCTGCAGCGCCCTGTGACGGCAAGCGGCGCGCCCTCGGCACCACCTGAGCGCGCCGCAGTGCTGCTGCAAGACCTCAAGACGCTGGGCTTGACCGGGCAGGCGGGACTGGGTGAGGTGCTGGCGCTGGAAGGAGAGCTGAACGGGAAGCTCGCCAGCCTGACGCGCATCCGCGAAGCGGCAGGTCAGCGCGACGACGCGCAGCGGCGGCATCGGGGAGACCAGACGCTGGTCCAGGAAGCCAGCAAAGCCGTGCAGGACACCCGGGAAAGCCGGGCGGAAGCTGAGCGGAGTTTCGCCACGTGGGCCGTTGGGCTGGGGTTTGGTCTTGGACGCCCGGAGGAACTCGATGCCGTTTTGCTGCGCGTCACCGCGGCCCGCGACGCCCTCCTGAAAATTCAGGGACTTCGGGAGGACCTGCGCAAAACCGCCGGGGACGTGACGGCCTTTCGGGAGCGCTCTGCGGAGCTGTTGATGGCCCTGGGCCGCGCCACCACTGCGGACGCGGCGCTGACGGACTTGCGTCAGGCACTGAAGGACGCGGAGGAGGCGGAGCGTCTCGCGGAGCGCCTGGCTTTGGCGCGGCACGCCGTCACAGAACGTCAGGAGGACGTGGACCGTGAGGCCGTCCGCCTGCAGTCCCTGAGGGAGAAGCTCGCCCAGCAGCGTATGCAGGCCCAGCAACGGGCGCAGTCCGCAGAGCAGCTTCTCACGCAAAAGCAGGAGACCCTGAAGGACGCGGCGCAGGACCTGGACGGTGCGCAAGCCGAGTGGACCTCGTGGCTGAGGGCGCAGGAGCTGCCGCCGCTGTCCCCGGCCCAGATGCGCGTCTTGCTCGAACGCCTGCAACGCGCCGCTGATACGGCCCGACAAGTCCTGGACAAAGGAGCGCAACTCGTCCAGCTGCAGGTGGCGGTCCGGGCCTTCGAGGAGCGTATGGCAGAGGTGGTGACCCGCGCGACGGGTGCTCCCTCGGTTCAAGGTGCCCAGGACCTCCTCGCGACCCTGGAAGCGGCCCGGCAGGCCTCCGAGATCAGCGAACGCCGGCAGGATCTGACGGTTCGGCTGGCGGGACTGGACCGGCAGTGCGGTGAAGTTCAGCGCGCCGTCACGACCATTCTGGAGGAATGCGGTGCGCCGGACCTGCACACCCTGGAGCACTGGGAGGTGCTGCGGGAACGGCGGGCCATTCTGCGAACACGGGTTCTGGAGGCTGAACGGGACCTGCACCTCCTCGGAGGGCAACGCGCTTCCGAACTGCGTGCCGAACTCGACCTCGCCCAGCCGGGCGAGTGGCACTCGGAGCTCGAGCGGATCAGCGGGCAGCGGCAAGCGCTCGCTGAACGCCAGGATGAGCGGTACCGCCGGGACGCGGAGCTCGCGTTAGAACTCAGGCAGCTGGCGGACTCCCCGACCTCCGCCAACGTCGGGCAGTTCCTGGAAAACCAGCGGGAGCAGCTGCGTCAGGACGCGCGCGCCTGGCTGGTTCGCCGCCTTGCCGGGGAACTCCTGAGCACCACGTTGAGGGAATACGAGCGCACGAAGGGACCGGAGGTGCTGCGGCACGCCTCGGAGGTGTTCTCGCACATTACCGGTGGACGTTATGTGGCCGTGCGTCAGGTGGAAGGTAGCGCCGCATTCCGGGCGGTGACCGAGCGCGATGAGCTGGTGGACATTGACCAGCTGAGCCGCGGCACGCAGGAGCAGCTGTACCTCTCGGTGCGCCTGGGCCTGGCGCGTACCCTCGGGCAGCGGACCGCGAAAGTGCCGCTGCTCATGGACGACATCCTGGTCAATGCCGATCCGGAACGCGCCGCGAGTGTGGCCGCGGCACTCGCAGAAGTCGCGCGTGAGCACCAGGTGCTGTACCTCACCTGCCACCCGAGCAGCGCCGACCAGCTCCGTACCGCCGCGCCGGACGCTCAGCTGCTCACCTTGCCGCGGCTCATGGGGACGATGCCTCCCTTACGGCCAGCAGCGCGGGGGGAGGCAGCCGCTTCCGCCGTTCAGCAATTCCTGGAGGAAAAGGGCCAACCGTGCACCATAGCGGAACTCGAAGGGGCCCTTACGCCAATGACCCAGGTGGAGATTCGCGCGCAACTGCAGGTCATGCAGGACAGCGGACTCATTGAAAAGACTGGACAGAAACGCGGAACCCGCTACGCCCTGAAGGTGGGAAATCTCGCGCCCTCTGTCCTGGCGTAAAGCGGGGCGGCCTGACGCTCCGGTTGCCTCACAAGGGTATGGCCGCAAGGCCATTCTCGAAGGGCAAGCCCAGGCGCTGGTGGGGCTGTGACGGACTGGAAGACTGCTGTTCTCCCTGCCTCTTGTTGGCAGGTCAAAGACCTCAGGGAGCAAAGGAGTTGTTCTGCATCCCAGACCTCGCACCTGGGTCTCTTGCAAAGGTAATAAACGGATGGCCTGACGCCTTCCCGTTCAGAATGGGCGCCCAGACGTTGGGCGCCCGTTCCAACTTCGGGATTGCCACTCCCGCAGCCGCTCCCAGAGGCGGTACAGGAACGTCCAGCGCTCCTGCGCTGACCCGCCGGTCTCCCGCATCAAGGACTCACGCAACGGGTGATGGCTGTCAATGAGGTAGGAATTCCGCCGGTGCAGTCTCTCCAGGAAACGTCGATCAGGGATGGCATCGAACTTCCCGCCCGGTCCGGCATTGCATTCCGCACACGCCAGCACCAGGTTCCACACACCATTCAGGTCTGTGTCCGTGAGCCGGAAGCCCAAACTCCAGGGGAAGAAGTGATCGACATGGCTGAGCACCGTGTCGTTCAGATCCACCTCCGCGAAGCAGTAAAAGCAGCGGCCTTTCTGATAACCGCTGAGGGCAGGCCGAAACTTTGTGAGGGCTTTTCTGGTCTGATGCCGCCACGGCACGAGGACCAGCTCCTCGGAGCTTGAATCGAAGGCGATCCGGCGCGCCTCCCGGTGTCCTTCTCGGGTCTGGGTCCAGGCATGCTCGACCAGATGCCACCGGGCCTCGGTCTCGTGGGTGAGCTGGCCGCGTTGGTCGGCGGACAAGGAGAGGAGTTCGTCGGTCAGGACCAGACGACGCGGTTTGCGTTCCTGCACGTAGAACTGAACGCTCGATTCACCCCCTGGGAGGCGGTGGTACAGATCGAGCACATACCGGAAGGCGTGCTGCGCGGTGACTGCATGGAACTCCTCCAGGTTCATTTGCCCGTCGAGATGGGCCTGAGCCGCGTCGAGGAAGACGCTGCTGCGCATGGTGCCCTGGACTTTGCCCGCCCGCACATGCCTCAGAATATGTCCGGCAAAATGTGGCGCCAGCTCATGAAGCGTGACAGAGGTGTACTGCTGCTCAGCAAGGTCTAGAAGTGCACGGGTCAGCGCGAACTTATAGGAGGCCGTGTTCTCGCCAAACAGCACGATGCCGCGCATATACGTCGCCTCATCAGGCCCAGATTGGATAAAGCCCTGATAGCCCTGAGGCGCTTCTGACATGACTCCACCATAGGCAAGACCTTGGAGGCCATCAACGGAAATCCTATAAGGCCGTGACGTACGAGAAGCTGGCCCGAGACCGCATCCCCGACATATGGACAGACTTGCAGCGCGCGGGTTCTCTGGCGGTACGTAGCTGCAATCCCTCCTGTCCAAACTGGTGGGAGAAGCGTAGGCGACCAAGGGCGCCTCTGCTGAGGAGCAAGCAGAAAAACTGGTAGGCGTTCTGGAGGTGGTGGGCGCCCTGTTCGTGGCTCAGGAGGTTTCTGAAGCGCAGGTGCGCGAGGTCGCGCGGTAGAAGCGCGAAGTCCGTGCAGGGTTTGCTCAGGACATCTTTTTGGTGAAGTCAGTTCGTAGGTCGCGGCCCAGGATTGGTGAAGTACTCCGCAGAGGTGGCACAGGTCGCACATTCCCGGTAGAAACTCGCACCACTCTTGCGGGTCCGGGCCTGCGCACTACAGGTGGGGCAGGTCAGCTTGATGGGCGTACTCCCACCGCAACTTCTGCACTTGAAGTAGTAGTTGTGTCCGAACTTGATCTCGAGGTCCGCACTCCTGCATTTGTTGCACGTAAAGGTCTGCGCAGCTGGACCTGAGGCCTGGCTGGGTCCGGTTGGGACGTTCAGCGAAGGCGCGGGAGGCGGGGAGGCCACATCGCGGCGTTCAGCTGGAAATTGTTCCCGCTCCTTGTGCTTGGCCTGTAGGAAGGCGCTGACGCGTGTGAACTCTTCCGGCGAGAGGTTGAACCCCATGTCGTCGGCTCGCGTCTCCGTACTGAGGAGACTTGCCGCACGCCCGTGCTCGGCAATCAGCTCCTTGATGCGGTCGGGGATCTGGTCCGCCTTCTTCACATCGGAAAGCTTGCCGCTGGCCTGCACCACACCGCTGTCGCTGATGGCCACCACAGCGTCAATGATGAAGAGCTTGAACTCGCCTTGCTTCAAGCCAAAGAGGATCTTGTTCCGAAGCTCCGCCTTATGGGCCTGCAGGAGGGCCCGTAACAAATCCCCCTGCCGTCTGGCCTGGAGCACAGGAGAGGGCATCCCGCTCCAGCGCCCGTTCCACTGACGCGCCCATTCGTCACGTTCATTGATGCGGACGCTGCTTGTGACGCTCTTGCTCTCGACAATGACGAAGCCGGCCCGGTGGAAAATCAGGTGGTCTATCTGCGCCACCTCACCGTCATGTTCGAGGCGAAGATTGTTGAAAACGTGCACACTCTGGTTCTCCCCGAAGGCACGCTTTAAATAGTGGGCCATCTGCCGCTCAGCTTCGTCTCCAGCACGCTGAAACCGGTCAGAGGTTGGTTGGGGAAGGGAATCCTTGACGATCATGGATGGTCTCAGCTTAGTGGCCTGATTGAGAACGAGATTGGAAGGTGGCAACCCATCAGGACTGTACTGACCGCAAGGAAAAAACAGCGGCAACGAAGGTCCCCTCTCCAAAACTCTGCAGGTACCTCTCCACCGCACCCACAGCGGGGACCGGGCGAGGTTGCCTTCCAGGAGTGATGGCACGGCAGTCGGAGAGTCCCCGAACAATGAGGCGAACTTAATGCCATGCCAGAACAATTGCGGTATCCCTTCGCAGACCGCGTCAGAATGTGACGCACCCCGTACCTCTTGCGGCTGTCAGTCGTTGGCGTGCCAGTCCGTGACACTCCTGTCAGGAGGTCCGCGCATGAATGAAGTGATGATCACCGGGCATGCTGTTGAGCGGTTCCAGGAGCGGTTCGCTGGGAACCTGAGTTGGGAAGGTGCGCAGGAACGGCTCAACCGTCTGCTTCGGCGCGCCCGGTTCTCGGGGGTCCGCCCGGGACACGCGAGGCTGTACAGCCTCGGTGAGATGCGCTTCCTCGTGCAGGACGGCGCGCTCATTACCGTATACCGGCAGCAGTACACGCCCGTGCCGCCCACCGAAGACCTCTGGTGCGCTGCGTGACCCGCACGCTGCTCACCCACCCCTATCCCAGCGTGCTGCTCAAAGGTGCTGTGGAACGGTTCACCACGGATATGCGCCTGATCGTGCCGAATCTGCAGGCTGGGCGGGACATACGGGGTCATCTTCAGGGCGCGGGAACGGCCACGACACTCACCCAGGTTGCGCGGGAAGTGCTGCGGGACGCCGGATGGGTGCCGTTGACCCCCGGAGCGCGTGAGGCGTTCCTGCGTGACGCGCTGGGGGACGTACCGTTCAGTTACCTGGAACCGCTGAGGTTTCGTTCCGGCACCCTGGTGGGACTTCAGCGGCTCATCGGAGAGCTGATGCGCGCGAGGGTCGAGCCGTCCGCGCTGCTGAGCGTTGCTGCAGCTGGACGGGAACGGGACGTGGCCCTCGCGTACGCGGCGTTTATCTCCAGGAGCGAGGAGGCGCGGACCTTCGATTCGGTCGGTTCGGAGTTCTTCGCCTCACGGCTGCCGACGGTGCGGGCGCAGCGAACGCTCATGCATGGCTTTGCTTACCTGGACGCGGCGCAGGTCGCTCTGGTCGACCGGCTCCTGGCGCCTGGTTCGGTCATCACCCTGCCGTTCGCGGAGAATGCCCGCGGCCTGAAGCGGGTGGAGGAGACGCTGGAAGCCCTTGGTCACTGTGGTTTCGCGGCTCAGTCCCTGACAGGTGTGGCGACGCTCTCGGGCGATCAGGTGGTGGCAGCGTACGTGGGTGGTGGCTCGGCACAGCAGGCGTTCCAGCGGGAGGAATTCTCAGACGTTGAAGCTGAGGTTCGCGCTTGTCTGCGGCAGGTTCATGCGTGGCTGGAGGAGGGCGTACGTCCGGAGCGGCTCGCGGTGGTTGTCCGGAGTGAAAGCGTTTACATTGGCGCGCTCGCGGATGTGGCGCGCGAATATCAGCTGCCTCTTGTGAGTGGGCAACAGGTGCCTCTCCTGCACACGCCGCTGGGCGGTCTGGTGCAGGCCTGGGTGGAGGCGCACGCGCGGGAGTGGAGGTACAGCGCCACCCGCCGGGTCCTCACGCATCCCCTGGTGACCCTGCCGTTCGACGGCCTCGCGCAGGCGCGGGCCCTGCAGCCCGGTTGTCCCGGTGGCCTCGCTGCGTGGCACGAGGACTTCACCTGGCTTCAAGTGCCGGAGCGCACCACGTGGCAGGAAGGGCTGGGGGTTCTACAGCGCCTGCTCCTGGACCTCGGCGTCCGTGACCGCTGTGTGGCGGACCCAGCGCTGAACGTTGCCCTGACGCTGCTGATGGACCGCCTGCAGGCCGAGTCACGCTGGGTGGGCGAGTGCGACCGTGAAGGGTTGCTGGGCCTCGTGGCGCACGTGCTGAAAACCGCTACGGTTCCCGTGCTGCTGGGCCGCAGCGGGGTCCGGGTGGCCAATCCCCTCGCGGCCCTTGGGCGCCGCTTCGATGCCGTATGGGTGCTGGGACTGTCCGACACGCTGTTTCCCGTGCGGACCGTGGATCACCCGCTGATCGACAGCGTCACGCGGCGCCGTTGGGCCACTCAGGGCGTGACCGTTCCGGACGCTTCCACGCTGGCCACGGTGGAAGAAGCGCTGTTCCTGGGAGCTATGGCAGGGGCAGGGCGAGAATTGGTCGTCAGCCGCCCACGCCGGGGACCGGATGGGCGGGAGTTGCGTCCCAGCACCTTCTGGAGTCGGATCGGGGAGGGGAGGCAGGACGAAGCGGACGCCTTGCCCCTGGGTTCGGAAAGCGAGCGTCTCCTGGCCCAGGCGTTGACCGGCGGGGCGCTTCCTGAATCGGTCCAGATCAAGGTTCAGGTGGAACGCGACCGGGACGCGGGCCAAGTTGGCCCTCACGCGGGCCAGCTCAGCCAGCCGATCTGGGCGAGCGAACGCCGATGGAGCCCTTCGCAGCTTCACGCCGCCGGTGCGTGCCGGTACCGCTGGTTCGCGCAGAAGCTGCTGCGACTTGAGGAAGTGCGCGACCCTGACCAGATCGAGGACCGCCGCGTGGTCGGCACCCTGCTGCACGCCGCGCTGGAGGGCGCTTTGACGGGCGAGCAGGCTGGGGACAAGGCTGAGGACCGCATCCGCCGCGCCGAGGAGGTCCTGAAGCAGCGGGAGCGCGCCCTATGGGCAAGCGGCGAACTGCGCGGTGGGCCGCTGTGGCCCATTGAGCGGGAAGAGATCCGCCGCACGGCGGTCCGCGCGATTCAGAGTCCCGGCTTCGTGCCCCAGGGTTGGACGCCCGTACAGCTTGAGGAGCGCCGTGAGTTCTCCGTTCAGGCGGGCGAGCACACCTTCCACCTGCTGGGCATCGTGGACCGGCTCGACCGCGCGCCGGACGGCCTCACCGTCACGGACTACAAGACGGGCTCCTACGTCAGCAAAGTGGTGCAGGGCGGGGCGCTGAACCTGGAGGTGCAGCTGCCGCTGTACATGGAAGCGCTGGGGGCAGTGAACGGACGGTACTTCAGCATTGAGAAGGGGGAGAACCTTCCTGGCGGTGCAGGCCCTGGAGCGGAAGGGCCGAGGCGGAAGTACCGCTGGGAGGAGCACCGATCGAACGTCAACGCCTTCTTGCAGGGACTTGGTGAGGCGCTGGCGCAGGGCAACGTGGCGCCGAGCCCCGACCACAAACGGGAGGCGTGCGCGTACTGCACGGTTCGGCCCGTGTGCCGCGACCGCGGTGTGGAGGTGGACGCATGACCGTGATGGAGAATGCCAGGGGGGGCCGCTTCACGCCCGCGCAAGAAGCGGCGGTCTACTCGCCGGAGAGTGTGGCCATCTCCGCCGGGGCGGGCAGCGGCAAGACGCGCGTCCTTGCGGAGCGGATCCTGAATTTGCTGCGCGGTGGGGTCGAGCCCGGCCAGATTGTGGCCGTCACGTTCACGGAAGCGGCGGCGGCGGAACTGCGTGAGCGCATCACCCGGTACGTCGAGGTGCGGGCGGAGGAGGAAGGCCCGGCATGGCAGGCGGCACTCGCGGGCCTGCCACTGATGCAGGTGAGTACCATTCACGGGCTGTGCGGACGGGTGGCCCGGGAACACCCGGTGGAGAGCGGCGCGGGTCTGGGATTCGAGGTGCTCGACGAGGTCGAGGCCCGCGCGTGGCTGGATGAGCATCTGGCCCCGGTCCTCGCGGAACTGCCCGCAGACACCCTGCTCGCCGTGCCGGGGAAGATCCGGACGGACGTGATTCGCACGCTGCTGGACGACCCCACCTCGGCGCGGGACGCCCTGGAGGTTGCGGCGGAGATGGCGGTCGGTGATCCTGCTGAGCGGGCTCAGCGTGCGTGGCAGGCGGTGGCGGGGGAGTGGAACGGGGCGCGCGCCGCGTTGCAGGCCTTGCAAGGCCCGCCGGCCGATGAACTGGAGCAGATCCGGCGGGCCACCCTGCAGGCAGCGAAGGAAGCGCCTGTGCTGGGCGCAGGACTCCTGGCGGTGCGCGCCGCCCTGCAGCCGCATAAAGGCACCATAGGTAAGGGCTGGACGAAGGAGGAGAAGGCCGCGACCCACGCTGCCCTGAAGACGATCAAGGGCCTGGCGGCGCGGGACGACCTGCTTGGGGAAGCCACGGAAGGCGCGAGGATGCACGATCGGGCGGTCGTGGCGCTGCACGAGGTCTTCACGCATGTCCTGAAGCGTTTCGGGCAGCTCAAGGCTGAGCAGGAGGTGGCGACGTTCGCGGACCTCGAAGCGTACGCGGACGCCGCACTCGTCCACGAACCGGTCCGGGCGTATTACGCGGCGCGCTGGACGCACTTGCTGATCGACGAGGCGCAGGACACCAACCCCGTACAGTGGCGGATCCTCTCGGCGCTGGCCGGGGACGGCGTGAACCTCACGGTGGTGGGGGACGAGAAGCAGAGCATCTACGCGTTTCGCCGTGCGGACGTGGCCGTGTTTCGGGAGGCGCAGGCGGAAGTGCAGTCGCGTGGCGGGAAGGTGATTCCCATGGCCACGTCCTTCCGCACGCACGCGGGACTGGTGGCGGCTGTGAACGTGTACTTCGAGAACCTGATGCGCGGCCCGGACGAAACCCGGCCAACCGCCGCGAAGTTCGAGCCGCTCAGCGCCCACCGTCAGGAACACCCGGGTGGGGAAGACGCGCCCAGCGTGGAACTGCACGTCATTCATGGCGATGACACGGCGTCCCTCCGGAAAGCCGAGGCGACGTACCTTGCGGGCCGTATTCAGGCGCTGCAGCTTGCTGCGCCGCCCGTGTATGACCGGGAGGCGGAAGGTCTTCGGCCGCTGCGTCTGTCGGACGTCGCCATGCTCTTTCGCGCGCGGACCGACCTCAAGCTGTACGAGGACGCCCTGAGCCGTGCGGGCCTGCCGTTCGTGGTGCATGGTGGGCGGGGCCTGTATGACCGCCCTGAAGTGCAGGACGCCACGAACCTCCTGCAGGCCGTAGCTGATCCCACGGCGGACGTCTTCCTCGCGGCGGTGCTGCGCGGACCGCACGTGCAGGTGACCGACGACACGCTCCTTGAACTCGCGCAGGACCGGGAGGAAGGAGAGAGCCTCTGGGCCTCGGCCTGCCGGAGTGACCGCCCCGATGTTCAGAAAGCGGTAGGGCTGCTGCTCACCCTCCGGGAAGCGAGCGTCACGCTCAGCGCCTCCCAACTGCTTGCGGAAGCGGACGGCCGGACCGGGGCGCTGCTCGTCCACGCCGCACAACCCGATGGCGCGCGCCGGGTAGAGAACGTTCGCCGCTTCCAGGCCCTGCTGCGCCGCTGGGCGGGGGAGGGCGTGCGGGACGTCGTCAGCGTTGCCGATCACCTGACCCGCCTCGCGCGGCTGGAAGCGCAGGAGGCCGAAGCGATCAGTCCCCATCCGGACGCCGTGCAGCTGATGACCATTCACGGGAGCAAGGGGCTGGAGTTTCCCGTGGTGATCGTCGCAGACGCCCTGCGGCAAGGCGGCGGTCCTCCACCGAAGGTTCGGTTTGATGCCCGGCTCGGCGTGGCGTTGCGGCTCCCACACCTCGACGACGACCTGCCCGAATGGGAAGCGCTCGAGGGCCTGAGCAAGGAGCGGGACCTGAGCGAAGCGGAACGGGTGGCGTACGTGGCCTTTACGCGGGCCGCAGATCTGCTGGTGCTCAGCGTGAGTGGGGGAGACTCCGGTAAGGCCCAGGAGCGCTTTGCGACGTTCGTGTCTCATCTGCCGGAAACGGGTGTGGAGCGGCACTACCTCACGCCGGAGGAGGTGCCGCCCGTGGCACCGCTGCCGCTGACCCTCAGGGGAGCCCGCCCGACGCTGGAGGTGCGCAGCGGTCCGGGCGTGATCCTGCCGGGCAGCCTGGCCGTCACCAGCCTCGCGAAGTACCTGCAGTGCCCGCGGGCCTTCGCGTACCAGTACCTGGAGGGCCGACTGCCCCTCGCGAGCGTATGGAGCGAGCGCCTGCAGGCGGATGAGCGCAACCCCGAGAAACGCGCGGCGGGCCGGCAGATCGGCGACGCGGTGCACCGCGCATTCGAGCACAGCTGGACGCCCCTCGACATGGCCGAGCGCCTCGCGTACCTCGCACCCATCGACCTCAAATTGGTCGCGGACTGCGTGAGGACTTTCCAGGGCGAGGCATTCGCCAGCGTGAACCGGCGCCGGTACCGGCGGGAGATGCCCATCCAGGTGCCGGTCGGTCCCGTGACCTTCGAGGGGATCGTTGATGCGTTCGACGAGGAAGGCCGCCTGGTGCTGGATTACAAGACCGACCGCACTGATCATCCGGAACACCATCTGCCGCAGCTGGCCCTGTATGCACACCACCTCAAGGCGGAGCAGGCGGCCCTGGCGTACGTCCGGGTGGGAAAGCTGCACGTCTTTTCGCCCGAGGATCTGAACACGGGGATGCAGCAGATCGGGGCGGCCGTGGAGCGGATGACTGCGCTGGATTTTGCACCGACGCCCAGCGTGGTCGCCTGCCGCACCTGCGCGTTCCGCGGTGTATGTGACGCTGCAGTACAGGGGCAGGCGACGTGAGGCTCGCGCGACGCCCTTGTTGCCCCGTGCACTTCCGTTTTCCACCCTCTTTTCAGGAGTACCCATGAGCGACACTGAGCTGACCGGCGACGCCCCACCTGCGCTCCCCGCCCCCAATACCTACGCTGAGGCTGTCCTCGACTTCCTCACGGAAGAAGGCTTCCGGCCCAAGTTGGACGAGGACGGAGACGTGTACTTCAAGTACGAGGGCGGCACGTACGTCGTCCTGACGGGCAGGGACGACCCCACGGTGCTGCTCGTCGTCTACCCGTATTTCTGGTCGTTGGACGACGCGGCGGAGCGTGCGCGTGCGCTGGAGGCCGCCATGTATGCCCAGCAGCACGTACTCATCGGTCGGGTAACGGTGCTTGATGGCAACGTGAGTGCCAGCGTGAACGCCTACCTGCCAGACGAGCACAGTTTCCGGGCGGTACTCATCAAGAGCGTGGACGGGCTGAAATACCTCGTGACGAGGTTTCGGGAGCACATGCACGCCCAGTTGGAGAACTGATGAAAAAAAGTGTTCAGGAAGTGGTGCTGGCCGCTGAGGAAGACCAGGAACCTGTGCTGGGGTTCCGGCCAACGACCGTGCGTGAGTTCAGGAGTGTTCCGGCTGTGGAGGAGTCGCGGCGTGCTCAGCACCTCTTCTTGGCCGGAGCCGCACTGCGCGCCTTCGCTCAGACTGGGGTAGCAATCGCGACCAAAGGCACCTACCGGCTTATGGCCAACCCCAGGTTTGGTCCGGAGTTGCTCGCCAAAGGACCTCATGGGACCCTTCGTGGTTTTTACCGGGAAGGGGGCAAGATCGCTGGCCACGCGAAGTTCAAGCCCGTGAACGCCGTCAGCCTGGCGAACGTGGGGCTCGCGTTACTGGAAATCGCGACGGTGGTCACCTCTACCGTGCACCTTCAGGACATCGCCACGCAGCTCAAGGAGGTTAAGGCCCTCCTCCGGAAGCTGCATGACCTGCTGGAGGACCAGCGGGTGGGTCGGCTGAAGGGCAACCTGGAGTATCTGTATGAAATCTGGACGATGCTGGAGCAGGGCACGTGTACGCCCCGCGATGGAGAGCGCTACCTCCCACAACTGGAATTGATCTACCGCGAGTGCCTGGGCGAGATTCACACGGCGCAGCAGCAGATGGGCCGCCGGAAGCAGGAGCTTGGCAAGGCGCAGAAGGTCCGCCTGAAGGGCCACTTGGTCTGGAAGAAGATCAATGAGAAAGACGTCGAGCAACTTCGTGAGGCAGTGATGGACTTTTCCCTGTCCCTGCACATCGCCCTGCTCGCTCAGGAGACGGCGTCCGTGGCCTGTGCCCTGGGGGTCCGGCTGGGGGTCCCAGCCCCTCAGATTCAGCATCGTCTCCATGGGCTGGGTGAACACGTGCAGAACCTTAAGCAGGACTGGAATGGCTACGCAGACGATCTGCGGACCAAGTTTGAGGACGTTGCCACAAAGCCCGGAACCCAGAAGATCCAGAAGGAACTGGCGGGCTTCGTGGCCCATCATCAGGAGCGACCGAAAGTCCTCCTACAAAGGATCGAGAGCGTTCGCAACCAGCTGTCCCCGCAACGGCCGATAGAACTCTTTTTCAGAGTTGAAGAGGGTCAGGTTGTGGACGTTCGTCAGATCCAGGAGCTTCCCACATGACGGCCACCACCAAGACCGAGCGTATTCTCGACATCCTCGAACTGCTGGCGGACGCAGAATTCAGTGCCAGGGACGTGGTTCAGCGGTTGGGCCTTCCGGGTAACCAGCTGCGGAGCGTGCAACGGGACCTGCGGGTTCTTCTGGACCGCAACATTCTGGAGGAGACATCTGCTGGCCGTTACCGCCGCCCCCTGCCCCCCAGCACCCTGAATCCTGTAGAAGCCTTGGCGGTGTATTCCGCAACGCGCATGCTGTACCACCACGCTGCGGAGTACAACGAGCATTACCACCGGGCGATGCAGAAGCTCAGCAAGCAGTTGCCCGGGCCTGCCCAGCGCGTCGCGTCGTTGGCCAACGACGCGTACCGTCAACGCCCCAATGCTGCTGAGTCGAGAACGTTCGAACTTGTGGCTCAGGCGTGGCTGGACGGGCGGGTTCTGAGGTTCAGCTATCACTCCCTGCAGAAGGTCTCGACGGTCGAGCTGGTGATCTACTTCATCGAGCTCAACCCCCAGAACAAACAGGCGTACGCCATTGGGGTCAACCGCTTGAAAGAAGGGAGCAAGCCCTTTGTCTTTCGTGTAACCCGAATGCGGGACGTGTCGCTGCTGAGCGAATATTGCGAGATTCCTGAGGAGTTCCATCCCCTCAAGTTCTTGTCAGGTGCCTGGGGCATCATGACAGGAGACCCCGTGCGGGTGGAGCTGTTCTTTACTCCAGCAGTTCGGGAGAGAATTCAGGAGACGCACCTGGGAAGCACCGCACAGGTCAAAGTCTTGGCCAGCGGACACACGAGGGTCGTGCTGACCGTGGGTGGTTGGCGAGAACTCGTCTCCTGGGTGCTTGGGTGGGGCGGGGAAGTGGAGGTCCTGGAACCTCCGGAACTGCGGGAAGCTGTGGCTCGCGGCCACCACCTGGGGGCAGGGCTCTACACTGTTGCCCCCATTCAAGGCGCACAAACTTGATATTGATTCGAGATCGGGGGGCAGACAGCATGTTGAATGCGTGGCGCTCCTGGCACTTGGCCACGCCGGTCCAGAGCCTGGCTCTGGCCACCTCCACCCTGTCTCTGTTCGGCCTCCAGGTGCCTTGGCCCTATTTCAACGGGGTGGCGCGGTGGCGACTGGTTCTTCCCGCTGCCCCTACCCGCAGGAGCCGTTTAAATCTTCTCCTGCTCGCATAATCGAAATCCGAGTTGTAGATGGCAACAGTCTTGCCCAGCGACGCGCCGCGGATGTATGGCGCGAGGTAGGCGAAGCCTGGGGCCTTTGCCAGCATCTCTTCGGTCCCGCGCACCATCCTCAATCGGCCCGAGGTTGCGCACGAGGGTGTCGAGCAGGACCTCACCCTGAACCTTACACACCGCGATCTCGATGACGTGTCCCTCCAGCCCCGTCGTCTCGGTGTCCAGCCCCGCCAGGTTGGGGTCTGCTGGCCAGGCGCAAAACTGCGCGACGGCCTCCGCGTGCTCCACCCAGGGGAATGTCTTTGACGACTGACAGCTTGATTTCCACCTGCGTCATGATGCAGCTCTCCGGGGTGCCAGTCGCTGCGGCTCCTACAGTTTGAACAGGCTCTGGCCGAGGTTGTAACTCAGTAGCGTGACCGGCTTCTGGTGGAGTTCTGGTTGTATGCTTGCGACTTCGAGGTCAACCGAGCGGATCAGGTGCGGCGGGGACTCCTCCACGTAGGTTGGGATTTTTGGCACGGCGCACTCCCCCTCAGTCTGCCGCCTGCGTGGGCACGAACTCGAATTGCTGGGCCAGCGTCATTGCGTTCAGCAGGCAGCCGTTGCTCAGGCGGTAGTGGTCGGTCGTCCCGATTTTCCCCTGCACCCGCTCGATGTCCACAATGTCTACCAAGTCGCCGCCCTTGCGGTTCCTCCAGCGTGCCCCCACCACACGACGGGGTTCCTCCTGCGGCTCCTCCACCTTCTTCGCCGCGACGAGTGCGCCGCCGTTGTAAGCCTGTGTGTCAGGCTTTGGAGTGGCCTTGGGACGTGATCCTCCGCCAATCAGCCGATCAAGCGCCCGAATTCTCAGCGTACGCTCGTTGTTCTGTGTGGCACGCGCTTCTATCTGCGCGGCAAGCTGAGCCTCGCCGATCTCCGCCAGGGTCAGGCGTGGCCAGAACTCAGCCCGTAGGATACTCGCTGTGCGCGTGGACTCACCTATTATCTTCTCCAGGTTTTCGCCCACGAGCTTCCGCAGCGCCTGGTACGTCGCGGTATCAACAGAGGCACGGGGGCGTCTCAAAAGCTCCTCGTGGGGAATAGGGACCAGATCGTTCACGTTGGTCGTTTTCGCCCGGTCCCCGCCGCCAGACGGGCCATCCGCAACCGCCGCCCGCCCGGCCGCCGCGCCCGGAACAGTCTCGGTGGTCGGAGTATTGCCTGACTGACCCACGAGCATGCTCTCCAACTCCTCCGTCGAGGGAACGTCCAGCCCCTCGGCCGCTTCAGCGGCCCCGCCTTCAGGCGGTGGCTGTTGGAGTACGGCGCTGATCTCGGAGTTGCGAGGGACCGTCATCAGTGCCTGGGGGGAGGATCCGAACGGCGCCCCTTCCGTTTTTTGAAGCGCAGCTTCTCCCGAGGAGCACGTCGCTGGGGAGGCCTCGTCCACCAGCGGGGGGTGCTCGGTGAGTTGTGCAGGTGCGCTCGCGTCACCAGTAACGCTCTTTACTCCTCCTGGGAAAGCTTCCTGAGAAAGATCCCTGGGAGAGATCCCTGTGGTATTGCTACGGGTATTTTCCCTAATGGACGCGGAACTTTTCCCGACCGCACTCGGAACTTTTCCCGACTGCACTCGGGCATTTTCTCGAATGGAGTTGCCCTCATTGCCCGAGTCGTCCTGATCGGCGTCTTCTGCCTCATCCGCCCTGGGAGGGGCCGGATCGGGCGAAGTGCGGGTGGCCTCCCAGGCATCCACGGCAGCTTGCACGGCACTGCAGCAGAACAGCCACTGGGGCTTGCGGTCCCACTTCTTCTTGGGGTTGTTGCGGGTGGCCAAGTAGCCCCGCTTGACGAGCCTGGCAAGCTTTTTGCGGATGGTCTTCTCGTCGTAGATGTTGAGCAGCTCCTTGACCCACTCGGCGGCGCTCATGAACACCCAGAGGGACTCGTCGTCTTCCGGGACCTCGCCGCCTGCCTTGGCCACCTTGTTGTGGCGGACCTGCTGACGCTGGGCGAGCTTCCAAGCATACCAGCGCTCGTTTGCGTTGAGAAGGTAAGCCTCGCATTCTTCCTCGTCGCAGATGGCAAGGTAGGACTCTCTCAACGCCAAGGTACGTTGCCCTGCAGGCTGGCGGATGATGGCGAACTCCTTACTCATGAGGGCGCTCCTGCGCGTCCTTGGCCATGGCTAAGCCGCCCAGTAATTTCACCGGACATTTCCAAGCATGTAGCCTGGCCACACGCCAATGCTGCGGGTCTCCCAACCCACAAAACGGCTTAGAGTTACCGTTTCCACCCCTTGAATACGTTTGGGCGCTCAACTTCACGCATCGGGAGCTGGCCTTGAGGCTGTTAACCTCAGTTCCAGCCGCACGGTTATTTCGGAGGATGTTGTAGGGTGTGCAGGGGCTTACCTGGGTAGATGGGGTGTTTGATGCCATACCTAATCGTTGAGCGCAAGTGGGTGGTTTTGTTCGTTGAAGATTCCGCTACACCCCCATTTCCACACTTAGGGGATTGACAAACCACCGAATCATAGGTTCCGGATCATGCTTCTGTCGCAGCCCTTTGAGCCAGCCCTCCAGCGGCGAGTGGTTGCCCTCAACCCAACCCCGGCCGATCAGTGCAATGTGCTGTTGCCTGAGCAGGCCCACCTGCCTTCCGGACCGGGGTACCCAACGTCACCACAAAGCATTCACCCACAGCCACTTTCCCATGGGTGGACTCGTCTGACGATGTCGATCGAGGGCTTGCAGCTATAGCGGCGCGATGGCGAAGACTCCGAGCGCCGGCCTGGTGCCTGTGACGTGCAGCCGTTGTTCCCGTTCGGCGTGCCAGGTGCCACAGGCACCTGGCACGCCCACTCGGCCGCGGGGTGAGCGCATGGTAGAGCAGCAGGGAGGCCACTCAAAACCTGGCTTCATGGCGATGCGCACGTCAGGACAGGGGGGCAAAGTCGAAGCACAACCGCGCGTAGAAGCTTTGACGCTGAGGGTCCGCGTTTAGCAAGAGCATGAGGCCCTGCTTGGCAGCAGCAGTCACCAGTGCCCAGCCGCTGCCGTATAAGCATCCTGACGCGCGGTCAACACCTTGATGTGAAAGGTGGGCACCTCCACCATCTCCTCCGCCAACCCGGGCCAGCGTCAAGGCAGCGGTGGCCTGGGTTTTTAGCCAGTCGCTTCAGCTTCATCCGTAGGTGACATTCTCAAGCGACTCCAAGTAGCGTGAGAGGCGCTTGCCCCCAGTCTCTGTGCGCAAGAAATCGGCGGGGGCCTTCCCGTCCAGGTGACTGTTGAGTTGGGTCAGCCAGCCTCGGGTCCGGTCCTCGCCGAGCATGACCGCGACTCAGGCGAACAGTTCAGTGATTTGCAGCGCCGGGGCCGCCACATCAAGGGCGGCACGAGCGCTCGCCTTGGGATCGTGGTTGCTGCCGGGCAGTGAGATGTCGACCATACCGTAGAGGCAGGTAGTGTTGAACCCTGTCAGGGCGGCGAGGCGAGGTATCAAGAGCGAGACGGAGGTCGGCATCAACTCATGTATCCGGGCTTTTTCTCCGTCTCCAATAAGAGGCGCAATTGATCACATGGCACCTCGAACACCATGTGAACGTAGGCACTCAAGAGTTGCTGGATTGCGCTTTCTAAGGTCATGTCCTTCTGCCACCGGCAGACAACCGTGCTGTATGGGAAAAATGGCAGGACTCTGCGTCAAATTCACGTTGCTCGAAACCTTGCCGCCTCTTCGAATGTTGTTGGTTCTCAATAACCTCGTCGGGCTAGGGACCCCGGAACTCGTGTGCTGGCTGATGCGGCATGGTGTCATGCCGCTCTATACCCCGATGGCAGGGAGTTGGCTGAACATGGCGGAGTCCATTCAACGCATTTTGGTTCGCCGCGCACTGGCAGGACACTGTCCGGACAGCGCCCAGCAAATCATCGAATGGTTGGAGACCAGCGCACGGGGATGGAACCGCGCCCCAACGCCTTTTGTCTGGGGTGGAAAACGACAAGCCCGCCGTCGGCGGACTCGTGCAAGACATCCTTTGGGTGGTTCTGGTGCCTTCACCCTTCAAGTGGTGCAGTGAAACCATACATCTACACCAAGTAACCCACTAGCGTACCCGACGCCCGACGAGTTCGTCCAGCGGTGCGCTGAGCCCACCGCTCCACTTGGTGGCGTACACTCACCCTGAGTCAAGTTTCCAGTCAGCTTCGTCCACAGAACTGGGCCAGTCCATGCCCCCGAGACTCTCAGCTGAGAGTCTCGGGGGCGCTGGTGCTCCCTGTGGGAGAGGATTCTTTGAAACGGTCGGCAACATCATCCAGATTCTGGCTTGTCGCCTGCGCCCACGCTCTACTGGACCTTCTGGGCGTACTCGATCAGGATCTCCACACGCTCATTCGCCGGATTTCTCGGCTGGGCTGGAAAGGAGGGGCTCTGTCCCGCCCGTCCGGCGATTGCCATCCGGTAGGAAGGCACGTGTCCGGCGCCCTGAAGCAGAATGGCCACCTGTTCGGCACGTTGAGCGGACAACAGCCACTCATCCTGCTGTCCACTCCGGGTGGGCAGGGTGTGGCCCTCGATGCGCAGCCGGCGCCACAGCTCCTGCCTGGACTGCACCACACCTGCAAACCGCAGCAGGGCTGAGCGGCCCGAGGGCGTGAGGGTCGCAGTGCCCTTCCTGAACAGGTTGGCCTGCGCAAACACCCACCGCTGCGCTCCAGGTGGGTCATTGCGGCCGTTGTTGACGAAGGGACGATCGCTCCGGGCATAGGCGTCGATGACTGCCGTTCGGACCGAAGCCTGCGCCTGCTTGTACTTGATGTCCTCCCAGCCGATGCGGCCGTAGAGGGTGACGGTCACCACCACCATCACCAGAACCAGCACGAGGGTGAAGGCAACGTCGGTAAAGGCAATGTAGGGGTTGATCTCCAGCTCCCGAACGGCCCGCCGGTTCATGCGTGCACCTCAGTCCGCTCCATCAGGAAGGGCCTCTGTGCCCGCGGAAAAAGGCGGCTGAGCCCTGAGTAGTTCATCAAGTCGTCCCACGGTGCCGTCGAGTTTGCGGTAGGCCTGGTCGAGGAAGGCGGACCAGCCCTGCAGCTCGTACCGAAGCGAGGTGCTGCGTTCCCCATCAGTTCGCTGCAGGGTCTCGACTGCCTGGGTCAGCGCGGCAGATTGCTGCTGCAAGCCACTCAGGACGGACGTCAGCTCACGGGTGCTGTCACTGAGCAGACCCGTGCCGACCCGGAGCTGCGCGTCCGCGAGGTCCCCCAGCCCAGCGGGGACCCGGTGCAGCGCGGCCACTGTTTCCCCGGTCTGCTGTTCGAAGCGTTGCAGGGTATCGTTGAGCTGCCCGGTGGCCTGCACGATCGCACTGCTGGAAGCCTTCGAGGCTTCTGCCAGCTCGCTCACCGTGGAGCCGATCATGGCGCTGCTGCGCTGCTCCATGGCCTCCACGGCTGCCGTGACCCGCAGGGCGTTGTTCCTGGTGGCGGCAGCCGCCTCCTCCTGCAGTCGGGTGAGGCTGTCGGACAGCAGCTGGACCGCGCCGTTGAAGGCTCCGCCGGAGACATTGAGCTGGGCCGTGGCCATCGTCTGAAGGCTGGCCGGGAGGCTCCTGACCATTCCGGTCGTGGCCTGCGCCTGCGCTTCCAGCTGAGTGGTGGTGCCGACCAGCTGCTCCCGCACGGCCTGCATCTCCCGGACGATGGACTGGGCTGTGCCTGCCACCTCGCCGATCAGCCGCTGGGTCTCCTGCTGCTGCGCCTCCTGACCTTGGAGAATCTGTCCGGCAATGTTCATCTGGCCCTGCAGCGTTCCGATCAGCTGGCCCTTCACCTCGGCATTCAGGGCGGCCCAGCGCTCCGAGGAGGCCATCAGTGACTGCTCGAGCGCGCCAGTTACCGTAAGCAGTGAGCCGTGCATGGTAGTGGTCTGCTCCAGGTGGGTCTGGTGAAGAGCGGCCAGCTGAGTGCTCAGCTGTTCGCCCGCCAGCCGGCGCTCCCGCTCCAGGGCGGCAGTCAGGGCAGTCAGGCGCATATCCAGCTGGCCCTGCAGGCCAGACCAGCGGGTGGCGAGGTCCGTCAGTGCACCCTCAAAGGCCTTCCAGCGCTCCTGGGGCAGATTGGCGGGGTCAAGGCGCTGAGTGAGCTCGTCCAGCGGCGTCAGGGCCCGGGTCACCTCTCGCAATTCGGCCTCGATGCCAGTGGCGGTGATTGCCTGCTGGGTGAAGAGGCGGTCGAAGTCCGAGGCAAGTTTCTGAAGCGTTCCCTCAAGAGCCGCCGCCGCCGCCTGCTGCACGCTCTGCTGCTGAAGCACCTGGCGTTCCGTGGTCTGCAGATGCGTCTCGATGCGGCGGTCGAAGTCCGAGACCAGGGTTTGGAGGGTTCCTTCAAAGACACCGGTCACGGCCTGCTGAGCCGTCTGCTGCTCGAGACGCTGTTGTTCGGCACTCTGCAGGTGGGCGTCGAGCAGGCGGCGCAGGGCCGCCCGCTCCTGGCTGGCCTGCTCCACTGCCTTCTGGAGCTGCCCCTCTCCAAGCTCACGCAGGTCGGTTTCGAGGGCGGTAAGAGTTCCGCGCAGTTCATCGAGTCCGGCGCTCTGAGCCTCGACCAGACGGTCTCCCTGAGCCGCGAGGGCCTGGCTTCCGCTGCGGAGTTCCTGCGTGGTCGTATCGAGGCGCTCCTGCAGCATGATGGTGGTGCCCGTGAACTGGGCCAGGGCCTGCTGCAGGATGTCCTGCTGGGCGGCGCCGGCCTCCAGTTGATGGGTCTGGGCCGTCTGGAAGTCCGAGTGCTGGCCCTGCAGGGCTTGGAGGTTGTGCTCAAGGGCCGAGATGCTGCGTCCAAGCTGGGTTTCCAGACTGCGGACTCCCTGGATCAGGACGTCGCTGCTGCGGTCCACAGTGGAGGTGGTGCTCCGCAGAACGGCACCAGCCTCCTGTACGGCTGCGGACGCGGCCAGAGCGGTGGTATTCAGGGTCTGACCCGCCTGCTGCATTCCCTCCATGGCGCGGCCAGTATGATGGGCAAACTGTTCAAGCTGCGCGGTGAACAGCTGCTGCATCTCTCCCATCCACTGGCGGTTGTGAGACAGTGCCTGCTCCATCTTCTCCTGCAGCACGGCGGACTGCATCCAGATCCGTGGAATGAGGTCGTACGCCACCAGGCGCTCCAACTCGGCCTGCAGGCGGTCGCGGCGAAGCTGCGCCGGAGCAACCAGGACGCGGGCTACCAGCAGCGAGGCCCCCACACCCCAGAAGGTACATACGAAGGCCACCTTCATGCGGTCCAGCAGGCCCTCCAGGCCGGCATTGAGCTGCTGGGGGGTTCCACCGGTCTCCAGAGAGGACAGAGCGGTCTTGAGCTGGGGAGCAAATTCGCCCAGGGTCAGACTCAGGCCCAGCACGGTCCCCAGGAGGCCGAGCAGCATCAGCTGATTGGGACGCTGCCGCAGGTGGTAGAGACGGCCCTCATCGATCACGGAAAGGCTGTCTGTCACGGCGCGGGGGTCTGCCGAAGTCAGGCTGCGAAGCGCGCTGGCCCGGTCCCACGCATCGGTCAGCTCGACCCGGTTCCACCTGAGCTCACCCAACGCCCTGCGAACGGCTATCTCGGAGAGCCCCTGCAGTTTGTCGGGCAGCGCCCTGAGCTCGGCATGACGCTGCTGATGCTCACGCCCGAGCCGCAGCCCCTGTACGCTCGTCCGGATCACGACTCCTATGATGAAAAGAACAATGACGACACTCTCCGGCGTGGCGGGCCTTACGGCATTCCAGAGTGTGGTGATCAGGTCTTGCACACTGCCTCCCCTTGAGCCCGATTTCTCATAATCCTCAAATCTTATGATTTGCGTCGGGACTGAATTCAGTATGGAGCATAGATTCGCTTGTAGCACCGAACTCTCACATGAGCCATATGTGTGAAACATATAATTAGGCCTACCGCGCCAAAGGAGATCCTATGCCCTATTTGAAAGTTCCCTCCCGCTCCAATCCCACTGCCTTCGTCTTCCTGGTGGATCAATCCGGCTCCATGAGTGAGCAGCTCGGTGACGGCAGTGGCAGAACCAAGGCGCAATTCGTGGCCGACGCTGTAAACAGCCAACTGATGGAGCTTGTCCTGCGCTGCACGCAGGGCAACAATGTCCGCAACTACTTCCACGTTGCCGTAATCGGCTATGGCAAGGAGGTAGGTCCGATTCTGGAGGGTCAGCTGAGCGGCCGCGACCTGCTGCCCATCGAGGAGATTGCCAACAACCCCCTGCGAATCGAGGACTTCAAACAGGTCTTTGACAATGGAGAGGAGGAGACGACCTCCACCCCGGTCTGGCTGGATCCCCAGTTCGGTGGCGCCACCCCCATGTGCCGCGCCCTTGACTATGCGTCCGCCCTGCTTCAGCAGCACGTCGCGGCCAACCCGGACTGCTTTCCCCCGGCCATCATCAACATTACGGATGGCCAGTCCACAGACGGGGATCCCAGTCAGCGCGCCTCGGACATCCGCAGCCTGAGCACCTCCGACGGTCAGGTGTTGTTCTACAACGTGCATGTCAGTAGCACCGCTGGAGAACTCGTTGTATTTCCCGACACAACAGACGAACTGCCTGACATCTACGCCAAATTGTTGTTCTCCATGTCGAGCCTCCTGCCACACGTAGGCCTGGTCCGCGCGGGAGAGCTGGGCTTTGCGGTCTCCGACGCCTCACGCGGCTTCATGTACAACGCCGATCCCACGGCCCTCATGCACATGCTCGACATCGGAACGAGCACCCGTCGTGCGGCCACCGAGACGGTCTGAGCGCGGGTTGTGACTAGAGGTCCATTCCGGTGGGTCAGGCTTTCCTTCTCAATCAGTGGCTGGCGGTTGAAGTGGAATCCAGCTCCCCTGAAGCCAGAGCCGCCGCACACAGAACTATCCAGTCCGTCGGATGAAGTGGAGTCCCCAGCCCTGGAGCCCATAGAGCCGATGGCCTCCGAGCAGCCGGACATCGCAGCGCCGTCTCCAACTCCTGACACGCCGCTGCCTGAGCCAGAGGCGCTTCAGGAGTCCGACCTCCCCCTGGTCGTGCAGGAACCTCAGGCGCCTGGGGTTGATGACTTCCTGAGCGTCTCGTTGGTGTGCGAGCCCACGCCTGAAGGCGCGCTGCTTCCCTTGGAAGAGGCCCACATCCTCTCCCTGATCCCCGACGCAGAGCAGGACCACGAACTGGCAGCAGGTGTGCTTGAGGCCGTCATCACGGTCCGTTCGGTGCCCAAGTTGGGTACCTCGAAGCACGACTGTGAGGACGCCACGTATCCGGACATCTCCCGCCTGGCGCCGGTCGACCAGCAGGGCCTGAACATCGGCATCGCCGATGGAGCCACCTCCTATTCGTATTCGCGCCGATGGGCGGAATTAGCTCTGGAACACCTGCACGGTGTGACCGATCTCGCCGAGCTGCTTGGCGCGCCGCTCAGCGTGGCCCAGGAGCAGTGGAGCGCCTGGGTCCGGGAACAGACGCAGAGCGCTCCCCAGTCCTGGTTCTCGGCCAGAAAGCTGAAGGAGGGCTCGCACTGCACGCTGGTGAACCTCCGTCTCCTGACCCGGAGAAGCGTGGATCTCGGGCGCGTGCAGTGGAAGTACACCTGGGAGGCGGCCGCCGTGGGGGACAGTTGCCTCATTCATCTGGATGCACTGGGGAATCCAGCCGCTCAAACCGGAACCCCGTTTCCACTGAACTCTCCAGACCAGTACAGTTCTGTGGCCTACCTGCTGCCCAGTCTCCCCGACCAAGTGGCCGGGGTGCGAACCCACGTCCCCGAACCCCTCACCATGAGGGAGTTTGGCGAGGATGAAGCCTTCCTGCTGATGACGGACGCCCTTGCGGTCTGGTTCCTGACTGCCCAGCAGGCGTGGGTGGATGACGCCACCAATCAACGTCCAATAGAGGTTCTGGAAACGTTTCTCTACCATCCAGAGAAAGAATCAGAATCTGCTCCCGAGCGGCCGGCTGAGGTCAACCTCTCTGAGCTCGGCGTGGAGGAGGCTGCGTCATCCACCATGCTCGTCGCTGCAAGGCCGGAGCATCCCTTTGAGGCCGCGAGCAGTGATCCTCCTGAGGCTGAAGATGCGCCTGCGTTCAGCTCTGAATCTGCCGTACCTGCTGACCAGGAGACCCAGAGACAGCTGGCCTTTGCGACCTGGGCGGATACACTACGGCAGGCTCCTGGGAGCGCGCTGAAGGATGATGATCTGAGTTTCATCCACGTTCGTTTCCGCCGCCGGGCACAGGAGGGCTGACCATTCCAACCGCGTCCGATTTCAGCAGAGCCATCCAGAAGAAGAGTGCACTACACGACAGTCTGGGTGCCATTCGTGATGGGGAGATCCGCCGCAACCTCATGAAGCTGCCAGTGTCCAATGCCGGCACGTTCGCGGTGGTCTTCCAGACGCAGGTGGCCAGTGAGCGCTGGGCACTGCGCTGTTTCCTGCAACCCTCGCCCGACCTCCAGCAGCGCTATCAATTGCTGCGCGAGCACTTGGTGCAGCATCCCTGTCCCTTCTTCGTGAATTTTGATCTCCATGTCCCGGGTCTGCTGGTGAATGACCAGTGGGAGCCGTTGATGACCATGGAATGGCTTGAGGGTCTACCACTTCATGAGCATGTGGAGGAGCTTGTCGGTGACCGGGACGCCCTGCTGCAGTTGTCCTCCAACTGGATCAGCATGTTCGACCGGCTCCGGATCGCGCGACTGGCTCACGGCGACATTCACCATCAGAATGTTCTCGTGTCGGAGGGGCGCTTGCGCTTGGTCGACTACGACGCCGTCTGGACCGAGTCCCTGGCCGACAACGTTCCGAAGGAGGGGGGGCAGCCCAACTACCAGCATCCCCGCCCCCGCCGGTATGGCCCACACATGGACCATTTCCCGAGCTGGCTGGTGTACTACTCGCTGCTGGCCCTGAGCGTGGATCCTTCCCTATGGAACAGATTCGATGGGGGAGACCAGACGTTGCTGTTCCGCCGCGAGGATTTCCTGGATCCAAGCCGATCGGAGCTCCTCACGTCTCTGCGCAACAGTCCTAGCCCTCTCCTCAACCTGATTGATGCGGATATCCGCTCCTTCCTGCTACAGGATCCGGACACCATTCGGCCCCTGAGCCGCGCCAGCGTGATGGCCGCGGGGCTGCCCCTGCCCCCGCAGCCGTCCATATGGTGGGCCAGTTCGCCCGTGGAGCAGGAGTGGTTGAGGCGTTCGAATCGTATGTCACGCGGCGGTAACTCCTGGATCTCCCGCCGAACGTAAAGCGCATATTTTTCGTGACTACTCAGCAGGTCCTGACGATGAAGTCAAGGACTCGGCGAACATCCCTTCTACGCCGCGGAACCGGCGCTGCCGATGATTCATTAGGATAAAAGGGTGAACAAGCCTCATCTGAGACGAGCCATTGCGGTGTTTCCCGAGCAACTGTCGGGCACGTTCATACATGAAGTACGACACCTCTACGATCCACTCGAACCCCTGATCCATCTGCACCTTACGGTTGTGTTCCCGTTCAATGATTCCACCCCAACTACGGAATTGGCTGCCCTTTTGCAAGCAAGATTGGCATCCTTCAGACCGTTGGATATCCATCCAGGCGAAGCTACGGCGCATGGCGAATACTGTTCCTAAACGTGGAGCGAGGTAACGATGAGCTAGTCGCACTTCATGATATGCTGTACTCACACCTATTCCCGGAGTATCTCAATCCGGAGTACACGTTCGTCCCACATATTACACTCGGCCGTGTCCCCGATCGAACAGCCCGATTGAGTGCTTTGAACTTCGCGCGCGCTATCTGCTGCCCACTTGAAGTACGTGCGAATCGGCTGACTCTGTACAGCCGTGAAGAGACAGGGGGCAAGCGCGGGTCGATGCACAGATCGGGCTTGGAGAACACAGAGCACTGGACGAATAGAGTAACTGCCGTATTCCAGTAATTACTTTGTACGAACTCGGCTCCTATGCTGACTAGTTGTAAAAAGGGTAAGGTAAAGCTATCGTAAATACTCACCACGAGAGCCACCCTCGTGGTGAGTATTTACGATTTTTCACTGGTCTGGTAAGCTCTAAGCGGCTTTGAGACCGAAATCGAGCGGTCCTGATGTAAGGCAGCAAATTCTTCAAATCGAGCGTCAAGACACAGACCAAATAAAATACGGCGGGCATACAACGCGTTGTATGCCCGCCGTTGGGCGTCCTCCAGCCGAGACCTCAGTACCTGACAGGTTGATGTAAATGTCGTCTAGGACGTAGAAAAACCAGAAAAAGGGCGGCAAATGGAGGTGTGATCCGTCCCAGTGCCGCCCTTTCGCATGTTGACACGTTCGCCGCGTACCTCAAAGAACGCCTCCCGCATCACCGTTCCGACACCCTCCGTCGCCTGACGGAGGTCCTGTTCGGCATCCTTCAGGCCGAGTCCACGCTGCACCGTAAGATCGCCGTTCATATCCACCGTGACGCGACGCCGAGCTCCATTCTCCGCCTAGTCGCTCGGACGTTCCACGAAACGGACCTCACGCCAGCAGGACGTCCGTGACGTCCTGCTTCCACTGCTCCCGACGGGCAAGCTCACCTTCGTTCTGGACCGCACGAACTGGAAGTTGGGTCAGCGCGACCTCAATCTCCTGGT
This sequence comes from Deinococcus hopiensis KR-140, assembly GCF_900176165.1. Lineage (NCBI taxonomy): Bacteria > Thermotogati > Deinococcota > Deinococci > Deinococcales > Deinococcaceae > Deinococcus > Deinococcus hopiensis. Next base: position 401,078 of record NZ_FWWU01000005.1, read on the forward strand.
GCTAGGCGTTGCCCTCGGGGATGTGGTCCTCCCCCTCATGTGGAAGGTGTTGCCGCACGGCGGTAACAGTGACATGCGGGTCCGGATGCTCCTGGTCGGTCTGCTTCTGAAGCGTCTTCCCGCTCGACGTTGGGCGGTCCTGATCGCCGACCGGGAGTTCGTCGGGCAGGAGTGGTTCAGTTTTTTGCGAGCGAGGCAGATCAAGCGATGTATCCGTATCCGGGAAACACTGTATTGGACGAAGATCCTGCACGCCACTACTTCCAGAATCTCAAGCCGGGAGAGGTTCGTGAACTGCTCGAACGGGTCTGGGTGTACGGCAGTTGGATGCGCGTAGTGGCGACGCTCTCCCCACAGGGCTCAGTGATGCACGGAAGTCCCTCATGATGGGATGTATGTCTCTGGAGAGCCCTTTGGGCGTGGGATCGGCTTTCGTGACCAGCGCCTGGAGAGTGCGGCCTGCCGTTTGATCGATGCATTACACCGCTTCACGACGAGCACGCTGAGCCGACTGGCTCACAACCGCGCAGAGCAGGTGATGTTTTCGCGCTTTCTGCACAACCGTCATGTCCATCTTGATCAGTTGATCTACGGCGCCACCCAGGCGGGCCGGGCACGTGTTCAGCGTGCTGAACACGCTCATCTGCTGGTCTGCAGTGACACGACGGAGATCAACGTCAAGGGGACTCAAGGCGACCGTCAGGGGAACGCGCTAGGGGTCACAGGGAACAACAACGACCCTGGCTTCTTCATCCACGCGGGTTTGGCGTTGGACGCAGACCAGGGTCGTCCTCTCGGCTGCGTTTCCCTTCAACTGTGGACCCGGGGCGGATGGGTAGATCGGGAGACGCCCGAGTCGGAGAAATGGTTCAAGGTCACCCGCGATGTCCAGGGTTTGGCACCGCGTATCACCCTGATTCATGACCGCGAGGGTGACATCTACGATCTGTGGGTCCAGGTGAGGCAGCGAGGAGCTCAGATGATCACACGCGCACGACAAGATCGTGCGCTCATCCCAGAGGGTCCCGGGGACCAAACGCGGCTGTGGGCGAAGCTAGAACAGGCACCACGGCAAGGCTGTTTCGCGCTAAGCATCAGGGCGGACCAGAAGAAGAGACGTGCCGCACGGAAGAGTCAGATGGAACTGCGCTTTACAGCGGTATCGCTCCGCTCCCGGGGCGACCAGCGTAAAAGACCATCCGGGGAACGCGTGAAGGTGAACGCCATTGAGGTCCGGGAACGGGCAGAGGATGTTCCTCCAGGAGAACAACCGGTGGTGTGGCGCTTACTGACCAGCCATCCGGTCACAACCGTGGAGCAAGCATTGCAGATCGTGCAGTGGTATCTGTTCCGCTGGCGATCAGAGGACACCTTTAGCGCCTTGAAAACGCGTTGCGTCGATGTGGAGGCCAGCCGCTTGGAAAGCGGTCTGGCCCTGATGAAACTGGCCGTCATGAGCCTCTGGAGTGCCGCCAAAATGACCGAACTCGTCAAGCATCGTGATGACACCAACACGGACGCCCGCGAGTTCTTCCTCTTGGAAGAACTCGTGTGTCTCCAGGAGCTCTTACCCCTATACGAGGGGAAAACGCAGCGGCAGCAAAATCCCTACCCAGTGCGGAGCATCGCTTGGGCCATCTGGATTGTGGCTCGCCTCGGACATTGGCATGGCTCAGGGCAGCCAGGTCTTCAAATCGTTCGTAGAGGTCTGGAACGCTTCGACGCGATCTTTCTGGGATGGAACATCAACCACCGAAGATGAGGGACTTCCGTGCATCACTGAGCGCCCCTGGGAGAGCGCCTCCTCGTCGCCTCGGATTTGTCCCTCTGGAACACACTGACGACCTATCGTTTGAGGTGGGGCATCGAATGTGCGTTCTCAGCCATGAAAACTCGGGGTTTGAACCTCGAGCAGACCCACATGACCCAGCCAGATCGCCTCTCCCGCCTCTTTGGGCTGCTCAGCTTGGCACTGGCCTGGATGGTCCGCGTTGGGGCATGGCGGGCGGGGCAGCAGCCTATATCTACCAAGAAGCATGCTCGCCCGGCGATCAGCCGGGCGAGCTACGGGCGGGAACTCCTGTGCCCTGCCCTTCGGTGGGGAAAAACCACGTTCTACACGTACCTTGACCTGCTTAAGTCCCCTTTTCCCGCTCCTGAACGGCAAAAAACCTAACATGTCAGGTACTGAGAGCCGAGACACCACGTTGCGTCTTCCTCCAGCAGCCTGAAGTGTTTCTGCCCGAACGAGGCTCACCATTGGGAAGGCGACATTCCAGTGAGCTTCCAGCGCTGTCGTGTCTCGAAGTTGGCAGGTCTTCAACCCTGCAGGTTACTTGGCATCGCGGAAGACGAATTCCATCTCGAAGCGGGCACTGTACATTGCCTACACTTCCTCAGCCGTCATCGTGGTGTCAGAACTGCACAATACCGCGTACGCTTTGACCTGCCCCTAGTGATTCAGTCGGTGCATGACCACCACGCGTGGATCGCGCTCGAAGTGTGGTGCGTACAGAACGCACGGCAGTACCCGTTCCCGCTCTTGGGCAGTAACCAGTATCCAGCGCTCAAAGTCTACTTTGCCGTCTAATTTCTGTTTTGGTCCGCGCCGTTTGGGATGCACGCCCTCGAAGCGGTCGCACAGGTTGGCATTGCGTTGCAGCGTGGTGACCAGGGGCAGACCGTAGCCCGTCACGATCTGCATGAACGTGGTCCTGGCTGACTGACTGTCAGCAATGACAGCGCGAATCTTCGTTTTGAGTCCCTGGGGCAATGCCTCAAACGTGGCGTTGAGATGCCGCTGGTACTGCGACAGTCGGTCTGCCTCCTGGGCCTTGGGATGCGTTTGACGAATGTCCAGGGGAAAAGCGTGTCATACGCAATAAAAGTGATTCCTGTATATGACTAGATGTATGACGAGGATACAGATCACGTCTAGGACGACTTAAATAGATATGACTCTCATAACCATACGAGTGAGAATCATTATTATTCCGTATCAGTGGGGAACATCAATCAAGGTGCAGCAGGAGAGTTTCAGACCGTGTTCTGCTCGGCTGGCACTCCCGTTCCAGAACGAACCACGCTGTGTCTGCATTAGGGAGAAAGGTCGCGTCCATCCCGAGGATGGACGTCTGTTCGAAGAGGCGCTGATCCAGCAACTGCTGGATCAGCGCTGTATGGAGTGCACACCAGGGCCAGGTTCGGCGGAACCAACTCCGTAACGTCTTCTCGTTCCAGCCACTGTAACGTGCCAATTTGGTGGCATTGACCTGCTCAGGCATGGCGAGACACACCGTGGGTGGAGCGTGTAGGCAGTAGCGTTGAACTGCTCGGAGTATCACCTGATGGAGCAGGCTTTGTAGGATAGTCATGGGTCTTCCTTTCGCTGGTGTCGCAACTTCAGCTTACGGAGGACCCCTTGTCCTTCAAAAACTTACCGGACCATTGATTTTGGGCTTTTCTGGACTCTCACGAACTCAGCTCTTTCCAGAAAAGAACGCAGATTGGCGCTACAACGATTCAATGTAGGAGGAGGGAACATGGGAGATGTAAGTATACCAAAGGTCTTACACAATAAAACAGCTGAAAGCTTTCAGGGAGCCTTAGCCCATTTACGGGTGGTTCGGTGCCGCACCACGACGTCAGTCTGCTCAGGGTTCCGAACATTGCGCTGCACGCGGCGTTCCAGGTTGCCGGTTTCGTCGAGCACCTCCACTTCGACGACATGCATGGAGGGCTCCAGAGTACCGGAACCCTCGGTCAGGCCCGCCCGGACCCGCTCGACGACGGAGGCCAGCTGTTCGTGCACCTCATGTTCCCAGACCCGCACCACCGTCCAGCCGTCCTGCTCGAGGGCCACAGTCTGACGGTGGTCACGCTCGAAGTTCTGCAGCAGCTTCTGGGCCCAGAAGGCATTGTTCGACCGGGGCCGCACGTAGTGCTCCGGGCAGCCATGCCAGAAGCAACCGTCAATGAAGACGGCCACCCGAGCACCCGGAAAGACCACGTCCGGCCGGCCATGGGGCGTTCGGACGTGAAGCCGGTAGCGCAGACCGGCCAGCCACAGGGCCCGGCGCAGCAGCAGTTCCGGCTTGGTGTTTTTCGAGGGTGAGTTCGGCATATTCGGCGCCGGCTAGTCGGCCGCGACCACATCCGCCTGACGCCGCACAGCTGCCATCAGCGTATCGCGGATGGTGGTGGCCAGCGCCCGTGACATCAGGGGGGGGACGGCATTGCCAATCTGGCGGAAGGCGGCACCCATGGAGCCGTGGAACAGGAACGCGTCCGGGAATGACTGCAGCCGGGCTGCCTCACGGACCGTGATGGTGCGCGCCTGAGAGCTGTCGTAGTGGATATGGCTGTAGCCGTCCTTGCTCAGGTGCGCCTGCAGGGTGTGGGAAGGCTGATTGCGCTGCAGCTTCTGCCACTTGTTGGAAAAGCTGTCCACGGGATAGGGAGGTACATACGCCTTCCTGATCACGGCATACTCGTCCGTTCCCTCCCGGGGTGCACCTTCTCCCAGGCGGGCCAGCTCCTTGTGGAACAGCTCGATGGCCAGCTCGTGGGCCCGGGGATATAGGGCGCCCTCCGGCATGGCCTCGAAGATGCGCCAATCCCGCTTCAGGTAGCGGGTGATGTGACGCCGGGCGCCGGACTCCAGTGTAGTGCGCAGCCACTGACGCATCTCCAGCGCGTAGCTGCTGGGAGACTCACCCGTATAGGGGTAGCTCTGCTCGTCCACTTGGGCTCGTGAATCGGAGCCACGAAAGGGAGGCAGGTCCCGCAGCGCCTCGCCCACAGTCACAGCCGGCAGCAGATCGGACTCCGGCACCGCTGGAGGATCCATGTAATGCCCTGAGTTCTGGAACAGGTCACGCTGGCGAAGCATCCCGATCCGGCTGACCCTGTCACGGTACCCCTCTGGTAGGAGGTGACTCCGCGTGGGAGGGGGAAACACCACAGGGGTCTCCAGCCGCTGGTGATAGGCCAGCAGGAACATGCGCTTGCGCATCTGCGGCACTCCGTAGTGCACGGCGTTCAGCAGGGTGTAGCGCACCTCGTAGCCCTGACCGATCAGGTCGTGGGCAATCTCCTCCGCAACGTTCCGTCCCCCGTAGTTCAGGATGTCCGGCACATTCTCCATCACGATCACTAACGGCTGAAAGCGGCGCACATACCGCAGGTACTCCTCATACAGCTGCGCGCGCGGATCATTGCGGAATTCTCCGTCCGCCCTGACCGACCGCAGTTTGGCCCGTCCGATGCGGGCAAAGGCTTGGCAGGGCGGGCCGCCTATGATGACGTCCACGGCCAGCTCCGGCGTTCCCAGGTCCAGGTCGGCCGCCAAGGCGTCCGGGGAGGTGGCGGTGATGTCGCGGCTGACGGCGTGGGCAGCGCTCCCGGCATGGAAGTTGGCTGCGTGGGATGCGGCGGCGTCCGGATCGAACTCCACGGCGCCCCGAAGATCGAAGCCGGCCGCGTGGAAGCCCAGCGAGAACCCACCACACCCGCTGAACAGGTCAAGCAGGCGGGGCGCATTGTCCGGCTGGGACAGGCGGTCGATCTTCCATTGGATGGGGTCGTGGGTCATGATGGGTCCGGGCAGCGCCGCTGCCTATTATCCCGGACAGCCGAACAGAAATTCCAGTCTGGCACGCTCCGTATTCGCCCGGGGTCCTGACGCCGGTTCTCTTGTTGCAGGACAGGTAGGAGAGGTTCCAAAGCGCTTTTCAAACAGTTCTATAATCAGACGTTCATGACTCTCAATGATGTCAAACCTCCGCTGGCCAGTTCGAGCCCTGAGCAGCTGGCAGAGGAGGGTCAGCCCTCACACGGGGTGGCCCTCTGGCGCCGCAGGAAGCACTTCTCGTCGGTGCACACCAGGTGGCGGCGCGACACCGCACCTCTGATTGAGCAGTTGCGTGAGCAGATGATCCGGGTGGCACCGGGCGCGACCCAGGTACAGCTGCGTGATCTCCTGGACGAGGAGGCGTCGCGGCTGCAGGTCATCGGCCGGGTCCTACAGCTCGTTCATCCACCCGCCTCCGAGACTCATCGTCTGTCCGGTCTGGACCTGCTGGTGTTCGCTGTGCTGGAGGATGCATCCGACGCGAAGCGGGCGCGCGGGGCCCTGAGGCAGCTGAGACAGGCCGCTCCCTCGTGGGCAGACCTTGCCGGTCTGCCCAGAGCCGAGGTGGCCGCCCTGCTTCAGGGGGCCGGTGTGGCTCCCTTCTGGGCAGGCGTGCTTCTCGAACTGCTGTCACAGGTCCAGCAGTGGTGTGGCGGTATGACGCTGGAGCCTCTCCGCGCCTCGACCCCAGTGGCCGCGCTGCTCTGGCTCACTGGTCTGCCGGGCGTGACCAAGCAGACGGCCCTTCATGTTCTGCTGCAGGAGCGCACGGACAGCCCCATGCCGGCGGAGGCAGCACCCATGCGGGTCCTAGGGCGACTGGGCATCCTCAATGACGCTGGCCTCCAGGATCCCCTCGACGTTGAGACGCTCAGAAGCCTGGTGCCCCCCGATCTGCGCCGGGAGCTGCACCGCACCCTGACCGCCCACGCCGAGGAGATCTGTACCCCCCGAACACCCCGCTGCGGGGACTGTGCGGTCAACCGCTTCTGCAGGGCTTGGCGTGCCCAGCAGGTGGAGTTGGCCGCCCGGTCGGCTCGCCCCACCATGGTGGACCTCTTCTGTGGAGCGGGAGGCCTGTCCGAGGGCTTCCGGCAGGCTGGCTTCCGAACGGTCTTCGCGATTGATCAGAATCCAGTGGCAATCCGCAGCTTCCGGCTCAACCACCCCGAGGTTCCGTCCGAACAGGTGGTCTGCGATGACCTGCGAAACTTCCGGGACGATGCTCGGCGGATCCTGGATGCGCTGGGGGGCCAGCAGGTGGACGTACTGGTCGGTGGCCCCCCCTGCCAGGGCTTTTCCCGGGCGGGCTGGCGCTCGCGCACGTCCACCCGTCAGGTTCAGGCGACAGCCGACGACCGCAATTATCTGTTTGAGGAACTGATCGGCCTGCTGGAGGTGCTGCGTCCCCGGGTCGTGATCATGGAGAATGTCCCCGGGATCGGCGAGGTCCGGTTTCCCGATGGCACCTCCTTCTTGGAGGTGACGGTGGAGGCCATGCGGTCGCTTGGCTATGACAGCACCGTCTGGACCCTTGACGCCGCCACGTACGGGGTGCCCCAGCACCGGGTGAGGCGCATCATCGTAGGCTCGAGGGTGGGGCCCGTGCCGCCCCCACCCACCCCGACCCACCGGGCCGTCTCGAATCAGTACCGTGCGACCGTGCAGCCCACCGGCGAACACCTCCGGCCACCAGTGACCGTGGCAGAGGCGATCGGTGACCTGCCGCCTCTGCTGGCCTCCGCCGGGCAATGGATTGACCGCCCACGGCATAGGGTGGGCCGGAGGCGCACGAAGGGCTACAGCGGTGAGATGGCCCACCCGCTGAATCTGCTGTTCTCCCACGTCACGCGCTACCACAACGACCTGGACTTGAGGCGCTACGCCACCATGCGTCCGGGAGACAACTACTTGGCGCTGCTCCGGCGCGACCACACCTTGGAGAACTACCGCAGGGACGGCTTCGAGGACAAATACTTCCGCCTCGCCCCGGACCGGCCCAGCAAGACCATCGTGGCCCACCTCCAGAAGGACGGCAACAGCTTCATCCACCCGGATCAGCACCGGTCGATCAGCGTCCGCGAGGCGGCCCGACTGCAGTCCTTCTCCGACGAGTACATCTTCACCGGCAGTCGGAGTGACCAGTTTCTGCAGATTGGAAACGCGGTTCCGCCTCTGATGGCGCGAACGATCGCCCACACCCTGATGGCCCATCTGGACGCCACGGCTGAGACGGATGGCGACCCGGCGGCGTGAGATGACCCGACCGGACGCCTCCCCAGCCCCCCGCTATGACCGGGCCGAACCCCACGCCTCGGCCCTGATCGAGTCCCTGCGGGCGTTTGGCTATACACCTCAGGCCGCCGCTGCGGACATCATCGACAACGCCGTCTCCGCGCAGGCCCGCACCATTCGCCTGAACTTTCAGTGGAATGGGGAGCACAGCAGCGTCTCGTTTCTGGACGACGGCACCGGTATGACGGCGCCCGAGCTGGTCGAGGCCATGCGCCCCGGAGGCCGCGGGCCACTGGACGCCCGGGCCGCCCATGACCTGGGCCGATTCGGCCTCGGCCTGAAGACCGCCTCCTTCTCACAGTGCCGCCGCCTGACGGTAGCCACCCGCCGGGCCGGCGGCGCCGTGGTGATCCGGCGCTGGGACTTGGACTATGTCGGACAGATGGGGGAGTGGCGCCTGCTGCACGACGCGCACCCCGGATCCGAGTCGTTGCTTGAGCCGCTCCGGCAGCTGCCGCATGGGACGATGGTCCTCTGGGAGCAGCTCGATCGCCTGGCCGGTGGCTCCGCCAGAACCGATGCTCGCGCCCACAAACGCTTCCTGGCCATGACCGACACGGTGGAGAACCATCTGGGCATGGTCTTTCACCGCTTCCTGGAGGGGCGCGGTCGGCTACAGATGTTCGTCAATGGCCAGCCTGTGCTCCCCTGGGATCCGTTTCTGTGCCGTCACCGCGACACCCAGTATCTGCCCCCTGAGGGCCTGCGGCATCACGGCCACCCGGTGTCCATCGAACCCTTTGTGCTGCCGCACCGCTCGCGCCTGTCGGCCGATGAATACACCGCGGCCGCCGGGCCGGGCGGTTGGAACGCCCAGCAGGGCTTCTACGTGTACCGCAATGACCGCATTCTGGTGGCCGGCCACTGGCTGGGGCTCGGCTTCCAGAAGGATGAGCACTACCGGCTCGCCCGAATCCGGGTGGACATTCCCAGCGCGCTGGACGCGGCGTGGGATATCGATGTGCGCAAGTCGCGGGCGCGGCCGCCAGGCAGCCTGCGCGAGGACTTCGTCCGAATTGCCCGGCTGACCCGGGAGCGGGCCGTGGAGGTGTACCGCCGCAAGGGCCGGCCGGCCGGCCGATCCACGGCCACCTCCGCGCCAACCGCGCTCTGGGAGGCCCGGGTGGGTGCTTCGCGCACCGACTACGTTATCAACCGCGACCATCCCCTCGTGACGGCCGTGGCGGCTCGCCTGGGCCCTGACGCTGCGGCCCTACGCGCCCTGCTCGGGCTGCTGGAGCGGACCGTTCCAGTGGAGCGCATCTGGCTGGACGTGGCCGAACATCCCGACCAGCCCACCCGGCCCTTCGAGGGCATCGACCCTGCCGAGATCGAGTCGCTGGCCCGGGACGTATACCAGACGCTGCGGGCCAGCGGGCTCGATCAGGAAGCTGCCAGAAGACGCCTTGAGGCCATGCCGTTTGGTGAGCGTCCTGACATCGTGACCCGAGTGCTTCAGGAGGAGAGGAAATGACCACCACCGAACTGAGGCAGGCTCTGGACATTGCCCGTGTTCTGCTGAGAGACCGTGATCCCGTCACAAGTGAGGACCTTACCGGTGCCATTGAGCGCGCCGCGGTGCTGTATCCGGGTGTCTCGAGACAGCTGCTGCTCGATGAACTGGAGCGCAGCTTCAACGTCTGGGTAGGCCCGGGGACAAACATCGAGAACAATGAGGACCACATTCCCTGGCTCGAGGCGCGCCGGGCAGAGATTCGCTGGGACTTCTGGAGGCGCTACGAGCTGTACCTGGAGCAGGAGGTGGGCCTGCCTCCCAGCGTGATCAGCAACCTCGACCGGCTGACGGACGATGTGCTGGGCCGGCTGGAGGATCCCGCCAGGCGCCCCGGGCCCTGGGACCGGCGGGGCATGGTGGTCGGTCACGTGCAGTCCGGGAAGACCAGCAACTACACCGCGTTGATCTGCAAGGCCGCCGACGCCGGCTACAAGTTGATCATCGTCCTGGCGGGGCGTCACAACAGCCTGCGCAGTCAGACCCAGCTGCGGATTGACGAGGGTTTTCTCGGCTATGACACCCAGGTCAACCGGGCCATTCGCGAGGGGCACAAGCGCATCGGGGTGGGGGCTCTGCGCGGCGTGGCGCATCCACACGCGGACTCGCTCACCACAAGTGCGGACAATGGTGATTTCCTGACCAGGGAGGCCGCACGATTCGCCGGTCACCTCGGCAATATTCCCATCATCCTGGTCGTCAAGAAGGTGAAATCGATCCTGGAGAGCTTGAACAACTGGTGTGCGGCCCAAGAGGCCGGTCGAAGCCTGCCGCTGCTGGTGATCGATGACGAGGCGGACGACGCGTCGATCAACACCCGCGCCATCCCCCTCGATGAGGATGGCCGGGTGGATCCGGACCATGACGTCACGGCCATCAACGGCTCCATCCGGAAACTGCTGCATTCATTTGACCAGAGCGCGTACGTGGCCTACACGGCCACCCCTTTTGCCAACATCTTCATCCAGGCAGGCGTGAATTCGGAGCGCCATGGGGAGGACCTGTTTCCCCGCAGCTTCATTACCAACCTGCCAGCGCCCTCAAATTATGTGGGTCCAGCCCGGGTGTTCGGGGTTGGTGACGGTGCCGAGCCGCTGAACATGGTCAGGCCGGCCACCGGCTGGCGGGAGTGGATGCCCGACCAGCACAAGAAGGACCACCGGCCCGGAGAGCTGCCGGCCAGCCTGAAGGAGGCGGTCCGGACCTTTGTGCTGTCGTGCGCCGCCCGGTACGCTCGGGGGCAGACCACCGTGCACAACTCCATGCTGGTTCACGTCACGCGCTTCACCGCGGTGCAGAACCGGGTGGCCGAGCAGCTGCAGGACGAACTCGACTTTCTGGTTCGTCGAATCCGGCGCGGGGATGAGCACGCGCAACTGTCCATTCGGGACGAGCTTCAGGCCTTGTGGATGCGGGATTTCGTCCCCGGACTGGAACAGCCGCTGGGCTGGGACGCCGTCCACGCGGCGCTCCTGCCTGCGGCAGACAAGATCCGGGTGAAGACGATCAACGGGACCGCGGCCGACACGCTGGAGTACTACGAGAAGCGAAACGTGGGTGTCAGCGTGATTGCGGTCGGGGGAGACAAGCTCTCCCGCGGCCTGACGCTCGAGGGCCTGAGCGTCAGCTACTACCTGCGCGCCTCACGGATGTACGACACCCTGATGCAGATGGGCCGCTGGTTCGGCTACCGGCCCGGCTATCTGGACCTGTGCCGGCTCTACACCACGCCCGATCTCATCGACTGGTACACCCATGTCACCTTCGCGAACGAGGAGCTCCGGCGGGAGTTTGATGACATGGCCGCGCGGGGCATGACGCCGCAGGACTATGGACTGCGGGTCCGGACCCATCCGGCGGGTTTGACCGTCACCGCGGTGAACAAGATGCGCTCAGGGACGAAGATGCGGGTGTCCTTCGCTGGGAGCATCAGTGAAACCGTGGGGTTCCATCGGGACGCGGCCCGGAATGCCCACAATCGACAAGCAATGGAGCGGTTCCTCCAGGGGCTGCCCGGACCGCGTCCCGAGGACACGCTACGCAACAGAGTGCTTTGGCGGAACGTGCCCGCCGCCGAGATCCTGACGCTCCTGGACAACCTCACCGTGCATGAGGGCTCCCGGCGGGCGCGTCCCGAGCTGCTGGCCCGGTACATCGAACAGCGGCAGCAGGACGGGGAACTGACGGACTGGACCGTGGCCCTGGTCTCGAACTCCACGCGCGTGGAGGGCACCCTGACCCTGGCCGGTCAGGAGGTGGGTTGGCTCAAACGTACGGCTATGGAATCGTCCGGTCCAGGCCAGATCCGCCTCCGCCGCCTGGTCAGTCCGACGGACGAGCAGATCGACCTGAACGCGGAGCAGCTCGAAGAGGCCCGGGAACTCACCCTCAGGAACTGGCAGCGAAGCAGCACCCGTACCTCCCGGTCAGAGCCCACTGTGCCCAGCGGCGAGGCGATCCGTTCCGTGCGAAAGAAACGCAATGGGCTGCTGCTGCTCTATCCGGTCAGAACATATGAGGAAGGGCCTGATGGCACGGCGCAGATCACCGAGGTCATGGGCTTTGCCATCAGCTTCCCGGACAGCCGACTGGCGCAGACGGTGGAGTACGTGGTCAACAACGTCTACTGGGAAACGGAGTTCATCGGCGCATGACAGTGACCAGCATCTGGCAGGACCTGCTGAGCCGCCCAGCCCCGGCGGCCGGCATTGTGCGGCGCCAGCTGGACACGGGCAGCACCGTTCATCTCTACGCCGGGGTGGAACACCCCCGGAGCACTCCCCTGCTGCTGTTGCGGACCCCCCGGGGAACCTGCAGAACGGTGGCTGCGCTGCCCCAGGCCGGCGGATTCGCGGTGCAATGGTCCACCTATCCGGGGGATGCGGAGCACGAGTGGCTGGTCGTGGCGTTGTTGGACACCGCCCACTTGGAGATCTTCGGGCGTCTGGCGGCGGACATCACAGCCTGGCTCGGGACCGCGGCAACCCCTAGGCAGGCCGCCCATGGCCTGCTGGAGCGGGTGAGGGAGTGGCAGGCCTTTCTGCGGCAGCGGGGCCAGAGCCTCGACGAATCGGCTCGTCAGGGTCTCTTCGGCGAACTGTGGCTGCTCCGGGATTGGCTGACCGATGGTCTGCCGGGGGATGGGCTGATCCCCGCCTGGCAGGGACCACAGGGGGCGGCCCAGGACTTCCGCCTGGCGCAGCTCCAAGTCGAGGTCAAGACCACAGGAACCACCTCAGCCCGGGTGAAGATTTCCAGTCCTGAGCAGCTGGAACCGTCGTCGGGCCGGCTGATGCTCGCCCGGGTGGTCCTTGACCGCTCGTCCGAGGGCACCACCCTGCCGGAGCTGGTCCACGCCGTACAGGGTCAGCTGAACAAGACTCTAGGCCAGCGGCTGATCTCCCTGCTGCGTCAGGTGGGCTATGACGACCGTGACGCCCCGCTCTACGAGGATATCCGCTACGTGGTGGTGCAGCTGCAGTTCTACGAGGTGGACGGCGCCTTCCCGAGACTTCCCCGCAGCCAGATTCCGGAGGGGATCACCGGCGTGCAGTACACCATCGATCTGTCCACCTGTTCTTCACACCTTCGTTCACAACACGACCTGCGTCGCTGGCTGGGAGAACATTTTGAGCACCTCTGACCTCGAACTCTTTGTCACCGACCTCCATCAGGAGATTCACGACCGGGCCAACCGCGACGACGGCGAGGGAGTGATGGGCTTTCAGCAGGAGGAGTTCACCGCTTGGTGCCTGGAGCAGCTCTCGGATCCCGAGGTGGGGGAGATCGTCGACTGGCAGCTGTCCTATCACGCGGGCTACGGCGTCTTGGTCTACGGGTATGGCGTCAACGAGGAGGATGGGGTACTGGACCTGTTCACCACCATCTACACCCAGGCCCAGCCCCCCGAACGGGTCGGCAAGGAGGAGGTCGACACCGCCTTCAAACGCCTGCAGACATTCGCCCAGAAGGCCCTGGATGGCCTGCACACCAGCATGGATGATGCGTCGCCCGCGCATGACATGTGCCTACGCATCTTTGAGAGCCGGCCACTGATCCGCCGGGTGCGATTCTTCCTCTTCACCGACGGCCGCACGACCGTGAAGAGCCGGGACAAGGGGCGACTGGGTGACCTTGAGTGCTCCTTTCATGTCTGGGATATCGAGCGGCTTCACCGCAACACCACCTCAGGGCAGGAGATCGATCCCATCGTAGTGGACTTCAGCCGCTACGGCGAACCGGTGCCCTGCCTGCGGGCGCCGGAACCCCTAAAACTGATGCCCGACGGCTACGAGGCCTGCCTTGCGATCTTCCCCGGCCAGGTGCTGGCCCGTATCTTCGAGGACCACGGCGCGCGGCTGCTGGAGCGGAACGTGCGGGCCTTTCTTCAGGTGAAGGGGCAGATCAACAAGGGCATCCGCGACACGATCATCAGGAAGCCGGTGCACTTCCTGGCCTACAACAACGGCATCTCCGCCACCGCCGCGTCCATTGAGTATGTGATGCTCCCCGGCGGTCAGCTGGCCATTTCCCAGATTCACGACCTGCAGATCGTGAACGGCGGCCAGACCACGGCCTCGCTCTTCCATGCGCTCCAGGACAAATGTTCACTGGATGGAATCTACGTCCAGGCCAAGCTGACGATCGTCAGTCCCGAACGCATGGCCGGCATGGTCCCCCTCATCTCGAAGTACGCCAACAGCCAGAACAAGGTCAGTGACGCCGACCTCGCGGCGAACGACGAGTTCCACGTGAACATTGAGAAGCTCTCCCGCATCACCTGGGCGCCGGCGGCGCCCGACAGCTTCAAGGAGACGCGGTGGTTCTATGAGCGGGCCCGGGGTCAGTACCCCGATGAGAAAACTCGCGCCCGGCGGGCCGGTGTCAGCGCGCTGAAGAAATTCGTCGACACCTATCCGCTGCAGCAGCGCTTCACCAAGACCGATGTCGCCAAATACATCAACGCCTGGGAACAGCTGCCCCATATCGTCAGTCTCGGCGCCCAGAAGAACTTCAACCACCTTGGCGCCCGTATGGACAAGGGCGAGCGGGTGCAGGTGACCGCCCACTACTACCAGCACCTCGTGGCGAAGGGCATCCTGTTCCGGGAGACCGAGAAGATCGTTCAGGCCCAGCGGTTTGGAGGCTTCCGGGCGAACATCGTGGCCTATGCCCTGGCCCTGCTCTCCCACACAACTGGACGCCGCGTGGATCTCGACGCCATCTGGAGACGGCAGAGCCTCTCGCCCGCACTCCGGGAGGCGATCGAGATCCTGAGCCACGCGGTGCATGCCGTCATCATGGATCCAAAGGTCGGCACCAACATCGGCGAGTGGGCCAAGAAGGAACAGTGCTGGCAGCTGGTTCGGCAGCTGAAGGTCCCCCTGCCCGACGAGCTGGAAGCCGATCTCGCTGCCTGGAAGGACACTGAGGCCCCTACGCCGACGACCCGCGCGGCCAGTGGGGCGACCAGTGACGATCCCCGAGTGGCCGAGGTGATGGGCGTGCCCTCCGAGACGTGGAGTCACCTTGCGAAATGGATGCGGCGAACCGGGAAGATGGACCTCGTCTATCTCACCATGGTCTCCAATCTCGCCTCGACTGCGAGGCGACGCACGGTGCCCACGCAGCGCCAGGCGGAGACCGGTCTGATTCTGCTGGAGGAGGCCCGCGCCCTGGGCTTCAGGGATCCCTCCTAGGCTCCATTTCCTCTGAGAGGTGCAGGCCATGACCCACAGCCGCCATCCCGAGCATGAGACCGAGGCCCTGCGCCTCGAACG
Source organism: Deinococcus hopiensis KR-140 (assembly GCF_900176165.1). Classification (NCBI taxonomy): domain Bacteria; kingdom Thermotogati; phylum Deinococcota; class Deinococci; order Deinococcales; family Deinococcaceae; genus Deinococcus; species Deinococcus hopiensis. Next base: position 416,298 of record NZ_FWWU01000005.1, read on the forward strand.
CGCCGTTGAGGCCATGGAGGCGGCGCTGCGGCATCGCGCCGAGCACTGGTTCGAGGCGGGCGCGACCCCCTATAGCAACCGGGTCCTGAACCGGGGGCTGCGTGTCGACCTGCTCGAGACGCTGGAGAACCACCGGGACAAACCCTATTTCGGCCGGCTGGACTTCCGCGATCACCTCGGGCGGAGCCGTAGCGTCTACTTCGGGTATGCCCACCTCGACGTGCCGCATGGGACAGTGCTGGACTGGCGCTGCGACCTCTACACGCTCTTTGTGTCGGGAACGGCCAGGAGGCAGTCCTACCGGGTGCGGCACACTGGCGTCACCCATACCGTCGAGCTGAGCCTTAAGCGCCGTCTGGACATCCAGGCCCGCACACTCCGGAGCATTACCGATGATGTCGACTGGCGGGAGACGCCGATGTCAGGGCCTGCTGCTGCCCCAGTTCAGAAGCCCGCTGAGGCCTTCCTGATCAATCGCCTCGCTGAGCGCGGGGACCCGCGGCTGCAGACCATCGTGGAGACCCTCCAGGTGGACCAGGACGCCATCATTCGGGCGCCTGCCGCTGGTCTGCGGCTGGTCCATGGGGTGGCCGGGAGCGGCAAGACTTCCATTGCCTACCACCGGCTTGCCTATCTGCTGTACCAGGATCACAGCGAACGCCGGCGGGCGGAGGACGCCCTCGTGATCGGGCCCAACCGCCTGTTTTTGGGCTACGTTCGCGACCTTCTTCCTGACCTGGGGGTGCGCGGCGTGGTGCAGAACACCTTTGCCGACTGGGTGTGGCGCCGAATGGCTGAGACGAACCGCACCCTGCGGAGCCCCGAGATGGTGGTGCAGGGCCCGCCACTCTCCGGTGTGAATGGTCGCCTCAAGGGTCAGCTTCGATTCGGCACCCTGTTGGAACGGTACGTCGTGCAGCTGGAACAGCACCTGGAATTCCCAGCGCATCCGATCTCCTTTCCCATCACGGCGGAAGGGCACGAAGAACGCCTGGTGCTTACGCCGTTCGAGGTCCGGACCCTGCACCGGCTGGCCATGCAGGGGGGCAGCAGCACCGATGCGCGGCGCGAGCGGTTCCTGGACCTCGGCCGGGAACACCTTCGGAAGTGGTTCAGGAGCGCATTTTCCATCCGGCCGGATACGGAGGGGGCGCTGAGCAGCCTGACCCGCAGCGTCATAGCCCGGCTGGCCCGGGTCTGGCCCCGGCCTGATCTGTTGCGGGCCTATAACCAAGTTTTCGCCATGGATGTCCTCCAGCGGCATGGGGCTGACCTGTACTCCGCAGACGAGCTGACTCGCCTTGCCACCAGCGCGCCTGGCAGTGTCACAGGCGAGGAAGGCGCAGTGCGAATCGTGCTGGAACCCGCCGACCATGCGGGTCTGCACGTGCTCAACCGCGCCCTGTATGGGGAGACGGCCAGGTGGTACACCCACATCGTGGTAGATGAGGCCCAGGATCTGGCGCCGCTGGAACTGGAACAGTTACTGGCGTCCAGTCGACCCCTTTCGATGACTCTTGTGGGAGACACGGCCCAGAGCATTCACGCACACGGGGGAGTGGATGACTGGTCCGAACTGACGGCTCAGTTACCCCCGGACCAGGTGCATCTGCATGTGGTGCGCCGCAACTACCGGTCGACCCGGGAGATCGTTGGGTTTTGCAACGGAGTGCTCCGGGCGGTGCAGGGGGCCCGGGCCGTGCTCAGCGAACCAGTCGGGCGTTCGGGGCCCATTCCGCTCGTGCAGGCGATTTCCTCTCCAGCCCTCCTGGTCGAGGCAGTGATGGAGAGTCTCCAGAGTCTTCAGGCCCGCGGTCTACGCAACATTGCGGTGATTACCCGCGATCCTGCCGCTGCACGGGAGACGGCCACAGCGCTTAGGCGGCGCGAGATCAAATGTCGAGTTCTCGATGAGCAGGAAGGTGATGACTCAGCAGAACCGATCACTGGTGTGCTGGTCATTCCTGCTGCCTTGGCGAAAGGACTGGAGTTCGAGGGTGTGATCGTCCAGGATGCCAGTGAGTCAGCGTACCCAAGTGCGGATGTGCGGGCTGGCGCTCTGCTCTACGTTGCTGTGTCGCGGGCACTGCACATCCTACATATTCTGCATGTAGGGGTACGTTCAGGATTTCTACCTGAATCTCAACTGTACTTCGGGGATATTCAGGGCCCGCTGAATAATGCTGTACAGCACGAACAATACTGAAGGTGGACAC
>NZ_FWWU01000006.1:300000-445411 GCF_900176165.1 Deinococcus hopiensis KR-140
TCAACATCCAGGTGCGGATCACCCGCAACGCCGACCTCCTCGCTGGGGTAAATAAGGGAGAACTCGACCTCGCGCTGGCATGGGGTGAAACCCGAACAGCCTACGTGGAGTCCCTGGCCACCCTCCCCGTCCGCTGGTTTGGTCCGCGGGAACCGGCCCAGGTCCTTCGGCATCCTCTGCCTCTGGCCGTATTTGAAAGCCCCTGCCTTTTCCGCACACTGGCGACGGCCTGCCTCGACGCCGTGGGCATCCCCTGGAAGGTAACGTTCACCAGCCCCAGTCTGGCAGGACTGTGGGCTGCCCTCTCTGCGGGTCTTGGCGTCACACCCCGCACCGCGTTGGGGGTGCCCCAGGGTGTGCGGCCGCTGGATCACGCGGACTTGCCTGATCTTCCCAGAATCGCTTTGAGCCTGCACCGTTCAGAAGCAACGGCGTCGCCAGCCGTAGCGCGCCTCACGGAACTGGTCAAACAGACCGTGGACGACGTGATCGAACAGCGCGCAATCTAGGCACTGCAGCGAGTTCTGTGAGGTGGCTGCGCGGCATTGGGTGAGGGAAAGGCAGAACCGCTGCGGCCACGCGGGTCGGCGGCACCCACGCGCGAGATGTGGGTACAGCGCCTCCCCGTACTGAAGTGCGGGGCCTACCTGCAGCGGCGTCCGTCAGGACGCCCTGCTCCTCGTCAGCGGGTCGCGCTCTCCCGGAGGGCCCCACCGCGCTCTCCTCTGTCCACGTTTAAAGCTTCCCGTGGTGTTCTGACCAGAACATGTGTCCTGCTGCAGGACATGCGGAGCTGGGAACGCCATGGGCGTCAAGTGCTGGACCTGCTGTTCTCCAGTTTCGGGGCCTTACCGAACCGGGCCAACTCCCTGATGAGGCAGACCTGGTTCCACCAGCACCTCATCCCGAAGAAGGGCGCCCTCTTCTTCCATCAACACCCAGGCCAGGACCAGGCCTGGAAGAAAAAGCCCAAGGGCGAACGCCAGAAGGAGGGGGGAGGTCCGCTCTTCCGGTGGTCTGGCGACCACGACGGCTGCCTGCACAGGGAGACGCGCGCTGCAAGCCGCAAAGGCGCTCCCTCCACCACGGGCAAACCTCCAGCACGCGTGAGCAGAGGGGGGCGCAAGGGATGATCCGGAAACTGTATTTCTTCTCCTGGAGCCGCCTGCCGATCTGGTGCTCCACCACCTACACTGGGGTGTCCGCTTCCTCCACACGGAGGGCGTCACGCACGGCGACGGGAGTGTCAAGAGGGGTCTGTCAAGTTCGTAGGGTGAGGCGAGCAAGTTTTCGCCTGGCCGCTGTGCCGGAGAAGGTCGAGCTCACTCCGCCCTTCCCGGGAGGTGGCGTCCAGGGCGGTGCAGCTGCCCGGTTTCATTGTTTGTCATCGCGGCACTTTACCGGAGCAATTGGACGAAGGCCTCGACGATCTGAGGATCAAAGTGGGTACCGGCACTGCTCCGGATGTGCGTCAGGGCCCGCGCCTTGCTCCAAGCGGCACGGTAGGGGCGGTCGCTCGTCAGGGCGTCGTAGACGTCTACCACCGCAAATGCTCTGGCCGTCAGGGGGATGACCTCGCCTTTCAGTCCCCGCGGATAACCGCTGCCGTCCCACTTCTCGTGGTGGTACTCGGGAATGTCCAGTGCCGGACGCAGAAACTTGATCGGCGAGAGCAGCTCCACCGCGTAACTGGGGTGCTTTCTCATCTCCATCCACTCCTCATCCGTCAGCTTCCCAGGTTTGAGCAGCACGGCGTCCCGGATGCCCATCTTGCCGATGTCATGCAGCAGCGCACCCCGGCGGACATGAATCAGATTCTCGGACGAGACGCCCAGGTGTTGGCAGAGTGCCACGGTCATCTCGGTGACCCGCCTGGAATGACCCTCTGTCTCTTTGTCGCGCAGGTCGAGCGCCCTGGCCCAGCCTTCGATGGTCTCGTCGTACGCCAGGCGCAGTTCCAAGTTCTTGCGCTCGATCGCGGTGAAAAGCTGCGCGTTTTCCACCGCGATCGCCGCTTGACTGGCCAGGGTTTCAAACATCTCGAGCCACGTGGGGGTGAGGGTCAAGGCCTGCCGCTGGAGGACTTCAACGACGCCCATGACCTTTCCTTTGCTGATCAGCGGCACAGCGTAGTACGCCGTCAGCCCTTCACGCTCAAAGAGGTTCTTCTCGTCGGAGGTCAGAGGCACGCCGCTCAAGTCCAGTGCGCTGAGTGGCGTTCCACTCAACGCGACCTGACCAGCCAGGCGGACACCGAGCTTTACGGCAGAGCCCTGCAGGATGCCCGGGGAGAGCCCACGGACGGCGGCGTACTCGAGGGTCAGCGTGTCGCGGTCGAGAAGCAGGGCTGTGGCGGCGTCCGCACCGAGTTGCTGACAGATATTGTCCAGCACCAGGCTTAGCGTCATGGTGAGATTGGCACTCGACGCGATGGCCTGATCGATCTCTCTTAAACCAGTGACGTGACGCAGTTGTTGGTGAAGGTCAGCGTTCAGGGTCCGGATCTCCTGCTCCGCAGCAAGCCGGGCACTGATGTCGTGGGTGATGTTGGCGACGCCCATTACTTGGCCAGTTGCATCGAGCACAGGGGAGGCCGTTGTCGACACCGGTACCCGGCGACCGTCTTTGGTCCTGCGGACCGTCTCGAGGGCTTCGACGCGTTCTCCCTGCCGTCCCCGGCTCAGCATCTCGGCTTCCTCAGTATGGAGTTCTGGGGGGACGATCAGGTCCAGCGCCTGACCGATGGCTTCGGCCTTCGTGTATCCGTACAATTTCTCGGCACCCATGTTCCACGACCGAATGGTGTTGTCGAGGCCGACCCCGACGATGGCGTTGTGGCTGGCCTCGACGATGGCGGCCAGGAACGCCTGGTCCTCCTCGGCCGCTTTGCGCTGGGTGACGTCGCGTCCCACCCCGTAGACCAGTGGATGGTCGGGAATGGCCGCAGCGTTCCACTCCAGCCAGACCGTATGCCCGTCTTTATGGAGGTAGCGGTTCTGGAACACAAATGCGGCTGGTCCCTCTGCCGCCCCTTGCTGAATCATGCGGGCCCCCTGGGCGTAGGTCCTGGCACGGTCATCGGGATGCACGAAGGCGGTGTGGGGGCGGCCGATCATCTCTTCGGGCGTGTAGCCCAGGATGCGCCCACACGCTGCATTGACGCTGATAATCCTGGCCCCCAGGCCGGACGTCGTGATGAGGTCCTGCGACAGGTCCAGCGTGCGTTGCAGCTCGGCCGCGACGTGTCGGTAACGCGCCTCGCTGGCCCGCTGCGCCTCTTCGGCGGCCTTGCGGTCGGTGATGTCACGGGCCACGCTGTAGATTTGCGGGTCTCCCGGAACGATGGTCGCGTTCCACTCCAGCCAGATGGTGTGCCCGTCCTTGTGAAGGTAGCGGTTCTGGAATACGGTCGTGGCCTGCCGTCCGGCCTTCGCCTCCTGGGTCATGGCCGCACCCTCGGCGTAGGCTGCCGTCCGGTCCTCGGGGTGGATAAGCTCAAGGAAGGAGCGGCCGATGAGTTCTTCAGGCGTATACCCGAGGATGCGCTGGCTCGCGGCATTGACGTTGATGACTCTGGCTTGAGGACCAGACGTCATAATCATGTCCAGTGACAGGTTGAGGGTGCGCTGCAGCTCGGCCGCCACCTCCCGGAGACGCGCTTCATTGGCCAGCCGCTCTTCCTCAGCCTGGCGCTGCTGGGTGACGTCTCGGGTAAACACCGAAACCCCGTCCTCGGAAGGGTAGGCAGTGATTTCAATCCACTTTCCGAATGGCTCCAGATAGCTCACAGCGGTCTGAGCCGTACCGGTCTCTTTAGCTTGCTGGATGGCCTGGACCACCGCAGAGTCAACGATGTCAGGGAAAGTCATCAGCATGTTGCGCCCGATCAGTTCTTCAGGGCGCTTTCCGGCAATGCGGGCGGCGGCAGCGTTGAGGTAAATGTAGTTCAGGTGTGCGTCGAACGAGACAACGCCGTCAGTGATCCGTTCTAAAGTGGAAGTGAGTTGTTGCCTGGCTTCCTCACGCGCAGTGACGTCGTTTTGGAAGCCAACATAGTGTGTCAGTGTGCCGGAAGCGTCGTGAACTGGACTGAGGGTCAGCTCGTTGTAAAACAGTGAGCCGTCCTTGCGGTAGTTGCGCAAGGTTGCGGTGGTGCTCGCCCCTCCTGCCACCGCCTGCCTGATCTCTGTTAAACCCGCCTGGTCGCGGTCTTGACGCTGCAGGAAACGGCAGTTGAGCCCGAGGACTTCACCGGTCGTGTAGCCGGTGAGTCGCTCGAACGCCCGGTTGGCATAGACGATGGGATGGTCTTCGCGTTGTGCGTCACTGATCACGACGCCGATGGCACACGCCCCGAGGGTATGACTCAGGAGGTGGAGGTCTGCCGAGGATGGAAGGCGAAAGGTCATCTGGTCATCGTTGCTCCTCGAATATGGTCCGCATTCATCTCAGTCTTTGATTGAGTCATTGACAAACATCTTCCAAAAGACCCGTAGGCGCCCTGCTGTCAGTACGCTGCACGCGCTGATCAGTAGAGGTGAAGCGCCGGGTTGCGGCTGCGCTTGGATTCGTACATTCTCCTGTCGGCCACGGTCATCACGGCGCTCCCTATACCGTCGGCCGGGAAAAAGGCTACGCCAGCGCTCGCTCCCACACCCGGAAACGCCTGCGCGCGCACCATCCCCACCGCCTCCTGAACCCGCGACAACACCACCTGCTGGTATTCCTGCGTGGGCTCCACCAGCAGCACCGCAAACTCGTCCCCGCCCAACCGAAACACTTGATCCTCGGCCCTGAACACCGAGGTCAGCGCTTTCCCAAACGACACCAGGAGCGCGTCTCCCGCGTCGTGTCCGTGGGTGTCATTCACCCGCTTCAACCCGTCCACGTCAATCACGATCACCCCGAACACGGTGTTGTGGCGCTCCGAACGCGCCACTTCCCGCACCAGGTCCTCCTCAAACGCCCGCCGGTTGCGCAGCCCCGTGAGTACGTCGTGGTTTGCCAGTTGTCCCAGCATGGCCGTGCGCTCACGCTCGAGCGAAAGCTCCACCTGCAGTTGCGCGAAGTGGTGCAGCATGATGATCAGGGCCCCATGCGCAGTGAGCACGATCAGGGGCAGCGGGACGCCCACAAAAGGGCCAACCATCCTCAGCGTCGCCACCGTATGTGGAATCCCTACCATGACCAGCGTCCCCGCCAGTCCCAGCGCTTCCAGGCGTGCGCGCCGGGGGGAGTGCTGCAAAAACAAAAACGTGTATACCACTGGGGCCAGCAGCGCAACGCTGAGGAGCGCGATCGGTGACCCGGGATGCGTGGGCAGCACGTACAGCCCACAGATCCATACACCCAGCAGAATCAGCGCGTATAGTGAGGAAATCACACCTTCCAGGCACTGACGTATGGGACGGGGACCGAAGAGTGCAGTGCCGTGGATCAGGAGCGTAGCGAGCATCAGAAAGAGGTACTCGCGCACCGAGTTGCCGAAGAGCAGGTAGATCAGCAGGCCCCAAAGACTGCAGATAAAGGGAATCCACAGCAGGAAGCGCAGGGGCCGGCCGAACGCTGCCGTAATGGGCGTGTGGCGGGGCTCGCTGGGTGCGATCCGCAGGGAAGTCCCAATGGGGGGCAGGTGCAGAGGAGTCATTTCGTTTCCTGGGCAGGGGAAAGGCGCTGCTCAGGCTTCATTCTACCTTTAATTTTTTCACATTGCCTTTATGCTCTTGACTGCCTCCCTCCTCCAATTGGGGGAGGAGACATTTTGGCTCGGCGTGATGCCCCAGTTATGTGCGGAGGAACTGCGCTTTGCATTTTTCGAGGGTGCGCGGCCGGCCCACTGGAGCGGCAAGGTGACGGCGGGACTCAAGGGCCGCAACAGAGGAAAGGCCCGGGGCGGGACGCCTGGGCCTCCCCGCGCTTGGTCAAAAGGCGGACAATGCCCTCAGTGGCGACAAACAGGGGGGCCGCCAGCTTGGCGTACGTTCTGGGAGGAGCGTCCGCATGATCTGGCTCCGCCTGCTGTCTCATGTCCGCGCTCCTGCTCGCCTCCACCGCTGAAGGCGGGACCGTGGGGCGGCCGGGGGCAACCGCCACGCCGGGGGTGAGTGGGGTTGAGCGTTGGCCTCGGCCGTTCGCGCTCCACCGGTGGCCAGATATGGCGTTCACAGGGCCATTGCGGACCTAACACCGGTGGGGAAGATGGCGCCCGTATCGTGCGGAGGTGGCGCCGTCTCCCACGCGCCAGAGCCCCCAGCCGGGGGGCGTTTTTCATTCTACTCAGGAGGTGGGCTATGCTCACTGCCAATGTCTTCCGGTCTTGAACTTCTGTCTCCCCACCAAGCTCAGAATCTAGAGCAGGTCTTGGCGCTTTTCGCTTACCCAGCTGCCATCCTGGACCGGAACCTGTCGTACCTCGCCCTCAATGAGGCGCACGCCGCCTTGAACGGGAAGTCGCAGCACGATCACCTGCGCCGGCCCATCTCTGAGGTGGCGCCCGCACTCTCCGCTCACCTTGACCGCAACTTCAAGCAGGTTCTTGAATCCGGCATACCCCTCCTTGATCGGCGGGTCCTGCTCGGTCACGCCCAGGAGATGGGCACTGTACAGCCGTGGTTCGTCAGCGTCGCCCCACTTCAGAACGCGTCTGCTGTGCCTGCCGCGCTCCTCTTTACCTGCCGTGAGGAGCGGAGTGCCTCGCTGCAACTCCCGTCATCCCTGGGTGATCTTGGGGCCCGCTTGTTTCAGCTCTCCACCGATATCGCCAAAGCGCAGTCCGTTCAGGACGTCGTCCACCTGATCCTGGCCCAGGCGTTGCCTATCATTGGGGCCATCGCCGGGGGACTGTCACTCCTGACGGACGACCGCACTGCTTTAAAGGTGTTGGGCGCCTCTGGTTACGACTTTGCCCTTATCCGGGCCTGGCCGGCTGTTCCCCTCTCCCTCTCTATTCCTGCAACGGATGCGGTCCAGGAGCGGCAATCCCTCTTTCTGACCTTCCCCGAGGTGCAGGCGCATTACGCGCAAGCGGCGGACACCCCCTCCTACGCTGAACAGGCCCATGTGGCCCTGCCGCTCATGGTCGACGATCAGGTGATCGGCGCCCTTACGCTGAACTTTCCAGACCGTGTACGTTTCACGCAAGGGGAGCAGAACGTGATGACGGCCCTCGCGGACAACTGCGCGCAGGCCATCGTGAGGCTTCAACGGCAGGAGTCGGAGCGGGCAGAGCGGCAGGCCCTGGAGGAGGGAGCCACGCTGTTTCGCACGGTGTTCAGCGAGGCCTCCATTGGGGTGGCAATGGTAGACCCACGGCTCCGAATCGGTGAATCGAACCCTGCTTTTGCACAACTTACCGGCTTGTCCCAAGTTCCGGGCACCTCCCTGATGCAGGAAGGACATGGCCTCCGTGAACTCGGCGTCATGGTGGCCACGGTGCGGCAGACCCGGCGTTCCATGTTGCGGCAACCGCTGCTGATCAACCGTCAGGGTGGCGCGGAAGAGACATTGCTGGTGGACTGCTTGCCAATGGTGAATGGACAGGGAGTGCTGACGGGCGCCGCCTGCCTCCTGAGGGCACCCTTCTTGGTGGAACCGGGTCTCCCTTCGCGGACGGACACCTGAGCTCACGGCGGGTGTGCGGTTTCCTTCTGCCACGGATGTGGGCAAAAGCGCTGCTCTAAATGTTTGGTCGCTGAGATGCTCCAGTTTTGGAAAATAACCTCTGGCACAGCTTCTTGGCTCATTTTGAGGCATGTCAAAGGAGCTTGACTGTGCTTGACGGCTCCTCCGGCCCTCATCCGGGTGCTCGCGCAACGCCTGGAGCTGGCGTGCGCCTGAAGGCCGCCAGTTCAGCCGGAAGGTGGGCGTGGAGGAGTAGACCCCGCGCCCACCTCCTCTTTTGGCCGCACCGCCCGGCGGCGCTGAGCGTTGCCCAAGCCGCCTACCCTAAGAAGCAAATTCGCCTTTGCGTGCAGGACGAAGGACGTCTTGGCCTTGCGGCGGTGTTGAAGCGCCTCTGGGCGCTACGGGGTTGGCGTCTCCTGCTTGCTCAACGCCGCCCTGATCCATGGCTCTACACCTCTATTTTCGCCGAACCTCAAACGGGCAAAGTGAATTTCTGGTTTTTTCCACGGTTAGCATCCCACTGATGGAGACCGCGCTGAAAGGGTTCGGTCGGGCTGTCGATCCTGGGGCCAACAGCTTACTGTGCTTCTACTCGACCAGGCAAGATGGCACATGAGGAAAAAACTCAGTGTTCCTCACAATATCATCCTGCTCCCATTTCCAGCGTCTACAACTGAACTTTCGCCAGCAAAGCCCATGGTCATGGAATTGAAGGCACCAGTGCGAGTAAAACAATTCGAGATATTCAATCAACCAAAGATCTGATCGTAAGAGAAGGGGAAAGACTGAGAAGTTGCCCTCAGGAAGTAAAGTTGCCGACCCTCTCTTCCTGGATCAAGCACGCTTTAGACTCATATTAATCTCGAATCTCGCATTACATCCGTTCTTCCTGAGACGGACTGAATTCTTGTGGTCTTGCCGTTCCACAGGCGCCTCCCGGAGGAGAGCCAAACCTCTGCACTTCCCCTCACCGGGCCCACGTTATGGAGAAGACGGTGATGCGGAGATGACGCTTGGGCGCCGGCGTCATCTCCGCATCATCCGGATCCCTTTACGTTGACGGGCATGAAGCTTTCACGGTCCGCCCTGCTGCTCGGCAGCCTCGCCCTCCCGCTGGCCCTCGGTCCAGGCGCACAGGCCGCCGCCCCGACGTCTGCTCCGCCCCGCACTGTGCAGGTCGCCGCCCAGCTCGACGGTGTGGCGGCCAAGCTGGGCGAAACCTTTACCCTGGGCAAAGGGAGCCCGCTGAACTTCACCCTGCTAAAGGCCGAATATGACGTGGGCCGTGTGGTGATGGGCAATACGGTGTACTTTGCCAAGGCCACGGCACTCGGCTGTATTCCCGCTTCCGCGGGCACCTTCGCTCCCCTCCAGGCCTTCGACCTCCGCTTCGGTGGGGCCACATTCACGGGCAAGGCCCTCAATGGCAAAGCGCCTGCCCCCAGCTGCCGGTACCTCACAGCCGTCTTCACGCTGAAAAACCCGCTGGGCACCGAGCAGCCCTACGCCTGGTCCGACTTCAAGCCCACGTTAAAGGACGCGGACGGCAAGCGCGTGGCGTACAACAGGGTGATGCTCAAGGCCAGCCGCGACGAAAGGGTGGAGGGCAGGCTGCCCGGCGGTGAGGAAGTCCGGGTGCGCTTCTTCTTCGACTTGCCCGCGAATGAGGGGGTGGAGAGCCTCTCGGTCACCGACGCTGGGGGACGCGCCTACGTTTACGACCAGAAGGACCTCAAGTGATGCGGGAGCTGGCCCCACGCACGCCAGGAAAGGATGACGCCCTGAACCTCCACTCGCTCGGTTACCGCACGGACATGATCTTCGCCCGCTTTCACGGCAAGGTCGAAGACCTCGGTGACGCCGTGTGCATCGCCCACCCGGAAAGCCCCGGCTTCTACTTCGGCAACCTGCTGGTCTTCCGCCATCCGCCGCAGGCGGGAGACCGTTCCCGCTGGGAGGCCCTGTTCGCCCAACACGTGGGCGCGCCGCCCCAGACCAGACACCGCCTTTTCGGCTGGGACGTGCCCGCCACGCGGGAGGCCGATGTACAGGACTTTCTGGACGCGGGCTACCACCTCGAAGAAAGTCTGGTGATGGCCGCGCCCCGCTTGCACGCGCCTCCCCGCCTGAACACGCAGGCCGAGTACCGCCCCCTGCGCGACACCGACGAGGAGTGGCAGGCGGCGGTGGAGAACCAGGTGGCCGGGCGCGAGGAAGGCCACGACGAGGCCCGTTACCGCGCGTTCAAGACCAGCCAGTTTCGCGGCTACCGCGCCATGGCCCGGGCGGGACTGGGCTTCTGGTACGGGGCCTTTCTGGAGGGCCGCCTCGCGGCCGATCTCGGCGTCTTTTTCGACGGAACCGGCCTGCTGCGGTACCAGAGCGTCACCACCCACCCGGACTGCCGCCGGCAGGGCCTGTGCGGCGCGCTGACCTTCCTCGCGGGGCAGCACGCCCAGAACCACTTCGGCGCGCGGGAGCTGGTGATCGTGGCCGATGACCACGCGGAGGCCAAGCGCGTTTACGCCTCGGTGGGCTTTCAGGAGGCCGAACGCCAGCAACTGCTGCTGCACCGGGGCTGAGGCGCAGCAGCTCCTCTACCGGGAACGGTCGTGGCCGGCATTCAGGAAGGCGTGGGCCTTCCGAACACGCCGGTGGGCCTCTCGTCGGTCCAGGGCGCAGCCCGCGCTGGTGGTCCACCAGGGCCGCGCTCGCAACCGCTCCACTTCCCGCTGCGTCTTGCTGCGGTCCGGTGGGGAAGGGGTGGCCACCGCGGTGAAGCGCTCCAGGTGTTCGGCGATCTCCCGCAGGATCCGGTCGGCGTGCCCGCACAGGTTATTCACGCGGTGGTGCGTCTGCTGGAAGCAGGTGGCTTCTCCCGGCACCGGGTGCCAAGCGCAGTTGTTGGAATGGTGCGTGGAAGGGTACCCCTCCCGGCGCCATTCTCCCCCATGCCCATTCCAGTTCGGTCAAAAAGAAGTCCGCCCTTTGACCCATGTTCCAAATCAGAGCGAAGGCCTGGAGTTGGCCCCGGGCCTTCGCTCTGATCCGTCTGCCTTCAGGAGATGAACCGTAGCAGCCCCAAAATGAGACAAAGCCTGCGCCGTTCGCGCCCTGATGGACGGCCGCCCTCCTTGGGAGTGGCGAGGGCGAGCTGCGCGGCGGGTCAGTGAACACCACCCGGAACCGAAGCCTTGGAGCGTCACCTCCCCTACAACCCTCCCAGGAGACCTCTACATTTGTCCACGGGCGACTGGTCCCTCAAAAGGAGACGGAACCGGGGACTTTTATGGTGATTGAAGCGGTCGTTATCTGCCCCGCAGCATTACGTGCTGTTGCGGTATACGTGAGCGGTTTGTCCTTTCCCAAAATGTCGGGGAGGGCCAGCGTAAACGTCGCCGAACTGTTCTTGCTCGTCGCCAGCACTTCAGCATGAGGACCAGAGATGACGAGTTCCGTCGGGCCAAGCGGATCAAAGGCGTTGGCCGTCAGCTGTACCTGGCCTTTACCTTGAAGGAGGTCAGGTGAGTAGGCGTTGATCATCACTTCGGTTGCTGCAGATTCTGGACTCACTGCGCAAACAAGAGCTTCAATGTGCACCTCCCCCGACTCCAGGGGAGCCCCTTGGGCATCGAGGTAGGTGTAATTCAGAACAGATGACCCAACACCCGGTCCTGACCAACACGAGCCGAGATTTGCCTGGAGAATATCTCCATCCAGAGATGCTGGCACTGCTTTCCCATTAAGAATGAAATGCCCAGATACGGCGCTTCTTCTGAGATCTTCATTTTTCGGTAATGCTTTTACCAATACAAAGTCATTCATCAAAACACCCTGAGAAGAAAAATTGAATTTGTCTCCATTGGAAATATTAAGGATCAAGCTTGGGGAGGCTTCGGGAATTACATTCAACCCGCATGCAGATAGAAGTAAAGTCAAGCCAACGAACCAATTTTTTCTTCTCATCATAATCTCCTGTTGAAAACTTCGGTATTTCTCTTGGATTTATGAAAATGTAGAGAACAGCACCCACTCGCCCTTGGAGGAGGCGGCTACCTATCGATGAGCAACAAAGGACCTATTCAAGATGTTCGAAGAATAATTGGGAACGCTTGGCACTGAGAAGGCGTTCGTCTGAATTTCAAATTGTTCCTTTAGTTGGATGAGCGCGTCTTCATAGGACAATTCGCCACTGAGGCACTTTAAGAGGATGATCTGGTAAAGTCCAAATAGAACGAAGGCAAATTGTTGAGCATTAATCCTTTGTTGAATTTCTTCAAATTTCCAACATTGATTTAAAACCATGGCAAGTTGGTCAACGATACTTCGCGTCTGTCCGGTCACATGGCATTGCCATGGCCCGTTTTGAAAGAGCGATTCCTTGACGAAATATCGGGACAGCTCGGGATGGGTTTGGTACAAATCTATATACGTTTTGAAGATCCCAAAAAGCGCTTCGCTGAGCGTTTCTTGAGAATAGTCGCGTTCAAATACTTTAACCGTTGTATTCGAAATATAATCAGAGAATACCATAAGGAGCAGGTCGGCCTTATCTCTCACGTGGAAAAAAACTGTACCGGGTGCTACTCCGGCAAGATCGGCAATCCCGCGTATCGTAGATGATGTAAAGCCCTGTTGAATAAAAAGAGTGGAAGCCGCTTGCTTAATGCGATCAAGAGTCTCCTGCTTATTACGCTTCCGCCAGGACTCCAGTGCTTTAGCTTCAATAGATTCGGTTGTCGACAAGGTACCCCTTTTCTGAGCGATCCTCTAGTTCTTTTCTCGCATTGCCTAATAAAAGATGGGCAATGGTATTTATACAGCCCGTTTTATCCAAAAAATGTTGCTTATCTTAATATGGTCACGAGTCCATTTATGATAAAAAAATAGTATTTTGTTCCTATACATACGCTTTCTTAGGTTCATGCATTGACGTTCCAACCAAAGATACCAAATGGAACTTGGCAAGAAGTCACTTCAAGTCGTTGGCAGAAACGATCTGGATCTTGGCCACTTGCGGCTGCAGCACGTTGTCCAGCTTCATAATCAGCACCCGAGAACGGTCACGCTCTCCCGTGTTTGAAAAGCCCACTGCCCCAGTCACAGTTACGCATGGGCTCTTAAAGCAGGCAGGCATGTTGACATCCCGAACAGCCATACTCACTTGTGCCCGGGTGGGCACCCCTTTACTCAGCGAACTCTTAATGGCCGTCAGAAGAGCATTGGCCGCGTCATAGGCATACATCGTGACACCACTGGGTTTGGTGCTGTACGCCGCCTGGTAGGCATTGGTAAAGGTCAGCGCATTCGAGAAGGAGCTGACTGGACCGTAGACCGTGCTGTACACCACTCCGGCAGCGTCAATGCCGGTACGTTGAAGGAAACTCGGTGAGTCCAGGCCGTCACTGCCGACGAAGGTCGACTTCACCCCGGCAGCGCGCAGGGCCTTTACCAGCAGCGGTCCATTGTCATCGCTGCCACCGAAATACACCACAGGTGCACCACTGGCCTTGATGAGCCTCACTGCACCAGCAATCTGTTCCGCACCAGAAGCACCGATGTAGCCAGCGACATTGACGTTCAGGGGCTTGAGGTTGGCCATGACGACTTTGGTGAGGCCGTTGCCGTAAGCGGTGTTGTCGGAGACCACATACACGCTTTTGGCCTTCAGTTCACCACTGATGTATTTCGCTGCCGCGACGGCCTGCGCCTGATCAGGAGCGACAAGACGGTTAAAGTGCGTCCAGTTGTGCGCTGTGAGCTGATCATTCGTACTTGCCGGCGTAATGATGGCCAGCTTTGCCGCTGCAAGCCCCTGCGCGAGGACGTTGGAGACGCTGGAGTTTACAGCGCCGACCACACCGAGAATGCTCCGGTCCGCGACGATCGTTTTGGCCAATTGTGTGCCGACCGTCGGGGAGGACTGGTCGTCGAACGAGACGAGCTGAAGGTCATGCCCGAGGGCTTTAAAGGCAGCAACCTGCTCTTTAACGGCGAGTTCAGTACCGCGTTTGACTTCTGTGCCAAAGGGCCCGAGGCCGCCGGTGAGGGGGCTGACCAAGGCGAGTTTGATGGTGGCGGCCTCAGAAGCACCGCTGAGCAGCAAGCCGGCCGTGAGGACGCAGGTCAAAAGCTGATGTGGGAGTAAGGGTTTCATAGGGCCTCCAGCGGTGTACTGGTTTTGCCGTCAAAGCTCATGACGACCCTCCTATACGCGCGTTCCAGGAATCATTCGCGTCGAGGAGAAGGTTCTGGACGGGCGTTTTTGCACGTTTCCCCGGTGTGGTTTCGGGTGCATTGAGCGTGATGTACCGAACACCAGGGACGTGCAGCCTGGGTGGTGGAGGGCTGGGATAGAGCTCTTGGAGAAGGGCCTGGAGGCGGTTCGGAGAAAACGTCGGGGTCATACAGCCTCCTTCACGTTGGAGCGGCGCTCAACCGCCCGCTTTGACTCGCAGCGGACTGAGCTTGAAGAAATACTAGTGCAAAATGCTCACAGGATTCTGACGAATAGACAATATTATCTTCTAAGCGGTCAAGTCTGGTCACAATTCCTGCATGTTGTAGATAAAATTCTTTACACTTTGCGAAATTCCTCTCGCTCCTCCGCCGCTTGGACGCTGGAGACCGTGAAACGTCCCTGGTCAGGCCGGCAAAGCAGGTGCGCGCCAAAAAACGCACCTCCACGACGCGTGGAGGTATCCGCGGGATTCGTGGTGTCAAACCGGCGCCGGGTGGTGGAGTGGACCTCCGCCTGGCCCTGAAAATGCAGGCGCATGGTGGGGGACGGCGAGGCCCTGCCAGAGACAGCAGAACACTTCATCTACGAGGTGATCATTCGCTTGATGCTCGGCCGCTTGGCTAAAGGTCCATCCTGATCTTTTCAGACGCGCTTTATTGGTGCCAGGCTTGATTCAAGGCGTGAAGGGAGATGTTCCGTCAGGGCGAGCCTTCCCAGGGGGAGGAGCACGCTGGGTGGCCCGACCTTAAGCCGTCATCAATACGCATCTCGCAGGTCTTTCCAGCCCTTATACGGCTTCCGATTCATTCCTTAACAGAGGCCACCGATGAAAGAGGGGTGGTGGGAGAGAAGATCGGGCTGGGTCTCCAACCACGCACACTGTTAAGCGAGCGTCTGGGAGAAGTCGTGCAGCGTGTCAAAGTAGCGATTGGCGACGGTGCGATCGGTCAAGGCCCTAAGCCGTTCGGCGGGTTGCAACTCTGGGGCATACGGTGGCAAGGTCAGGGGTTCAACACCCGGTGGATGTCCCTGCGGTGCAGGGACATGGAACCCCCGCCGTCCTGAACGGCGAGGACTTGGGGGTCCTCACCCGCTCCCACACTCTTGGCGAAGGCTGCCATCACGGCTTGGTAGGCCTCCTTGTTCAGGACCGGAACCAACCAGAACCGGCTTTCTCCGCTCTCGGGGTTGACGAACGCGTAGATGTAGAGCCGCTCATCGCGTGGATGGACGGGACGGACGAGGGGCTGCCCCGTCGGTGCCCAGACCGTACGGAGAATCGGTTGTAAGCCCAGACGATGTTCGTCCATGGCCCACAACGACACTCGGGGGTGGACAAGCTCCGCCGTGCGGAGCTTCTCGACTAACGCTTTGTTTTGGACGCCTCTTTGGCTTCCTCGTCGCCCTTGACGTGTCGTGGGCGTGGTTTCTGTGGTGAAAAACCGGCAGCACGCATGAACTCGTAGGTGCGGCTGAGGTAGACGTCTTTGCCGAATTCCTGCTTGACCCAGGCCTGCACCTGCTTGCCTTCCCACACGATGCCTTGCTCGAAATCCTTATGAATTTGAGCCGCCAGACGTTGCTGCTCCTCAGGGGTCAAGAGGGTCGGGGCACCGCGGTTGGTCTGTCGCCCGTCTCGTAACGCGGCGAGGCCGACTTCCCGATACCGCCCGAGGAGGTGGTAGGCCGTGACCCGGCTGTAGCGACTGATGGACAGCACTTCCTTCACGGGGCGCTGCTCTGCGAGCAGCGCGAAGAACTGGGCCCGGCGACGCTCCACCGCGCAGGTACTGACTTCAAAGATCTTCCAAAATTCTTCGGCGGAATGCTCTGGGGGATGGGTAAAAGCAGACTGTTTGATCCCTCTATTGTAAACGATTTATTCGGAGTCCGTATTAGGCGCGACTTTTGCCCATGGCAACCCCAGGCTCTCCACAATCCACCACTTGTACTTTCTGTGTAATTTCGGGGTGAGGCCCATCCATGCGAGTCGTCCATGCTGAGCGTCCTTAAAACTCCAGGAATCGAACCAGAACTGCTCCACCGTTGCGTTAAATCTCCTGAGACGGGGATTGTCAGGCTGATAGTACTCATCCAGCACCGTCATAAAACGGGACCACTGTTCGGTGTCCCCGCTGCCAATCAACTGCTGCCCCCGCTTCGTTATTTCAAGGATGGCATCAATGCTGTAGGGACCAGTTCTCCCGGAAGCCCGGCTGAGTTTCGGTTTCAAATCTGGAATTGCCTCCTCGACATTGTGCAGAAAGGCCGCCATCCATCGGTTGTTCAACCCCATCTTTTATAATCTACAGCGTACCGATGTATGGCAGAGACGAATTTTTCAGGTAACTGCTCAGCACGGGAGTGGCTCCCATGCCGAACAGCTGCCCTAACAGCATGTGAATTCTGCTTGCGCTAAATGTACATAGTCTTCAAGATAATCACTTAAAGCTAGGCTAGGAATCGTGCTGATTATTTACAATACTCAGTTACTTCTTGTATAGGTTAAACGGTGTATTTCTATCAATTCTAATGATGTATTTTCCGCATCTGTCGTATCTATGAAGAATGACAACTCCGTTCTTAAATTCAACAGTGCGATTTCCATGATTATCATTCCAGGCATCTTTGATCTCTCCACAATTAACACGATCTCTAATAGCGTACTTTCTTATATAACTGGCATTTCTGTTCACATCAATGGTCAATAGGTAGAAGAGTCTGGGGTCCTTATAGCAGGAGGAATACCCCTCAGCATCTAGCATTCCTTGTGTGTCCATCGAATTAACCCCACTGTTAGGACATTCTAGACCAATAGGCTGCGGGAGGGCATAAATAATGGAATCGGCCTTACCTAGGGCATAGAAATCATACCTTATTTCGACCCCTTCTCCATTAACAAGATTCAAATAATGTAGTCCATCTATGTAAGTAAACGCCCCACTGCAAGCAGAATAATATTCTATCAAACCGTATTTAGAGTGCTCCAATGTAGGAGTGAGTGGATTGGTGCAAGTGGTATGTTCAATCTTATTCTTCCAAATGATTCTACCTGTTTTGGAGTCGAGTCTATATGCATATCCCTTGACTGGTCCGATATCCGGAATAGAGTCCTGGGTATACAGATAAAGACCCGTTACATCTTCTCGCTCTGCCGAAACTAACATAGAAGTTCCAAAAGACCTAGACCAAATTAATTTTCCGTTCTGTCTCGCCTCAATAAAACTTTTATTATTATTGCTATCTGCAATGCTAAGGAAAGAGATAGTAGATATACTACCGATTTCCACGACTGAATACCTATTGTTGCCTTGATATGGATTGTTAACCTTCTGGCCTTGAGACGTTGATAGTAGACATACGAGGAAGATAAGAATCCAAACAAGAAGGCCTTTACACTTCGTTATTTCAGGGTAGCGGTTCATCATAGAAGTGAGAGTTTAGGAATAAGGATATTGTTCCGAAAAATACTAACCAAACCCTTAAAAATAGAGAAGCCTTGCTTCTGAAGTGTCGAAAGATAACTACGAATGCGGCAGAAGTTCTTCCCTCCCTTGTCAGAACGAAAGCCACCAGAAATTTTTCGCTTCACACACACCATTCGGATGTCGCGCTCGGCTTGATTATTGTCAAAGGGTACGCCTTCTTTGTGGAGAAAGTGCAACACCATGTCTCGGCGCTTCTGACATCGAAGGGCAAGGTTACGACCAGGGGACTGTTTGACTCGTCCCCGCTGCTTTGGGACTGGCTCCCCTGCGGGGTTGGAGACCAATCCTGCTTCCAGGAGTGCATCAAAGCGGACCAGAAATGCAGTTTTCTCCATTGGGGTGAGGGGAGCTACTTTGTGTTGGTGGTAGACGAGTTGCAGTGCGGCACGCAGTTCTCCCGCCCAGTCTTGGCCCAGTTGTTCGTGGAGGAAGCGCAACTCTCGCAGAAGATGGGCGTTACAGAGCGCGTGTTGCGCAGGGAGTTGGAAGTACGTGAGCCAAGCATCGTGCATCAACACCCCGCTGTATTGGGGCAGGACGCCCATCGTCTGGATGGCCGCCGACCCGCGATGCGGGTCGTGCCCGTAGAGGGTGAGTTGCTTGCTGCTGATGACATGAACCCAGGCGAGCTTGCCGCCCACCTTGCTGCCCGTCTCGTCCACGTGCAGAACGGGTTCTTCGAGCAATGCTTCCTTCAGACCCGCCTCGAATTCAGCCAATCGCTCTGTAGCGAGGTTGAGATGCAACGCGAGTGTCCCTTCACTGGGACGCTGTCCGCATAGCGTCTCGAGCACGTCGCCCACACGCTTGAATGGGAGGAACTGAGCCACATTGAGGTACACCGCCAAAGCTTGGAACCGAGGGCCGTACTGCACCTGACCACGCACGTTCCCTGGGAACGCCGCCTGTTGTCTTCCGTGACAGCGCGGACAGACCTTCACCTCGGCCTGGTACTCGGACACCTGCAACCGAACTTCTGGCAGGTCCATCACTTGCCGGGCCAGCAAGTCTTGTACTTCGACCTCGTTCCAGTGTTGCCCGCAGGCACAAGTCCCTGTTACAGGTAGCACCACCACCTTGTCGGGTGAGGCGCTCATCTTCAAGGTAGTTCCTGTGTGTCCCACTTGACCACCGGAAGAGCGAACGCCTTTCTGGCGTTCGCTCTTGGGCCTTTTCTGCCATATCTGGTCCTGACTGGGAGGTTGATGGGACGTCTCACTGGTCCGCGCGACTTGGGCTTCCAACTCGCGGATGCGCGCTTGGAGTCGTTCACAGTTTGGGCAGGTTACGTCCGAGATAGCCTCACCTTACCCCATCCCGTCACGCTACTCAGGGGCTGCTGAGTAGTCACTTTTTCAGAACGCTAGCTGACACTTTGAGTTCAGGGGTGTTCAGGACGCGGCGTGAGTGCAGACGGGGAGGTATCAGGGTCTGTGACGCTCCGGAATACCGCCCTGCTGTGCTGCACGTGGCCGCGCCCGGCGCGCCCCTCCAGGCGCGGCGTCCTCACCGGGGTCTAGCGCCCTGAAACGTCTGGCCGAAGTGCTCCTGGCGCTGCTGCAGGCCGAATCCAGCTTGTACCGTAAGATCGCGCTTCACCTACCACGTGACGCGGCGGGCGGGGACGACAAGTCAGGCGCCAAGTACGCATGGGCTGGATGGGGGGGCGCGTGGGGATTCGGGTTCATCGGTGATGAAATTACAGGCTGACCCGAGCGGACGTGCAACGCTGCGCCGCAGAAGGGACAGGAAAAACGGTGACACAGAGGCGTGGAATCACCGAAGCGGAGCGGACTTGCAAAGCTGGGCAGCAGGGGGGACGGAACGAATGATCCGGAAAGCGCATCAACCCCTACTCCCGGCGGTAGGCATCAAGGTGGAGTCCTGCCGCGTCGTATTTACCCCACCACGTCCTGGTGGCGCAGAAGTCCCCCGCCGTTGGGCAGGGGACTCCTCTGAGCAGGGGGGGACGCCCGGCCGCGTCTGAATCTGGGGTGTGCCCCGGCGGATTAGCGGAAGCTGCTGAAGGTGGCCTTCGCCGAATCCACCACCAGGCCGAGGCGGCAACCGCGCAGCTCGTTGCTGGCGATGTACAGGCGTCCTGTAACTTTCGCGCTGTTGGGCTGGGTACCCGCCGTCACGACATTGAACGTCAGGAGGCCGTTGTCCATGCTGACCTTCAGGTCGGCCGGTTGCATGCTCTGGACGGTATAGGTGTCGTCGTTCGCCTTTTGCAGGTTCAGGGTGAAGTCGCCGAAGGAGGCCGTGGCCTTGGCGGCCGAGCCCACCTCAGAGAGTTCCACCCGCAGGGCCCGCACCTGAAGCGCAACGGTATTGGGCGGCGTGCAGTTTCCGCTCCGGCGGACCTGTTTGATGGACAACGTGAGGGAAACGTCGTTGGGCTTGATGCCCAGAGGGATCTCAACAGGCGTGTTGTTGAATTCTTTGGTGAAGTTGATGCCGCCGCCGATGGCCTGCTCGGTGATCAGCTCCTCGCTCGTAATCTCCACCCCGTTGAGGCCCGCCGCATTGTCCACAGTCTGTGGCGGAATGGCTCCGCCCACCAAACTGCCACATCCTGCCAGCAGCAGCGAACCTAGGACACCCATTCCCAGCGCCTGTACAGCCTTTTTCATAAGCCGTCCCCCTTATGCCTTGTGTGTTGTTGCATTGTACAACACCCAGGCTGCTTATGTCTCCTAAGTCACACTTGCAGGTTCCTCTCCTTTAGGCTGCCGAATCATCCGAATGCGCAGCTCCTCGGTCAGCGGTTGCGGGAGCAGCCGGCCTACTGACAGGGGACCTTCTAAAGAAACGCCGTCACTGGGCAGGAATGCCCGAACATCCTGCCGCCATAGCCTCCGTGTCCTTGCCCAGCCTCCGCTGTACATCGCGTTCGCCCTGGAGGTCGGGCAGCTCTGCACGGATGACGCCGTCAACCAAGTCCTCGGCGTCTGAACCACGTGGAAATGCACCTGAAACCCACTGAAGGTCCCACCCAGAAGCCCTCCTGCCCTCCTTGCACGCCGCCGCCCGGTACCCGCCCCACCGAGCGCAAGGCGCGAATTGCCCAGCCCCTGGGAGAACCACATGGCCGATGCAGTCGCCAAGGTGTGGCGTCGTTGAGCCATTTGGCCGCACGGCGAGGTCATCGACCACCAGCGAGGCGCGCCGCTTCAGAACGTCACGGGGACCGTCTGGCCAGGCGGGCAAGACGCGTTCCGGCGGACTGGAAAAAAGGAAGTCCGCGCCTGGGTGCGTGGCGTCTCGGTCGGGCAACACCCGTCAACCACCTTGGTCCGCGCCCGGTAGGATCAGGATCCCGGTTCATCCGTGATGCAGTCACGGGCCACCCCGAGCGGACGTGCAACGCTGCGCCGCAGAAGGGGGCAGGAAAAACGGTGACGCAGAGGCGTGGAAGCACCGGAGCAGATGGAGCGGATAATCCGCAAACCGTATCACCCCTGGAACGGTCACGCCTGGGCGCTGGAGAACGAGACGGCCGTGACGCACGCTGCCCCATTGCGACGTTCATGCCTGATGCCCGGAGGTTCGTGGGGGTGCCGGCTTGATCCTCCGTCTTCCCGTGTTGCCCTCGAGTCGCCCATTTGGGAAGGCGTCCTTAAGATCCAACCTGTACACTGAAGGAGCTTCCTCCGTTTCCCCACTGCACCAGGAGCCTGCGCCATGACTCAACAGTCCCCTTCCCGTATTCCCCCCCAGCATGCCTTGACGCGGAATGTCTTGCGGGCTATCCATAGCACACCGCAGCTGAATAAGACCCTGCTCCAGACGCAGTTGGACGTTCTTCTGGAGGGCTTCAATCCTGAGCGGCCCGAACACCAGCAAGCGGTGCAATCTGCATTGACGATCATCCGGACAGTCGCGGTTCAAGAGGGCGTGATCCGAACTGCCGAGCAGCTCGCGGTGCTAGAGACGGATCTGCGTTTGCTCGGTCTGGTTCAGGAACTCCTGATCGACGCGAAGGAAACCCCGGTCTTGATCTGACGGGAGCAACCCCCACGACTTCTTTAGGGAATTCCACCTCGCCCCCAAGGGGATGCTTGCTCCGGGAAGGCTGATCAGAGAGAGCAGCACACCGGACCTCCCAAACCTGAGCAATAAACTCAGCGCATGTCCGCTTTGACCGTACCGGATGCCCGTTACAAAGCGAGCTTTCTGCAAGCTGTGCGCGAGGCGCAGTCCAGAGGAAGTGGTCTGCGCGACACACTGGCTTGGAATCTCGCCGAGGTGGAAGCCGATTTCGAAGGGTTGGTTCGGAGGACCGCCGCCTGGAACCACCTCAAGCCATTCCAGAAGGATTTGTACCATCCGAAACCCGGTGGCTGGTCGAGGGGGACAGGTATCTGGGACAGGTCAAGGTCCGCCATACGCTCAACCCCGAGCTGTTGCAACTGGGAGGACACGTGGGCTATGAAGTCCGGCCTTCCGCGCAGGGACAAGGACACGGAAAACGCCTGCTCGCCCTGGGGTTGGAACAGCTGCGGGAGCTCGGCGTCGCTCGCGTCCTGGTCACCTGTGATGTGGAAAACCACCGTTCACGGAACGTGATCGAGGCGAACGGAGGCAAACTCGAGGGTGAGTTTGTGCTGGACTTCTACGAAAAGCCCATTTGCCGCTACTGGATTGAGCAAATTTCCTGCACTCCTTAGATCAACGTCAAGGGCAACTCCCGACTTGATACCGACTGCTAGGAAAACTTGCAGAAGCGGATTTTCTCCTGTGACCCGGTCCGGGCAAACATCTTTGGGGTGGACACCACCTTCACACGCTTTCGTACTCTTCTTTTGACTACCTAGCACGAATAGATAGCGTAGTTTTTGGAGGTCGTCTACAGGGGTTGACCGTTTGCCGAACCTGATGTTGTGTGTACCCTGCCGTGCCAGCACGAACTCTCCAATGGGCATACACTGGCTCCTGTGCCTCACTGGATAGCTTGCTGTCACGGGCGTTAGAGCATTTGTCATAATAAAGGAATGAAGCCAGTCGGGGGTCGAGGATACAGTCTGGATTTGCGAGAACGAGTGGTGGCGGCGGTAGAGGGCGGACAGAGCCGGCAAGAAGTCGCCCGGTTGTACCGAATGCGCGTCGAAACCGTTGATACATATCTGGAAAAGCAGCGCTTGGGAACACTCCACGAAGTGGGTCGGTCTTCTGGACGTCCTCCACGTGTCACCCTCCTCCACGAACAGCAACTGTTGAAGCAACTCGAAACGCATCGGGACGCGACCTTGGTCGAGCATGCTCGCATGCTCGAAGAAGCGACAGGATTAAAGGTCAGTTTTAAAACAGTGGACCGGGTGTTTCGCAAGCACCACATCACCCATAAAAAAAACGCTGGTCGCGAGCGAACGAAGTGAAGAGCACAGACGGCAGTTTCTAAATGATCTGGCTCCCTATCTCACGCATCCGGAACAATTGGTCTTCCTGGACGAGCGTGGTTTTCATACAGCAATGACACGTGGTTACGCCCGTGCTCACCGTTCTGAGCGCGCTCAGGGCCATGTTCCCAGGGATCACGGACGCAATCAGACGTTGATTTGCGCCCGACAACTTACGGGACCCATGGTCCCGTTCGTCCTGACTGGGGCGGTCCATGGTTTAGCGTTCGAATGGTACGTCCGCCACCTGCTCTGTCCTGCCTTACAGCCAGGACAGGTCGTTGTCATGGACAATCTGTCCTCTCATCATCGAGCCTCTGTTCGCGTGATTATTGAGGCACAGGGTGTCAGCTCTTGTTCCTTCCGCCCTATGGTCCCGACTTGGGTCCCATTGAACTGATGTTCTCCAAGATCAAAGCCGTCGTAAGAGCAAAGGCTTGTCGAACCATCGGCAGTCTCATCTCTACTCTTGGAACTGCTTTGCAGGCGGTTTGCGCACAGGACATTACTGCTTGGTTCCGGCACGCCTACCCTTCGGCATCCTTATGATAAATGCTCCAAATAACGCAATGCGAGTCTTGAGAAATGCCGCAACCGTCTGGCTTTCATGTTGCCGACGTTCTGAAGCATGCAATCGATTTTGATCCTGGGTCAGCGCTTCGCACAACGCCGTGCGTTCACGGACGAGTTGCTTGAGTTCCTGCAGTGCGGTGCTGGGGGGTGACCAGGGTTTCGGCCGCATCCGTAGCGCCGTACAGGGCAATGACCGCCGCGTCCATTTTGTCTGTCTTGCTCCGCTTGAGTTTGGTGCGGGCGAAGTATTTGATGCTGGTGGGGTTCACCACGCTGACAGTGCAGCCAGCATGGAACAGGACATTCGCGCACTTCTCCCAGTACACGCCCGTAGCCTCCATCACCACATGGAGTTCCGTTGGCGTCACGTCGTGTTGTTGGGCCCACTGCAGGAGGCGCTCGAATCCGGTGGGCGTGTTTGGAAGATCCTGAAGGGACTGTCCCAGGTCGTCGTTGATCTGTAAGTGGGCGTAGAGAGGATCTTTTCCGATGTCCAGGCCGAGGGCAAACATCAAAACCTCCTGGAGAAAGGCGTAGGCAGGTCAAACTCTCTCGGCACTGGCTCTTATGGTGCAGGCTTGGTGGCCTTTGATAGCGTTCAGTCTTCGAGAAGAGCGCCCGAGCCGGTCCTGACTATTCGACGGTCTTGCTGGACCTGGGGTTGACCCGGGCTTGACAGCTCGGACTGGCCTGGCAGTCTCCATTCTGATCAGGAATGGACCCAGACGTACTACATAAGGGTTGTTGTGCTGCGCAGTTACCGCATCTACACAGCTGCAGCCATGCCTTCGGGCCCGTTCTCCTTTCCAGCGCCGCTTATAGCGGCGTAATGCCCGTCCATCCTGCGTCTTTTTCTACCGGATCTTGCACGCCAGCGCTCCGTTCTGCCTACATCGGCTGCCATAGCGCCTATTCCCCTAAAGCCACCTCCAGCGGCTGCAGGCGTACCGGGAATGCGCGCTATGGCGGAGTGTGGAATGCGCCACCTGGGTGATGTGGTCAGGAGGGCGAGAGAGCACCATAGGGACAACCGGGGGCGAGTGTGCCGACTGGTAAGGAGGAGAACACCGTGCATCCCTACGTCCAGAACGACCGAGCTCAAGAACTGCAGGCGGAAGCCCAACGTCGCCGCGAGGCCAAGGCCGCCCGTGCCGAGGGACAGGAGCGTGACCGCTTCAACCTGGCCTACCTGCTGTCCTTCGTGCGTCAGGCCCGCCTCACGTGATCCACCGGCCTCACGCCACCACCGAAGCGCCCGACCGCCCCTCCAGTTCAGGAGGGGCAAGTTCATTCTCGTATTTTTCCCTGGGGTGGTTCGGTGCACCGATCAGGGCCGGAATCCCACGCGCCTCGTCCCCTTGATCCGGCGCTGCGAGCAGCGCTTCAGCCGCTGTCCGTCACCTTCAAGACGGACAGCCTCCGCCTGGTTCCGGAAGACGTCTGTGCTGAAGAGGGCGTGCAGCTGGACTGCACGCCCGCGCAGGACGTGACGCTGACTTGGCGCTGGCCGTGGATGGGGCATGTTCATCAAGGGGTAGCGGCTGTTTCCCGGGAGCTCCAACCAGGTGGTCGGGGCCTTCGCGGCCTTGATGTACCGTCTCCATGACTCCAGGGCACTGCTGTGGCTGGACGTCATCAGCAGCACCGGGCTTGCGCAGGGAGGGCTCCTCCCTGCGCAAGCCCACCGTCCAGGTTGGCCGCTGCGCGGCACCTGATAAGCATTCCGGTCATTCGTGATGAAAGAACTGGATTCACCCGGGCGGAGGGGACGGATGATCCGGAAACCGTATGGGTCGTCACTGGCCTTCAGGAGACCAGCATCGTCCGGAGAGGCTCCAGGCAGAGGGCCAGCGTTGACGTTCCACCTTGAATTCAGGGTTTTGGGAAGGTCTTCTCCCAGTGTGCCGTGACGTGTACGCGCTGTCCCACCTCGATTCCCTGAAGGTGGCCTTTCGGCGCGTGAATTTCCAGGGTTCCCGGCAGGTCTGTCCGCCGGACCTCCACCCGCGCTTCTGGTCCCACGATGTGGATGCGCGTCACCTGCGCGGGAAGACTGCCCTCACGCCCCTGCGTGCTCACAGTGAGGTCATGTGGGCGAACCAGGGTCTGCTCGCGCTCCGTCTCGCGCAGCACGTTGGCTTTGCCCAGAAAGCGGTACGTGAAAGGGGTAGCGGGGTGATCGTAGACGC
Organism: Deinococcus hopiensis KR-140; assembly: GCF_900176165.1. Classification (NCBI taxonomy): domain Bacteria; kingdom Thermotogati; phylum Deinococcota; class Deinococci; order Deinococcales; family Deinococcaceae; genus Deinococcus; species Deinococcus hopiensis. The sequence continues at coordinate 325,517 of NZ_FWWU01000006.1, forward strand.
TTTCCGGAGGCCCTTCCTGCTCGATTCGCCCCTGGTTGAAGACGACGATGCGGTCGGCGATTTCCATGGCCTCGGCCTGGTCGTGCGTCACGAAGACGCTGGTGAGGTGGATCTCGTCGTGCAGTTGGCGCAGCCAGTCGCGCAGTTCCTGCCTCACCGCCGCGTCGAGGGCCCCGAAGGGTTCGTCCAGCAGCAGGACCCGCGGCTCCACGGCCAGTGCCCGGGCGAGGGCCACCCGTTGACGCTGCCCACCACTGAGTTGCGCTGGATAACGGGTGGCGGCCCAGTCCAGTTGAACCAGACGCAGCAGGTGCATGACCTTCTCGCGGACCACCGCCTTGGGAAGACGGGCTGCACCCCGCTTGACGTGGAGCCCAAAGGCGACGTTCTCGAACACGCTCATGTGCTTGAACAGGGCGTAGTGTTGAAACACGAAGCCGATCCCGCGCTCTCCTGGACCCGCGTGCGTCACGTCCTGCCCCGCCAGGTGAACCCGACCCGCGTCGGGGAACTCAAGCCCGGCGATGACCCGGAGCAAGGTGGTTTTGCCGCTGCCACTGGGGCCGAGCAGGGCGACCAGTTGGCCGTCCGGCACCTGAAGGGTCACGTCCGACAGGGCGGTGAACGTTCCGAACCGTTTGCTGATGTGCTGAATATCGATGCTCATAGGTCTCTTCCCGTACGAACTTCAATCAGGGTTTTCAGGCCCAGGGTGACCAAAGCAAAAAGGGCGAGGAGGGACGCGACGGCGAACGCCGCCACGGTCTGGTATTCGTTGTAGAGGATTTCCACGTGCAGCGGCAGGGTATTGGTCAGGCCGCGGATCTTCCCGGAGACGACGGAGACCGCTCCAAACTCTCCCAGCGCACGGGCGTTACACATGATGATTCCGTACAGCAGCGCCCAGCGGATGTTGGGAAGGGTGACCCGCGTGAAGGTCTGCCAGCCACCCGCGCCGAGGGTGAGGGCCGCTTCCTCATCGTCCCGGCCCTGCGCCTGCATGACGGGAATAAGCTCGCGCGCGACGTACGCAAAGGTCACGAAGGTCGTGGCCAGAATGATGCCCGCCGGGGCAAAGATGATCTTCAGGCTGTGCGCTTCGAGCCAGGGGCCGAGCCAGCCCTGCCGCCCGAACAGGAGGACGTACACCAGACCTGAGATGACGGGCGAGACCGCCAGCGGCAGGTCAATCAGGGTCAGCAGCAGGCTACGGCCTGGAAAATCGAATTTTGCGGTGGCCCACGCGGCACTCACCCCGAAGACGGTATTGAGCGGAACGGCGATCAGGACCGTGAGCAGGGAGAGGCGGACGGCGGCGAGCGCGTCCGGCGTCTCCAGGGCCTGCAGGTAGGGCGTCAGGCCGCTGTGCAGGGCCGTCACAAAGACCAAGGCGAGCGGCAACAGCAGCAGCAACCCCACCAGCAGCAGGGTCAGCCCGCACATCAGGACGGGCCAGAGGCGGGCGCCCAGGGAACGGGAGGGCGGCCGCCTCACCGGGCGCCCCGCTGACCCAGCCGGGCCTGCACCGCATTCGCCGAGAGCAGCAGCACCACCGAAACCACGAGCATGGCGACGGCGACGGCCGCTGCACCGGCGTAGTCGTACTGCTCGAGCTTGCCGACAATCAGGAGGGGCGCGATCTCGGTTTTGAAGGGCAGGTTGCCGCTGATAAACACCACCGATCCGTATTCGCCGATGGTGCGCGCCAGGGCCAACGTAAAGCCGCTGAGCAGGGCGGGGAACAGCGCGGGGAGAATCACGCGGAAAAAAGTCTGCGCCGGCGTGGCCCCCAGACTCAGCGCCGCTTCCTCGGGCTCACGTCCCATATCCTCCAGCACCGGTTGCAGGCTGCGGACCACAAAGGGAAGACCGATGAACACGAGGGCGATCACAATCCCCAGCGGCGTGTAGGCCGCCCGGACACCCACTGCCCCCAGGGGTGCCCCGACCCAACCGTTGGGGGCCAGCAGGGTGGTGAGCGTGATACCCGCCACGGCGGTGGGCAGGGCGAAGGGCAGATCAATCAGGGCGTCAATCAGGCGGCGTCCAGGCAGCCGGTAGCGCGTCAGGGTCCAGGCGATCAGCAGGCCGGTGGGCACATTGATCAGCGAGGCCACAAGCGCGGTGGTAAACGATACGCGCAGCGCCGACAGGACGCGCGGCGTGGTGACGGCGTTGAAAAAACCTTCCAGGCCGAGACCAGCGGCCTTCAGCACCAGGGCGGCGAGGGGAATCAGAACGATCAGGCTGAGGTACAGCGCCGCGTAGCCCAACGTGAGATTCAGGCCCGGCAGGACGTGCCTGCGGGCCTGCCGAGAAGCAGGAGAGATCGTGGTCACGGTCTGGCTTAACGTCCCGTGTAGACCTGGTCGAAGACGCCACCGTCCGCGAAGAACTTCTTCTGGGCGGCCCGCCAGCCACCAAACTGCGCAATGCTAAAGAGGTTGACCTTGGGGAACTGCGCGGCGTACTTCTTGGCGACGGCCTGCGACCGTGGGCGGTAGTAGTTCTTCCCGATGATTTCCTGCCCTTCGGCGGAATACAGAAACTGCAGGTACGCTTTGGAAACCTTCTCCGTCTTGTGTTTGGCGACGTTCTTGTCCACCACGGTGACTGGCGGCTCGGCCAGGATGCTGAGGCTGGGCGCGACGATCTGGAATTTGCCCTCACCGAGTTCCCGGGTGGCGAGCAGCGCCTCATTCTCCCAGGCGATCAGCACGTCACCGATGCCGCGCTCCACAAAGGTGGTGGTGCTGCCGCGCGCGCCCGAATCCAGAACGGGGACATTCTTGAAGAGTTTGGTGACGTAGTCTTTGGCGCCCGCCTCGCCCCCGTACTTTTTCACGGCCCAGCCCCAGGCCGCCAGAAAGTTCCAGCGGGCCCCCCCACTGGTTTTTGGGTTCGGCGTGATGACCTGCACGCCAGGCTTCACCAGATCTGCCCAATCTTTAATGCCTTTGGGATTGCCCTTGCGGACGAGAAACACGATGGTGCTGGTGTAGGGACTGCTGTTGTAGGCGAGCCGTTTTTGCCAGTCTTCTGCGAGGAGCCCCTTGTCCGCGATGGCGTCGATGTCGTAGCCCAGCGCGAGGGTCACCACATCGGCTTCCAGACCGTCAATAACGCTGCGTGCCTGCGCGCCACTGCCCCCGTGGGAGTTGTTGACCTTGAGCACGTCTCCGGTCTTCGCCTGCCACTGCTTGGCAAAGGCGGCGTTGATGTCCTGGTACAACTCCCGCGTGGGATCGTAGGACACGTTGAGCAGCGAGATGTTGGCCGCACCCGCGGTACCGGTGAGGAGGGCAGCGATAAAGAGTCGTTTCACGAAAAACTCCTGAGCAAGGCGCGAGGGAGAGGACGAACAAGCGCGTGACGCTGGTCCGGAGAGGGGAGGAGGCAGCGGCAGAGCGCGGGCGCCTCCACCAGAACAGGGGAGGAGGACACGCACTGAGCGCGTCCAAGATGAGGTTGTAGGGTCATCATGGACAAAATTACAATTCTTGTCAACAACTTGTTTAAAACCCTTACAGTAGGGTCCATGCGCCTTTCCAGCCTCGACGTACATGCCTTTCAGGCCGTTGGATACCTTGCCGCGCACCCAGACCGTTGGGTCAACGCGGGAGAAATCTGTCAGCGCACAGGCCTGAGCCGGACCTTTCTGGTGCGCGTCCTGGCGTGCCTGGTAAGGGGCGAGATCGTGCTTTCCAAACGCGGTACCTCTGGGGGATACCGTTTGGCCCTGCCTGCCTCAGACATCACGCTCCGCGACGTCGTCCGCCTTCTGGAACGGCCCGTTGCCCCCCTGTCCTGCGTGAGCCTCAGCAGCCCCACACAGTGCGATCAGGCCTCTTCCTGCCGCATCCGGCGGGACGTGTACGAGGAACTGCGCCAGGCCACCCACCTGCTGCTTTCCCGCTTCACTGCGGCGGATCTGGCCCTTGACCTTCTGGCGGGCGTGACGTACGAACGCTGCTTGCAGCACCTCTGGCATCCTACGGTCGAGAGCGGCGCCGTCCTGCCGCTCGCGCTTTCCTCACCTCCCCGGCTGCAACAAAATGAGTGGTAGGCCATTGAAGTAGTTGACAACTTTTATCAACTGGTCTACGGTAACAGCAACCCGGAAACGGGCCTTATCCAGAGCGGCCGAGGGAACAGGCCCCACGACGCCGCAGCAACCAGGAGACCCTTGACGACGAGCCTTTTTCACCGCCAGACACAAGCCCCTCGGCCGGGTTACCCCTGCTGTTGTTGAACAGGTCTTGTGCGGTCGGGACTCCGCGGTGCTCTCTGCCTGCCCGAAACAGACGGGAACGATAGGACCAGGAAGCTGCCCACGGCTTTCTCCCGGAAAGGAACGCTTCATGTGCATGTTGCGATGTCGGCGTTGAGCCCAGCTGCCGGCGTGTCGTCCATTCCCCTTTCTCTGGGGCGCGACAACGGAGATTTCACGTCTGCCCAATTGCCCGGCGGCGGGGCACCCTGCCCACCACCCTGGCCAGAGGGGACGAGAACAAGACCTCTGCCCCGCGCTTGAGGGACGCCCCTCTCCCCACAGCGGTGGACACCCTGCACTTGTGGGGAAACGTTCCACGGAAGGGCGCGCTGCCACAAGCCGAGTTGGGAAAACGCCGTTAAAGCGTGGCCAGCTCCCGCTCCACCTTATGTGCTGTGAGGGCCCTGAACCTTCGGGCAGCGCAACGTCGTCTGCCCGTTGGCCACCGCCTGCGCTGCCACATTAGTTGATAGAGTTTGTAATCTTCTTGAGTTCCACCGCAGAGCAGCCCGTGTTCCGGCAGCAGCGTTGCCTTTCGCCCCCGGGCGGGCACCTGACTGGTTGTCTGCCGCCGTGACGGACAGGCCACACCTCCCAGGGGCGTGGTCTCGCGCCGCCCGGTTCCCCGGCGCGGGCAGCAACACCCCCTTTTTCTCCAGGAGAACCCGTGCGCCAGCCCCGCTTCCTCGCCCTGAGCCTCGCCGCGCTGCTTTCCAGCGCCGCCGCACAGAAGGCAGATACCCTCACCATCGCCCTTGACCAGGACCCGCCCACCCTGGACCCCAACCTCGGCAACCAGGCCTACACCTTTGGCGTCAGCGCTCAGGTCTTCGATACGCTCCTGTACCGTGATTACACGGACGGGCAACTGAAGGGCCGCCTTGCGACGGCCTGGAGACAGCTGAGTCCCGTCACCTGGCGCTTCACCCTGCGCCGTGGGGTGAAGTTTCAGGACGGCACGCCCTTCAACGCCGCTGCCGTGAAGTTCACGCTCGACCGCATCCTCGACCCGGCCTTCAAAGCGCCCAACGCCTTCCAACTGAGCGCCATCAAGGAGGTGCGCGTGGTGAACGACGATACGGTCGATATCGTAACGGGCGCGCCTTTCGCGCCGCTCGTACCGACGCTCACCCACCCCTTGACGGGCATCGTCTCTCCGACTGCCGTGAAGAAATACGGCAAGGACTTCTCGCGCCATCCGGTCGGCACCGGACCCTTCGCCTTTGACGGGTGGACTACCGGCAACACCGTGACCCTGCGCGCTTTCAAGGACTACTGGCAGGGCGCGCCCAAGATCGGCACGGTGGTGTTCCGCATCATTCCCGAATCGGCCACCCAGGTGATTGAGCTCAAGGCCGGGCGCCTCGATGTGCTGTCGAGCGTGCCTGCCGAGGCCGTCGGGGACGTGGAGAAGAGCCGGGGCGTCACGGTGAAAAAGCAGCCTGGTGCCACGCAGGTTTACCTGGGGTTTAACACGGCCCAGGGCCTCAGCAAAGACCTCAAGGTGCGTCAGGCCATTGCGGCGTCCATCGACCGGGGCGGCATTGTGAACTCGCTGCTGAAGGGCACGGCCGAAACGGGCGTCGCGCCCATCACGCCGCGCGTCTTCGGGGCCGCGAAGAACCTCAGCCCCGTCGCCTACGATCCGCAGAGGGCCCGCCGCCTGCTGCGCGAGGCCAACGTCGCGCCCGGTACGCGCCTGACCCTCATCACGCCCAACACCACCCTCTTTACCAAGCTCGCGCAGGCGGTGCAGTTCAGCGCGCAGCAAGTGGGCCTGACCGTGGACGTGCGGCCCCTGGACTTCGGCGCCTATATCTCGGCCGTGCAAAAACCCGATCACCCGGAACTCTTCATCTACTGGTGGACGCCGGTCTCACGCGACGCCGACACCGGGCTGTACGGGCGCTTCCATTCGAGCAACATTCCCCTCAACAACCACGCGGCGTACAAGAACGCCACCGTGGACCGGCTGCTCGACGAGGCCCGTGGCAGCGGCAACGCGGCGCGCCGGGTCATCCTTTACCAGCAGGCACAGCAGCAGATCAACCGCGACCTCCCGGTCCTCACGCTCGCCTACCCGTACAACATCTACGTCACCAGCGACCGCCTGGTAGGCGAGGTGCAGAACACCACCCTCGAACTCTTCCGGGCGAGCCTGAAATGAAGCCCGACGGTCCGCTGGAGCGCCCGTGCTGACCTTTGCCCTCAAGCGCTTGGCGGGGACCTTGCCCGTGCTGCTCGGCGTGACGCTGCTGGTCTTTGGCCTGCTGCGGCTCACGCCCGGCGACCCCCTCACCGCGCTGGTGGGGGACGAACTCGGCGGGATCTCGGCCACGCAACTCGCGCAGCTGCGTCGCCAGTACGGTCTGGACGGCCCCTGGTACGTGCAGTACGGGGCGTTTATGGAGAAACTGGCGGGCGGCGACCTCGTGTCCCTGCGCACCCAGCGGCCTGTGGTGGAGGAGATCGCCGCGCGCTTTCCCTACACGCTGCAACTCACCGTCGTGGCAGTGTTCCTCGCGGCCCTCATCGCCGTGCCGCTCGGGGTGATCGCGGCGCTGAGGCGGGGGAGCCCCGCGGACCTGCTGGTCATGGGCCTCGCCCTGCTCGGCGTGAGCGTACCCACCTTCTGGCTGGGCATCATGCTGATGTTGGCCTTTGCGCTCGGCCTGGGCTGGCTTCCGCCCTCCGGCAGCGGCGGTCCGGAATATTTCGTGCTGCCCACCGCAACCCTCACCTTCGCCTCGGTCGCCCTGATCGCGCGGATGACCCGCGCCAGCCTCCTGGAGACCCTTGACCAAGACTATGTGCGCACGGCCCGCGCCAAGGGCCTGCGCGAATCGCGCGTCGTGACCCGCCACGCCCTGCGTTCCGCCTTGGTACCCATCGTGACCGTGATCGGCCTGGAATTCGGCGCGCTGCTGTCGGGGGCCGCCGTCACGGAAACGATCTTTGCGTGGCCGGGCCTGGGCCGCCTCACCGTCCAGGCCATCGCCTCGCGCGACCTGCCGCTGATCGAAGGCATCGTAATCTTCACGGCCGTGCTCTACACCCTCGTGAACCTCACCGTGGACCTGCTCTACGCAGCGCTCAACCCCAGGATCCGGTTGCAGTATGCGTAGCCTGCCCCGCCTCGCCACTGCTCCGACCCAACGCGCGCCTCGCCGCCGGCTGCATCCCGTCCTGGCGGGGTTGCGTCGCAGCCGGGCCGTATGGATTGGCGGGACGCTGCTGGCGACCCTGGTGCTCGTCGCGCTCGCTGCACCCCTCCTTGCGCCGGACGCCCCCAACGCGCAGAACTGGCAAAACCGGCTGTTGCCGCCCGGCCCGGGCCACCCTTTCGGTACGGATGAGTTTGGCCGCAGCGTTCTGACGCGGGTGCTGTACGGCGGGCGAGTCTCGCTGCTGTCCGGGTTCCTGCCGGTACTGCTCGCCAGTTCGGTCGGCACGCTGATCGGGCTGATTGCGGGCGGGGCTGGACGCCTCGCTGATACCCTTCTGATGCGGCTGGTGGATGTGCTGCTGGCGTTTCCAGGCGTGCTGCTGGCGCTCGCCATCGTCGGGCTGTTCGGGCCGAGTTTTTCAAACGCCGTCCTGGCGATTGGGGTGGTGGGCATCCCGGTGTATGCCCGTCTGGTACGCGCGGAGGTGCTTCGCCTGCGCGAAGGCGAGTTCGTGGAGGCCGCCCGTGCCCTCGGCACATCCACCTGGCGGGTCCTGTGGAGGCACCTGCTGCCGAACGTGGCTCCCGTCCTGATCGTGCAGTCCACCCTCGGCGTCGGCGGCGCGATCCTCGCCACCGCTTCCCTGTCGTTCCTCGGCCTGGGGGTTCAGCCGCCCACCAGTGACTGGGGCGAGATGCTCGCCAGCGGACGCTCCCAGCTGCCGCAGGCGTGGTGGCTGGAAGTCTTTCCAGGACTGATGATCACCCTCACGGTTCTCGCCGTGAACCTGCTTGGCGACGGCCTGCGCGACGCGCTGGACCCGCGTGCCCGCCGCTGAACGGAAAGGAGACCCACCTTGACCGCTCCCCTGAACCGCGACACCCTCTTTCTGCTCAAGCCCGATGTCAGCGAAGGCGATATCGCCTCGTACTGCCCGCACTCGGCGCAGATCGAGGGCCTGCTGACCTATGCCCCAGAGCTGCGCGACCACCTTGATGTCCGCCACCTGAATTTCCCACGGCCTCGTCCAGCGCTGGTCGCGCTGCTCGGGGAGGCAAACCAGTCCGCGCCCGTCCTGGTGCTGGGGGATGACCACCCGGAAGACGACCTCGTGCGCCGCGCGGGTGAGGTGGCCTTCGTGCAGGGCGCCCGTGAGATCGCCACCTTCCTGTCCCGCGCCCACGGGACCGCCCGGCCGCGCTGAGCTTCAAAACGCCTCTGAATGGAGAACCTATGAAGCGAACCCTGCTCACTCTGGCCCTGCTTGCCGCCCTCCCCGTCGCCCGCGCCGAGGGGGACACCCTCACCATCGCCGTGAATGCCGACCCGCCCACCCTGGACGCCACGGTCGCCAATCAGGGCATCACCTACCGCGCCACCAGCCAGATCTACGAGGGCCTGGTGTTCCGCGATCCCCAGACCAACGCTTTGGTGCCGCGCCTGGCGACCTCGTGGAAGCAGCTCAGCCCCACCGCCTGGCGCTTTACCCTGCGCAAAGGCGTCAAGTTCTCGGACGGCACGCCGCTGAACGCCGCCGCTGTGAAGTTCTCACTGGACCGCTTTGTGGACCCCGCGACCAGGGCCGCCAACGCCTTTATCCTGAGCGCCCTCAGGGACGTGCGGGTCGTGAATGACGCGACCGTGGACCTGAACCTCAAGTACCCTTACGCGCCGCTGCTGGGCAACTTGGCAATCTTTAACCCGGTGATCGTCTCACCCACAGCGGTGCAGAAGCTGGGCACGGACTTTGCGCGCACCCCTGTGGGCACCGGGCCGTACAAGCTTGACCGCTGGGACCCCGGCAACCAGATCGTGCTCGTCGCCAACCCGCTGTACTGGGGCCCCAAGCCCAGGATCCGCCGCATCGTCATCCGCACCATTCCCGACGAGGTGACGCAGATCGCTGAGTTGAAAAGCGGGCGGGTGGACCTGCTGGCGAGCGTCACCCCGAATGTCCTGACAGAGTTTGCGAAAGACCCCAACTTCGTGGTGCGCCGCCGCACCAGTTTCGCAACGGCTTACCTCGGCTTCAACACGGCGAGTGGGATTACCAAGGACGTGCGCGTGCGGCAGGCCATCGCGCGCGCGGTGGACCGGAACGCCATTGTGAAGACGCTGCTGGGTGACCTCGGGGCACGCGGCGAGGCCCCCATCCCCGACATCGTGTTCGGCGCGTCCAAGACGGTCAAGGGCATCGCCTTTGACCCGACTGACGCCCGCAAACGGCTCGCCGAGGCGGGTGTGAAGCTGGGGAGCACCCTGACCCTGGTCGCCACCAACGACGCTTCCAGCCGCCGCCTGGCCCAGGCGGTCCAGTTCAACCTTGCGGCGGTGGGCCTGACCGTGAACATTCAGACCTCGGACTTTGCGGCCTACCGCTCAGCCCTGCAAAAACCGGACCACGCCGAACTCTTCCTGATGACCGACGGCCCGACCTCGCTGGACGCGGACTTCGCCTTCACCCAGTACTTCGACTCGAAGGAAATTCCGGTCAACAACTATGCCTTTTACAAGAACGCCAAGGTGGACGGGTGGCTCGCCCGCGCCCGTACCGAGCAGAACGCCTTCAGGCGCAAAACGCTCTACCGCCAGGTGCAAGACCAGTTGCAAACGGATTTGCCGCTGCTGACGCTGTATTACCCCGTCTCGGCCTACGTGAAGTCCAACCGTCTTCAGGGCGAGGTGCCGTACTGGCACGCCTCGTACATCGACTACCGCCGCGCCACCCTGAAGTGACGCCGCCTCAAGAAAAGGGAGAGGAGCCGCCCATGACCGTGACCGCTCGCGCCGAGGATATCCGCAGCCCAGACGCCGTGACCCTGATTGACGAACTCAGCGCCGAACTCGCCGCCCTGTACAACGTGGGTGATGGCCGCGCGGGCTTCGCGCCGGAGAACGTTGAGGTGCCGCGCGCCGCCTTTGTGATCGCCCGCGTGGACGGGGTACCTGCCGGATGCGGCGCGATCCGCCCACTCGCCGACGGGAGCGTGGAGGTCAAGCGCATGTACACCCGCGCCGCCTACCGCCGCCGGGGAGTCGCGCAGGCGGTCCTCACGGAACTTGAGCGGCTCGCCGAGCAGTTCGGCTATCCGCGCGTCAAGCTTCAGACTGGCCCCCTCCAACCCGAGGCCGCCGCCCTGTACGAGCGCGTGGGCTACCGCCGCATCCCAATTTTTGCCGGGACTTGGGACCGGGTGCTCGCCTACCAGAAAGACCTGCCCGCTGCCCTTGCGCGGCCTGAGGTGGCCTCGTGAAGATCGCGGTGCTGAGCCTGGTGGTCAATGCTCCTAACCCCGTAACCGGCGAACACTTCAGTGCCGCCGAGAAGTTCGAGAACCTGGTACGGCAGGCGGAGCTCGCCGAGGCGCTCGGGTACGACGCCTTCGGGGTGGGCGAGCGGCACGGCGCGCCCTTCCTGTCGTCCTCGCCCGCCGTGCTGCTGGCCGCCATCGCGGCGCGGACCCGCCGGGTGCGCCTGCTAACCACGGTGGCGGTGCTGAGCGTCCTCGACCCCGTGCGCGTCGCGGAGGAGTACGCGACCCTCGACCAGCTGTCCGGCGGACGGCTCGACCTGATCATCGGGAAGGGCAACGACCCGCGCCACTACCCCCTCTTCGGCGTGCCCGAGGAAGAGCAGTGGGATTCACTCGCCGAGCGCTACGGGCTGCTGCGCCGCCTATGGCGTGAGGAGGACGTGACCTGGGGGGGTAAGTACCGCCCACCCCTCTCGGGCGTGACCACGCAGCCCCGGCCCCTTCAGTCCCCCATTCCGGTGTGGCACGGCAGCGCGTCGAGCGAGCGCAGCACCGAACTCGCCGCCCTATACGGTGAACCGATCTTCTCCGCGAACGCCTTTCATCCGCTTGCCAAGTACAAGGCGCTGATCGACCATTACCGAGAGCGCCTCGCGCATTACGGTCATGACCCCGTGCGGGCGGTGGTGGGGGCGGGCGCGGGCGCGCTGTACCTCGCGGACACCACCGATGAGGCCATCCGGCGCTACCGCCCCTACCACGACGCCTTCTCGCGCAGCGCCGCCGCGCAGCACAACCGCTCGCCCTTCGCCACCCTGGAGGACAACGTCGGGAACGGCCCCATCCTGGTGGGCAGCCCCGAGCAGGTCACGGACAAATTGCTGCGCTACCAGGCAGCTTTCGGAAATACTGTGCTGGCGATTGGCGTGGACGGCCTCAGCGAGGCGGAGCAGTCCGAGCAGCTCCAGCGTTTCGCGGAGGAGGTCGCGCCGGCGCTGCGCCGCGCCGTGAAGAGTGAGGTGTGGAACCCGGCGCGCGAGCCTGTGGGGGTGGGCGGATGACCACCCTATCCCGCGAACAGGACCTCGTCACCGCGCTGGAGCGGCATCTGCCCGCCTTCGTGGCCCTGCGCCACCACCTGCACGGCTTTCCTGAGACAGCCTACGAGGAGGTCCGCACCGCCAACATCGTTGCAGAGGAACTGGCGAGCGCTGGGCTGGAAGTGCACCGCCTCGCGGGTACAGGCGTGGTCGGCGTGCTGCGGGGTCCTGGAACGCGCGCCGTCGCCCTGCGCGCCGACCTTGACGCGCTGAACGTGACCGAGGAGACCGGGCTGCCGTACGCTTCCCGGGTGCCGGGCAAGATGCACGCCTGTGGGCACGATGGGCACACCACGGCGCTGCTGCTGGCAGCGCGGGTGCTGGCGGAAGCGGGCGACCTGCCCGGCACCATGGTCTTCGTATTTCAGCCTGCCGAGGAGGGAGGGGCAGGCGCCAAGGCGCTGCTGGACGCCGGACTGCTTGACCGCTTCCCGGTGGAAGCGGTGTACGGCCTGCACAACATTCCTGGCCTGCACGCCGAGCAGTTTGCCGTCCTGGACGGACCGGTCATGGCGAGTGCCGACGGCTTCGAGGTCGTGTTGCGCGGTGTGGGCGGCCACGCGGCCTTGCCGCACGAGGCGCGCGACCCGGTGGTGGCGGCGGGCGCCCTGATCGGGACGCTTCAAACGCTCGTGAGCCGCAGCCTGAGTCCCCTCTCGCCGGGGGTGGTGTCGGTCACGCAGCTCTCAGCGGGTGAGGCGCTCAACGTCATTCCCGACGAGGTGAAGGTGCGCGGCACGGTGCGTGCCTACACCGAGGAGGTGCGTGACCTGCTGGAGGCGGGTCTGCGGCGCGTCTCGGCGGGCGTTGCCCAGGCGCACGGCGTGGAGGCCCGCGTGACCTACACCCGCTCCTACCCCGCAACGGTCAACGACCCGCGGGAGGCAGCCTTTGTGCGCGGCGTCTTGCAAGGCGCGTTCGGTGAGGCCGGCGTGCGCGCCGACCTCCCGCCGCTGATGGCCGCCGAGGACTTCGCCTTCCTGCTGCGGGAGCGGCCCGGGGCCTACGTGTGGATCGGCAACGGCAACTCGGCCCCGCTTCACTCGCCCCGTTACGACTTCAACGATGGCGTGCTGCCGCGCGCCGCCACCTTCTGGGTGCACCTCGCCCGCGCCGCCCTGACGAGAGGGGAGACTCCATGACCCAACTGATTCTGAGCGCCAGCATTGACGGCCCGGGCTTCCATCCCGGCGCTCCCCGGCCTGACCCCACCCGCCTCGCGGACCTCGCGCACTACCGCGACCTCGTGCTCACCGCCGAGCGCGGCCACCTTGACTTCGTGCTGCTGGGCGACGGACGCGCACGCACGGACGCTGCCCCGGCGGGCCGCCTGGACGCCCTGACCGTGCTGTCCCGCCTTGCGCCCGAGACGCGCTTCGTCGGCCTCGCCGCCGAGGTGCCCACCACCCACGCCGAGCCGTTCGCCGTGTCGCGCGCACTCGCCACCCTCGACTTCGTGAGCGGTGGGCGGGCGGCCTGGCAGGCCTCAACCAGCGGCGCCCTGGCCGAGGCGCGCAACTACGGCCCTGGACCCACTCCCGACGGGCAGCAGGCGCGCGCCGCCGAGTTCGTGGACGTGAGCCGAAAGCTGTGGGACTCGTGGGAAGACGGCGCGGTGATCGCCGACCGCGCGCGGGGGTTGTACCTGGATCCCGAGCGGCTGCACCACATTCACCACCAGGGCCAGCACTTCCGGGTACGCGGCCCGCAGCTCACGCCCCGTCCTCCGCAGGGGCAGGTCGTGGTGGTGGGGCTGGAGCGCGACTTCGGCGGCGGGCCACCCGCCGCCGAAGTCGCGGACGTGCTGGTGCTGCACCGGGAGGACGTGGATGCGGGGGCACGGACGCGCGCGGATCTGCGCGCGCAAGCAGAGCGGCAGGGGCGTGAACTCCGCGTGCTGCGGGCGGTGTTGCCGGTCCTCGCGGAGAGCGACGCTGAGGCGCAGGCCCTGGCGGAGGACTGGGAAGCGCGGGCGGCCCAGAAAAGCGGGTGGCCGCGCGCGCAGCGCTTTGTGGGCACGCCGGAGGCCTTTGCGGACATGGCCGAAACCTGGGTCGCGGCGGGTGCCGCTGACGGGCTGCACATTTTCCCTCCAAACCTGCCAGACGGCCTGACGCGCTTCGTTGACCTCGCGGTGCCTGAACTCACGTGGCGTGGCCTCGCCCGCACCGCCTACGACGGCCTCACCCTGCGCCACCACCTCGGCCTCACCCGGCCCGAGAGCCGCTATGCCCGGAGGACCGCATGATCCCCCCTCACGCCCGTCAAATCCACCTCGGCGTCTTCCTGCAGGGCGTCGGCCACACCATCGCCTGGCGCGCCGAGGAACACGCCGACCTCACCGACTTCCAGACCTACGTGCGCTTTGCCCGCACCGCCGAGCGGGGCCTTTTCGACTTCGTCTTTTTCGGGGAGGGCCTGATGGTCCGCGAGCACCAGGGACGCTTTTTCGGTCCCATCGTGAACGGCCGTCCAGACACCCTGGCGCTGCTGCCCGCTCTGGCCGCGGTGACGCAGAAGGTCGGGCTCGCCGCGACGCTTTCGACGACCTACAACGAGCCGTACGAACTCGCCCGGCAGCTTGCCTCGCTCGACCATGTAAGCGGTGGGCGGGCCGGGTGGAACGTCGTGACCAGCTTCAGCAACTCGGCGGCGAAGGATGCGGGCGGTGACGGCATTGCCTTCAACCACAGCCGCGAACGCCACCTGGAACACGCCACCCGCTACGACCGCGCGCGTGAATTCGTGGCCCTGGTGCAGGCGCTGTGGGACTCGGGCGGAGAAGCCCGGCCCCTCAACCACATCGGCCGGTGGTTTAAGGTTGCCGGTCCGCTCGACGTGCCCCGTCCACCGCAGGGACGGCCCATCATCATCCAGGCGGGGCAGTCGCCGGACGGGCGCGACCTCGCCGCGCGCATTGCGGACGTGGTGTTTAGCCCCCACCGCCGCCTGGAAGACGCGCTGGAGTACGCCGGCGACCTCACGCGCCGCCTCGCCGCGCTGGGCCGGTCTCGGAATGACGTGCGGATTCTGCCAGGCCTTTCGGTCATCGTCGCGCCGACCGAGGAGGAAGCGCACGCGAAGGCGGCGCGCTACCGGGCGCTGCTCCTCACCGACGGCGTCGTGCGTTACCTGCTGAGCGAGCCGAGCGGCGCCAACTTTGACGGCGTGGACCTTGACGCTGCCTTTCCCGACCCCGATGTGACGGCCCCGGAAGTCAATGGCCCCCTGCTGGAGCGCTGGACCGCGCAGGCGCGTGAAGAGGGGCTCACGCCCCGGCAGTTGGTGGAGCGCACCGCGCCGCGCCCCTCTCTGGTCGGAACGCCTACGCAGGTCGCGGACCACATCCAGACCTGGTTGGAAGCGGGAGCCAGCGACGGCTTCCTGCTGAGCCCAACCCTCTTTCCGAACGACCTCGACGACTTCGTGGACCTCGCCGTGCCGGAGTTGCAGCGCCGGGGCCTGTTTCGCACCGCATATGCGGGAGCGACCCTGCGCGACCACCTCGGGCTACGCCAACCCGTCCCTGCCCAGGCGGAGGAGGTGGGCGCTTGAGCCTCACGCTGTCGGTTCTCGACGTATCGCCTGTGCCGGAGGGCGGGACGGGTGCGGACGCCGTACGTCAGACGCTGGAGTACGCTGACCTCGCCGAGGCGCTCGGCTACGCCCGCTTCTGGCTGGCAGAACACCACAACATGCCGGGGTTCGCGGGCGTCGCGCCCGAGGTGCTTATCGGCGTCATCGCGGCGCGCACCCGGCGCATCCGCGTGGGGTCGGGCGGGGTGCTCCTGCCGAACTACGCGCCCCTCAAGGTCGCCGAGGTCTTCCGCACCCTGGAGGCCCTTACGCCAGGCCGAATTGACCTGGGCATCGGGCGCGCCCCCAAGATGGATCCGCGCAGCGCCCTCGCCCTGCGCGGCAGTGAGGACCGCCTGCGGGCGGCGGACGACATCGGGCGGCAGGTGGAAGAGCTCGAAGGCTACGCGGAGGTCGCCCCCTCACCCTTCGCGCCCGACCATCCACTGTTTGACGTGAGGGCGTCTCCCGAAGGTGCGCCCCTCCCGCCGGTGTGGCTGCTCGGATCTGGACAGCTCAGCGCGGGAATCGCGGCACGCCACGGACGGGGCTTCGCCGCGGCGCACCACTTCAGCCCGCTGGAGTCTGAGGCGGCCGTGCGGACCTACCGGGAACACTTCGTTCCGTCGGTGGCCTTTCCGTTTCCCTACGCCGTCGCCACCGTATCGGTCATTGCGGCGGACACGGCGGAACTCGCCGAGGGCCTCGCGCGCGCCTCTCAGCTCGCCTTCTTGCGCCGCTTGAATGGAGAGCGCAGGCCTGCCCCCACGGTCGAAGAGGCGCGCGCGCACACCTTCACGCCTGAGGAAGAGGAGAAGCTGCGGCCGTTCGCGCCTCTGCACGGCACGCCAGACCGTGTACGGGCAGAACTGACGGCGCTGGCCCGGCGCCTGAACGTCAATGAGCTGATGGTCAGCACGGTCGTCGCCGACGTTGCCCGGCGGCGGCGCTCTCTGGAACTGATCGCAGACGCCCTCGGACTGCTGGGGCGTCGCCAAGCGCTCGCGGCGTTGTGAGGGCCCTCCCTTGACGGTGGGGTTCCGGCCCCTGAGCGCCATCTGGCCGGCAGGCTGTGCGGGAACAGCAGCCGTACCGCAGCGGGGAACAGCAGCGGGACCGGCCAATCCATGCGGCTGTATCGCCGCTTCATCCATATGACGTGCGAGAACCTCTTCACGCGCGGCCCAATAGGTCAGCCACAAGACCCTGTGATGCGGATTCCGGATCATGCGTTCCGTCCGCTCCGGTGATTCCACGCCTCGGTGTCGTTTCCCACTCTCGCTGCTGCGCAGCGTTGCCCGTCCGTTTGGGTCAGCCCACGATTTCATTACGGATGAGCCAGAATCCTCATAATAACAGAACGTCAATTTTGCGCCGTTCCTGATCAACGGACCGCACCACCGGGTCCGCGCCACTGCATCTGGGCCACCGCGTCTGGGTCACCGGGGAATACGGGGACGTGCTGAACGTTCGCCTCCAGGAACACCAGGGTGCGGTTGTGGCAAGTTGCCGGGGTAGGGTGCTGAGCGGTGAGAAGCTCCCCGGTCACCGGGACGCCGAGGAACCTCTGCTGGAGCGCGGCACCGTTTACCGTCGTGAATGGCCGTCCATAAGTTTGGCGTGGGTCTGTATAATCCGGCGGCATCGTGGCTGAAGGCGCGTGGGCACCGGCCTACCCGGCGGAAGCGAGGGGGGACGTGGGCACGGGCGAGGCGCGTAGAGTTGAACCAGGGGCCTGCGTGCTCCGGGCACGTCCTCCTGGGGCGCGGGCACGTCCCTTGGCCTGAAACCAGAAAGACCAGTTTGGAGTTCATCTTCCCGGCCCAGCTGCCGGGTTTTCTTTCGGCCGCCTGAGCTGCACGCCCAGACGCGCTTCTCCACGGTGATGGCGGGCACAGACGTAACGCACGGCATTCGGGGGAAAACCCCCACAACGGCAGAGGCTCGGGGCTCCTGGCCGAGCCGGGCGTACCCAACCCCACAGGGCAGGGGGCGGTCCAGCAGCTGGCCAAAGGGGGAAAGGCGGCTCTGGTGCCGCCGCGAAACGCACCCGGGAAGAGGACGTCCGCCGGAGACGCCGAGAGGCACACGCCCGGAGCGCATCCGCGCGACTCTCCCCTCAAGGCGCGCTGCATATGAGCACATTCTGAAGACGCTGTCATTCAAGCATGGAAAGGAGAGCGTCACGCGCATGACGGGGTGTAGGCAGAACCAGTCAGTCTACCTGGAGGAAGCGTGTTCAAGCGGCAATTGGTCCTGATCACGGCGCTCCTCTCAAGCTCGGCGCACGTCAGCGCGCAGGGGAGATTCAGCGCGCTCGAGCTCCACCTTCAAACTGATGAATGGGGTGGGCACCACCCCGACCGCAGGCAATGGATCCGCAAAGCCCAGCGCCGCCACTCCGCCAAAACCCGCACCAGGCGTCAATTCCGCCACGCTGACCTTCTGGGCGTCTCCCGCCGTGCGGCAGAAGGTCATTCAAGCGTTCGTGCAGGAAATGGGCAGGCTCAGCCCCGAAGCGGGCGCGGAGTGGAAGAAGGTCTTCACGGGCACCGGTGTCTTCGCGGCGGTAGACCAGGAAGTCAAAACGCGCTTTGGAATGAGTTCCACCACCTGCGGACGTGTGGGCGGTGTAGTGGAGTTAGGCCTGGCTCATGACGCGCAGCCGGACGGACCAGCCGACACGGGCGCAGGTGGTGGGACTTCGCGACCAGTTTCGCCCCCCTGCTGCGCTCACTGCCCGACGTGGCGGGCATGAACGACGCCCACAAGCAGGAAATGGCGGAATCATTGCTTCTGCACACGGTGATGTTTGGTGCGTTCGCTGAAGCGCGCAAGGAAGACCCGAACAGCCGTGCCGAGTTTGGCCAGGGCCTTCAGCAGGGGACCGCGTCCCTCGGACTGGACCTCGGCAAGGTGGACCTGACGAACCAGGGCTTCGCGGTGAAGAAATGAACCACCTTTAGCCCGGCATGCGCATTTCCAGCAGTACGGTGTCTGGGAGAGGGGGCCTTCGTAAGCGGATCACCGCCGCGATGGCGCCGGCGACCACTTCCAGCTTGTCCTCCGGATTCCAGGGCCCTCAGCGCTTCTTCCGACAGCAGGGTGTCCGCGGCACTGTCCTCCACCGCGAGCAGTGACGGTGGAAGCGCAGGAGGGGACATTGAAGCGGTGGGATGTCCCTCACCCCAGAACCTCCCTCTCCCTATACCACGCCCTGAACCAGGGCCTTCAGGAGCGTGACCAGGGCGCTGTACGACGTGGGTTTGTGCAGGTACGCCTGGCCACCGGACGCCAGAACCCTCGATTCATCCAGAGGCTGCCACCCTGAACTCCACAGCACCACCTTGAGGTCACGCGCGCTGTGCCTCAGCTCAAGCAGCACTTCAAGCCCCGAGAGGCGCGGCATGTTCATGTCCATCAGCACGAGATCTGGCGTGGGTTTTTGCTGCAGGCGTTTGAGGGCCTGCTCGCCATTGCGCAAGATCTCCACATCCACGGACGTACTCAGTTCATCCAAAGCCGTCTCCGCCAGGAGAATGTCGTCCGGATCGTCATCGACCAGAAGCAGCGAGAACACGTCCGGGCGAAGGGTCACACGCCGGAGGTTACAGCACGGCAATATTCAAATTTGTCACGCTCAAACGGGGCTTGAGAAGGTGACGTATTTATGGGCCCTTCTGACAAAGCCGTATGGGCCTCTGCCCCCTTTGGGCCGTTGCAGAGGGAGAGGGCCCCGCGCCTCTGGAGGATGGTCTTTCCTGGCGTACCGCCTTCGCCCTCTGGGTGAGGGAGGCGCCGGTGAAGGGGCGGCTTGCACCACTCCGGATTTTAGCCCTATAATTCTGGCGTACCAGGCAAAATCAAGTCTTCCGCGCCCTCTCCGAAATCTTCTTCGGGATGCACGCTCCTGTGCCCGAAGAAACAGCCAAATTATTTTAGCGCTATATTCAAATGCCGTCCCTTTGCACAAGGCGGGACATTCCGTCTCACAGCCTTCCTGCTCCCCGGAGGTTCCAGATGAAGAGAGTTGCTGCCCTCGTCACCAGTCTCAGCGTTGCCCTCAGTGCGTGCGGGACCAGCCCGCACGTCCCCGAGGTTCAGGCGGGCCTGTCCGGCTCCGCTGCACTCGCTTCCCAGGCCGTGCCCGGCTGCGCTGCGGCCAACCTGGCCCAGGGCAAGACGGTCACGGCCTCCTCGACCGAAAATGCCACGTCTCTCGCGGCCCGTTTCGCCGTCGATGGAGACGCGGGGACACGCTGGGCCAGCCAAGCCAGCGACGCGCAGTGGCTGCAGGTCGATCTGGGCAGCACCCAGAATATCTGCGGCGTGACCCTTCAGTGGGAAGCCGCCTACGCCAAAACCTTCCAGCTGGAGGTCTCCAACGACGGCACCACCTGGACACCGGCTTCCGGCGTCGTCAACGGAACGGGTGGAACCCAGAACGTGAGCGTGACTGGCACTGGACGGTATATCCGCATGACTGGCCTGACCCGCGCCACCGGCTACGGATACTCGCTGTTCGAGTTCCAGGTGTTCGGAAGCGCCGCGGCGGGAACCACCTGCACGACCACCAACGTCGCGCAGGGCAAGACGGTCACGGCCTCCTCGACCGAAAATGCCACGACGCTCGCGGCCCGCTTCGCCGTTGATGGAGACGCGGGGACACGCTGGGCCAGCCAGGCCAGCGACGCGCAGTGGCTGCAGGTCGATCTGGGCAGCATCCAGAATATCTGCGGCGTGACCCTTCAGTGGGAAGCCGCCTACGCCAAAACCTTCCAGCTGGAGGTCTCCAACGACGGCACCACCTGGACACCGGCTTCCGGCGTCGTCAACGGAACGGGTGGAACCCAGAACGTGAGCGTGAGTGCCAGCGGGCGGTATATCCGCATGACTGGCCTGACCCGCGCCACTGGGTACGGATACTCCCTCTACGAGTTCAAGGTTTTCACAGCGGGGGGGACGGGCAGCACGCTGCCGGGGGGTCCCACCGTCAAGATCTCCGGCAACAAGCGCGCCTACGCCTCCACCACCCAGGACCGTGGCGCCGATCCTGCCTACGCCATTGACGGCAATCTCGGCACCCGTTGGTCGAGTGGGAGCAGCGCCAAAGCCTGGCTGATGCTGGACCTCGGCGCCGCTGCGCGCATCGACCGGGTGGAGCTGGACTGGGAGCGCGCCTGGTCAAGCCGTTACACCCTGGAGGTGTCCAACGACCGCCAGAACTGGACGGCTGTAGGCGGCGTGCAGACCAACCCCCGCGTACAAGACGGCGTCACTTCCACGCCTCCGGCCAGCGAGTATCACGATACGGTCGCGCTCAACCTCACGCAGCCCTACCGTTACGTCCGCATAAACTCCACCGAGCGGGGGTGGTCTGCGGGGGACGGAAGCCAGTACGGCATCTCCCTCTACGAGTTCGCCGTGTATGGGGCCGGTGGCCAGGACAACCCGGCCGTCATCGGTGGGCCCCCGGCGCCCACCGGCAATACCTGGGCCCTGAAGTGGCAAGACGAGTTTGACAGCGCCGCGACGCCCCTCAAGGTTGATGGCAACAGGTGGAACTATGAACTGGGCGACGGTTGCGCCAAGGGCCTCTGCGGCTGGGGCAACGGCGAGCGCCAGTACTACACCGACAGCCTGAGCAACGTCGCCTTGCAAAACGGCCTACTCAACATCACGGCCCGCAAAAATGACCAGGGCCATCCCTACACTTCGGGGCGCATCACCACCGCCGGGAAGTACCAGTTCACCTACGGGCGCGTGGCGGCGCGCATCCGCATGCAGATGCCTGCCACGGCCGCAGGAGCCAAGGACGGCGCGGTGGGCGTATGGGGCGCGTTCTGGATGCTGGGTTTCGACGTGGACGATCCCTACGTCGGGTGGCCGAATGCTGGCGAAACCGATATCTTCGAGAACATTGGGTACTCGTGGTGGTACAGCTCCTCACTGCACGGACCCGGGTACTCGGGCGGCGGCAGCATCGGTGAGTCGTACAACAAGCAGGACACGGCCAGCGGCATTGCCCTGAATGGCCACCCCGACTTCAAGACCACCGACTGGCACACCTACCAGGCCCAGTGGGACGCCGACCAGATCGTGTTCAGCATTGACGACGTGCCTTACCGGACCGTCTCGCGTGCGGAGACCGAGCAGCGCGGCTACTGGGTGTTCAACCGGCCGAACTACATCATTCTGAACGTCGCCTACGACGGCGCGTACCCAGCGGCCTACCGCAACAATGCCCAGAACTTCACTGGAGCCAGGACGGCGGACGGACTGGCCCAACTGGCGGAGAATAACTTCCCGCACACGATGCAGGTGGACTGGGTGCGGGTCTACCAGCGGCAGTGAGCCGCCGGTTCCCCCGTTCCTGGGCGCCCGGAGCAGTTAACGAAAAAAGACCCACCCCCTCACCGCGTGGGGTCCTCTCCTTTAAAGGGAGGGGCTCAGGTTCCTGAGCCTCTTCGACTGACCCTTTGTCAACGGCCCTGTCGGGCTGATCCGGTTTCCAGATCAGCCGTTCCGTCCCCTCTGCTGCGCAGCTTTGCAGGTCCGCGCCGCTTCGGTGGTTCCACGCCTCTCGGTCACCGCTCGCTCTGCTTGGCCCGTTATTTCATTATTGATGAAGTGAAATTCTGATGCTAACGGCAGAAAGAGGGTGTCCCCTGCCGACAAAGGGTCGAGGAACGGCCTTGCGAGGTGGCATGTAGGGGTTCCTTCTGCACACTGTGATTGAATCGTTTGCGGAGCGGTGCAGAGCGAGCAGGAGAGAAACGGGTTCCGGGTGTAGAGGGAAGCACACCGGCGGTCTTCAGGTTTGTTCGCGAAACAGACGGAACCCGCCCACCCTACTGCTGACGAACCGTGATCCGCGAGAACGCCCTCAGATAGCGAACTGTTCCCTCTACACGCAGGAAATCAAACTTCATTCCCTTGAGGATGCCGTCCTGCACCGTCACCCGGTCATTCGCATGAAATGCCAGCCGGGTCGGGGGCCATGGATCCGTTTCGGCAAACACCTCCCTTCCTTCACCCTGCTGGAACGCGAATATCAGCCCACCCTCGTTGGCCGTGACGCGAAAGCCATGTCGGTCTCCGGGAACTTGATACCGGCCCTCGTACTCCACGAGCTCACTTTGCCCCAGGGTCAACCAGACCGGTTCCTGGGGCACGTCATGCAGGACATGCTGGCAAAACCACTCCAGTAACGCACGGTTCATCTCCATCCCCGCAGCGGCGTTTGTCATTGACGCGAGGGCGACCCCCAGTTGGGGAATCAACGCCAGCACCGCTGTCTGTCCTCCAGTCGAACCAACGTGAGAGCTCACCTGCACGCCGTTTACCAGCGCCACGTTCCAGGTCAGGCCCACCCAGCGGCCGTCCGTCGTCTCGTGTTGGGGCTGGAGCAAAGAGGCCATCCCCTCCTCACTCAGCAGCCGTTCTCCCTGGGCGTTGCGTCCATCCCCCAGCATGAAACGCGCGAACTGCAGCAGGTCGTTCAGGGAGCAAGCCAGGCCCGCGAAAGGCGCAGAATTGCGCGGAAGGCTCCAGGGTCTGGCGACCACCGTCTGACCGTTTTGCTGAACATGACCGACGGAAAAGTGGTGGGTCATAACTTCCGCAGGAAAGAAGAACGAATGCTCCAGCCCAAGCGGTTTGAGCAACCACTGGCGCGCTGCATGTTCGAACGGCATTCCGGTAACAACCTCCACCACACGTCCAGCCAGGTAGAACCCGGCGTTGTTGTACGACCAGTACGCGCCAAGTGGGGTTACCTGGGGTTGCTCGGCCAGCAACCGAACCATCTTCGCCAACGCGTCATCACCGTCCCCGGTGTTCTCAAACACGTCGCCCCGCCAGCCACCCGTATGGGTCAGGACATGTCGGAGCGTCGCCTGCTGCGTCGCGTGCTCATCGGACAGTTGCAGCTCAGGCAGGTAGGTCCGCAGGGGCGCGTTGAGGTTGAGCAGACCTTGTTCGGCGAGGCGCAGGATCAGCAGCGCCGTGAAGGGCTTCGTGATCGAGCCGATCTGCCCGATGGTGTCGCGGCTGAGGGGCTGCGGGTACTCGGCGCTGGTCACGCCCAGTGTGAACGCGCGCTCCTCGGTCGGCGTTAGCAGTGCAATGGCCGCCCCGGGAACGTGATGTTGATGCATCAGCCCCTGGGCGTGCTGTTGCAAAGCGTCATAGAACGCGGGGTTGGGCGTTGGTTGCTCCCACAAGCCTTCGGTCATCACGGCACCTCGGGTGAAAGCTTAACCAAAAGCCGAAACGCCATCCGTCCGGTCCTGGGTTCCAAGTCAAAGGAGCGCGTCAATCACCTTCTGGGCGACTTGAGATCGGTTGCGCAGTAAGGAGGTGAGGCTCCATCCACGTCGTCTGAGTAGGGAAACACCCTCCCTTTTAAACTGAAACCAATTCGGGTTGGTCGACACAGACAGCGTTTTCTCAAACCCAGTCCACTCCTGCACAATAGGTCTTCAGTTGAAAACCACTATTCCATCCCCCAATTTTCAACGGTCTAACCCATCCTGAACCCTAAAATAAAGCAGGTCACCCACTTGAGAACCTTTTTCACCCCTCAAAATTTCCCCGAGGCCTCATCCTGGCCTTCCTGGTGCCTCACGATTTTTCATTTGGTGACCCACCACCGCTCCACGCCCTGAACCATGTCAGTCCGGCCGCCATTGCGCCTCCACGCCGTACACCCCACCCCCGCGGGCCTGCATCACCTCCTCAACTCACTTCAGTCCATTTGGAACCGAAGGATGACCTCTCAAATAATTAGAGCATTTGTCATAGTAAGGGTATGAAGCCAGTGGGTGGGCGAGGATACAGTCTGGATTTGCGCGAGCGGGTGGTGGCGGCAGTCGAAGGAGGACAGAGCCGGCAAGAAGTCGCCCGGTTGTACCGAATGCGCGTCGAGACTGTTAATACTACAGTTGCAGTTGCCCAAGGAACCTGTTGTTCAAGGGCTTTCTATCACCAGGCACCTCCCGAGAATTCCCGTGTTTGAGGGACCCAATCGCCAACTGCAACTGTAGTATTAATACATATCTGGAAAAGCAACGCCTGGGAACACTACACGAAGTTGGTCGGTCTTCTGGACGTCCTCCGCGTGTCACATCCTTCCACGAACAGCAACTCTTGAAACAACTCGAAACGCATCGGGACGCGACCTTACAGGTCATCCGGAAATAGGTCACTGTTTTGGCTGAGGGCCGTGTGGCACGCTAAAAAGGTGCGACTGACAGACGAGCAATGGTCCATCCTCGCTCCCTTGTTACCTCCACCCGAAAAGAAAACCCGAAGCGGCCGTCCGCGTCGGGGAGATAAAGAACTGCTCGAAGGCATGTTGTGGGTGTTGAGAACAGGAGCGCAGTGGGCAGAACTTCCTCGCCCCGATTACCCTCCGAAGTCCACATGTTTCGAGCGCTTTCAAGAATGGAATGAACGTGGCGTGTTTCCCAATGTATTGGGCCGTTTATACGAATTATTGGAGGATCAAGCGCTTCTTGATCTCCGGGAAGCTTTTATCGACGGTACCTTCAGTGCCGCGAAAAAGGGGGCGCTGATGTCAGTCCCACGAAGAAAGGCAAAGGCACCATGATCATGGTGGACTCGAGCGGTATACCGCTCGCTGTTCATACTGAAAGTGCAAGTCCTGCCGAAGTGACCCTAGTGCACGACACTTTGGAAGCCTCTTTTGGCATGGACTTCCCCAAACGACTCATCGGGGACAAAGCGTATGACAGTGATTCTCTGGATGCGGAACTTGCTGCTCTGGGGATCGAGATGATTGCTCCAAATCGCAAGAACCGGAAGAAAAAGACGCAGGATGGACGACCACTGCGTCGTTACAAGCGACGCTGGAAGGTGGAACGCACGACCTTATTGGCTGCAGTCATTCAGGCGTGTTCGGACACGAGATGAGCGCAAAGCCCAGAACTTCCTGGGCTTCGTCCAGCTCGCCTGCATCCTCATCCTGCTCCGTCGGATTTCCGGATGACCTGTATCCTCGTGGTCTTAGCTCTCGGGTTCTTCGTGTTGTGGCCCTCCTTCACATGTGCCTGTCGTCGTATTCCTCCCGATTCTCCCGCTCGGAGCTTGCTGGTCCAAGCCATTAACGCCGCTGAGGATCACCGCTCCACCAGTGGTACCTACTTCAAGGTCGCCACCGACTGCAGGAACAGCGAATTACTCAACATCACGTCCTTTCCTGCCACCGTAACGGCGTGCCGGATTCAGCAAACGCCCAACGGAACCTACGGCTATGTCACTTCCAGTACCATGGATAAGTCCTACCAGTTCGACGGCACCTTCATTGCTCAGGGCTCTGCCGCCATGCCCTCCAGCATGCCTTAAAAAAGCCCTCCTTTCGGCACTGCTCGTGATCGTCAAAATGCTGTTGTTTATTCCCAGCAGTGTGATTCGTTCCGTTGGCATTTTTGAAGGAGAACGGAGGAAGAAAAGCCAAGTCAGGATGACGGACCTTCCCTGCTCTAATTGGCTTTAGGCCAGAGCAGGCTGCAGGGCGTCGATTGCTCGGCCATAGGGTTGTACAGAGCGGGGAGGCCCAGGGCTCAATGCCTGGGCTTCCCCTCGTCTTGTCCTCCGGCTCAGCCGTTGACGCTTTCCTTCAGGCTGCGGCTGCGACGGCGTTTTTCGGGTTCGCGCATCCACGAAGTAGGCGGGTCCTGGGTTGCTTCCGCCAGACCCTTTTCTGTAAAAGTCTGCGCCGCACTCCAGGTTTCGGGAGTGCGGCGCAGACTTTCTGACGGTTTAGGGAGCCGTCACAGTGATGATGAAAGCGACAGGTCCGGGGCTTGCAGGTACGTCGGCGCGCGTCAGGCCCAGGATGGCCGTGGAGCGCGTGCCAGCGGCAACACTGGAGGGCACCGTCACGTTCACGGTGGTGGTGTGGGAAGCGCCGGTGGTAAAGGTGCGTGCTGGAACGGTGTAGGTGACGCCTTCGGGGGAGACGAAGATGACGTTGGGATCAGGGTTCTGGGCAGCGACTTCGTTGGACTTGCTCCACCTCAGTGGCGTGCCCGTGGGGACCGGGCCGTAGTTGATGGTGACCGTGCCCGTGCGGGTGCTTCCCTGCGGTACTGCGAGCTCGACCGTGCCGCCGTCGACCACGCCATTGCTGGTGCCAGGCGCAGAAAAAGGTGAAGAAGAGCTGTTCACGCAGCCGGTCAGGCCGAGGGCGAGCAGCGCCGCGATACCGAGAGCCAGAAACGACCTCATGGCCCGTATCCTACGCCCCCTCAAGGCTGGGCCACCCGGCATTCGGTCCAGGTGTGGTCGGACCGGGCAGGTGAATCTGCTTTATTGGGGGGGGTACTCCGCGGTCGTTTCCACCTGCTCCAGGTTGTTGTCCGGTCCGAACAGACTGGGTTGCGTGACGGTTCCGGGCAGCAGCAGGCTGCCGAGCCCCTCTGCCCAGCGAAAATCCCGGCCCACCACGAGTTCCCGCGCGGTGACGTTGTGGCCGCTGACCATCTTCACGCTGCGCCACGACAGGCCGTTTTGCCAGGCGAGCGCCATCACATTTGGGTCGTGCTCATGCGTCATGAGCCACGGCACCCGCAGGCCCGCGCAGGCGCGGAAGAGCCGCTCGTGATCGAGGGCGTGGTGCGTGTAGAGGCGCTTTCCAGCGCTTTTCGCTCCAGCGGTGTACGGGGGATCGACGAAGATCACGGTGCCGGGCGAGAAGGGGGTTTGTTCGAGGATGTTCAGGGCGTCGCCCTGCGTGACGCGCACGCGGTCCTGGTGCGCACTCAGGACCATGATGCGCTGCGCGAGCGTCTCGGGATACCACCGCTGCGCGAGGCCACGCCCCCCCTCGCCGTGCTTGACCAGGCCTGCGCCGGGCGCGAGAATCCCGCCGCGGTTGACGCGGTTTCGCACAATGGTCTGGAACGCCCGGTCGAGTTCTGTGCGGGGCTCGGCATGCAGTGTCTTCAGCACGTGCTCGCGGGTGAACTCGAACTCCAGGATGCGCTGCGCGAGCTTGGGCGCACGTGCGCTGAACACCACCCGGTGAACGGCGACCACCGCGGCGTCCAGTTCGTTAAGCCAGACGGACGCGGCTGTGCAGTCCAGGACGCTCGCGGTGAGGGCCGCGCCACCCGCGAAAGGCTCGAAGAAGAGCTTGGGCGGATGTGCCCGCAGGAGGTGCAGCAGCGGAAGCGCGAACCAGGTCTTCCGCCCGGATAGCGGAAAACACCCTTGGCTTTGACGTGCGCGACATTCTCTGTACGCTGAACGGGAAGGACGGACATGCCGTTTCCTGAACCCGCGGCCTTGCCGGGTGAAGGGGGTAGCTTCGCGCCCGGAAGGTGGGCGTGCGCAACCTCCAGGAGGTCAGAGGTCGCTTTCCACGTCTGCAGCGACACCCAGTCGTCAGGCACCGGGCGTTCCCTGAACGGGTCCGGCCACGGCCATATCCCGCGCGGCGGCACGACCGTTTCCGCCCAGGCGGAGGGCGAGGGCGCTTCCGGCGGAAGGATCGGATGATCTCGCAGCGCGTCTTCCCACTGCTGAGGCGTGAAGGTCGTGATCCGCATGTTGTCGGGCGGACCGTCAGGCTGCAGCTTGCGCCTGGAGTGAGCGTATCTGTCCCAGCCAGCAGCCTGGTGTCGCCCGTACCGTTGAAGGCCGGGTTGACGGTGCAGCCTCCTGCGATACTGGTGGGCACCACAGTGACCGAAAACGAGGGGCTACCCGTGACAAAGACCTGCGACAGGGCATCACCCAGCTGAACGTTGGTCACAGCTGCCGCCCCCGTGTTGCCCAAGACCACCTGGTATGCGGCGGCACGCCAGGGCTGGTCGCCACCCCTGTTCGCAGGCGGCCTGGACCGGCCGTAAGGCCACCGTGCAGATCCGCCGCGCGGACGGCGACCTGAGGCGAGTGACCGGGAGGCACCGCGCCGCCTTGCGTGGCGGGAGGCACCGCGCCGGCTTGCCTGGCCGTATCCTGTGGCCTGCGCCGCCTTCTCGCGCCGCTGCCCCGAGGTTTCCCTATGTTCTCCCTGCTCCGCGACCGCCGCATCCTGATCCTGTGGATCGGCGAGAGTATCAATTCCTTTGGCAGCGGCCTGACCTTCATCGCCCTCGCCTGGTTCCTCTACCGCCTCTATCCAGATTCGCCCACGCGGTCGGGCAGCGTCATTGGGGTCTGGACGGCGGCGATGCTGCTCGGCACGGTCAGCCTGGCGAGCTTCACGGACATCTGGGACCGCCGCATCACCCTGCAGGTCGCCAACGGCCTGAGTGCCCTGTGGATCAGCCTGATTCCACTGCTCTACGCCCAGGACCTGCTTTCCTTTCCGGTCCTCTTCGCCGTCGCGGCCCTGAGCGGCTTTACCGGCAGCGTGATCTTTCCGGCGCAACAGGCGTCCCTGCCCACTTTCGTGCCCCCGAACCGGCTGCAGGGCATCCAGGCGCTCTTCAACCTCACTTGGACCACCAGCGGCCTGCTCGCTCCAATCAGCGCCGGCTTCCTGGTGGCGAGCGTCGGCGCGCCCGCTGTGATGTGGGTGAACGCAGCGAGCTTCGCCGCAGCTCTGGCGGCCTACTCGCTTGTGCGCTTTCCAGCCGTGACCCGCCCCGGGGACAGCGGGCAGGGGCTGGCCGCCTGGTGGGCGCGGACCCGCTTCGGCTTCGCCTTCGTCCTCGCGCGGCCCGCGCTGTGGGCGACGTTGCTGGGCCTCGCCAGCGTCAACTTTGCCATGGAGCCCTACACCGCGGTCTTCTTGCCGCGCATCGCTGACCGCCTGATGACGGGCGTGGACCTGCCCGCCGCCCTGTCCTGGGTGAGCACTGAAAATCGGGGCGCCCTTGGGGTCGGCCTGCTGGGTTCGGTCCTGGCGCTGGCGGAACTGGGCATGGTGATCTGGATGGGGCGGCGCGTGAGTCACCATCCCCTGAACTGGATCGTGCTGGGCTGCGCTGGGCCCGCGCTGTGCATCGTCGGGGTGGCGTACGCGCCTGCGCTGTGGGTGGCCCTGATCCTCGCGCTGCTGATGGGGCTGTGCTTCGGACCCCTGAACGTGATGGTGGGGACGCTCTTTGCCCGGCTGACGCCGGAGGAGGTGCGCGGACGGGTGTACAGCGCCCGCATCCTGGTGGGTCAAGGGCTGCGCCCGGTGGGGGTGAGTCTGGCCGCCCTGCTGATCGGTGTGGCGGGCCTCGCGCCGGCGGTGGCGTTGCTGGGCGTGTTCGCCGCCCTGCTCACGCTCGCGGGTTACCTGCGGGCACGCGGTGGGGAGGCAGGGGAGGGCAGATCGGCGGGCGGACGCTGAAGCGGTGCCGTTCGAGGCGCGCTGCCTGCCACAGACCATCTGGGCACGCGCCGCGCGCCAGGGGTCCTTTTTCCCCGCGCAGGCGCCTTTCGTGCTCCTCGGCACCTCCTCGTCAGCGTTCCGGTTCATCCGTGATGAAATCACGGGCCACCTCGGGCGGACGCGCAGCGCAGCGGGCAGGAGAAAAGCGGATAGAGGGAAGCAAAGCGGTGGGGGGGCGGAGCTGTTCACGAAACAGACGGACTCCGGAGAAGATGCCCCAGCCCTCCGGGCGGCGCGGGGCGGCGGAAGGCGCAGAACGCCTTCATTTCGCCCAGAACGGCTTATTTCCCTCCTCCACACCGGCGTTTCTCAGACAGTGACTCCTTTTGTGCAGGCCACTCTGAACGCCACGTTGTCCCTGCCGCCGCTGCGCGGGCTGGCCGAGCTCCGGCGGCGCGAGGACAACCCCGTGTGCGCCGGACGTGAGCGCCCTCCTCGCTGGAGGACACCTGGAAGCAGCGCTGCCAGGCAGTGGACATGCCCCGCGCGCCGAAGGCGGCCCAGCACCTCTCGGCACTCTTGCGGGGCCAAGAAGCGCCCGGCCGTGGGGGGTTTGGGGCTGCTGTCCGGCCAACGGGGGCAGGGTGCGATACGGTTTCCGGCCTATCCGTAGGGTCTGCTCGGGGGGAGCCGTGATTTCATCACGGATGAACCGAAATTCTGACGGCTGGGCCCCCACCCCTGTCAGGCGGCCGTGATGCGGTCCACCTCAACGAGGTCCTCGGGAGAGAGCGTCCAGCCCGCGGCGGCCACGTTCGCGCCAATCTGTTCGGGCCGCGTGGCTCCGGCAATCACGCTGCTGGTCACGTCGTGCGAGAGCAGCCAGCTGAAGGCCAGGTCCAGCAAGGTATGCCCACGCGCCGCTGCGAACTGCCGCAGATCCTCCACGACCCGCCAGTTGCGTGCGGTCAGGTACCGGTGTTGCGCGCCCTCTGATCCCGTGATGCGGGCCCCCTCGGGCAGGGGCTGCCCGGCCTGGTACTTCCCGGTGAGCAGGCCGCTGGCCAGCGGGAAGTACGGCAGCAGGCCCAGACCCAGCTCCCGCATAGTAGGCATCAGCTCGCCCTCGATGTCCCGCACCAGCAGGCTGTACTCGTCCTGACAGGCGGTGAACCGGGCCTGGCCGGGTCGCTCGGCTGCCTCGTCCGCCGCCCGGACGCCGGCCGCATTCATATTCGACACGCCCACGGCCCGAACCAGACCGGCCTGAACGAGTTCGTCCAGGGCCCCCAGGGTGTCTTCAATGGGCGTCTCAGGGTCTGGGCGGTGAAGTTGGTACAGGTCCAGGTGGTCGGTGCCCAGCCGCCGCAAGCTCGCTTCGAGTGCCTGCCGGATATAGGTGGGCCTGGCGCCCTGAAGCTCACCCGCATCGTCCATGGGAAGCCCGAACTTGCTGGCGAGGATGACGCGGGACCGTTCCTGCCCGAGGGCCCGGCCCAGCATGGTCTCCGAGCCGCCCCGGTTGCCGTAGACGTCGGCGGTGTCGAAAAAATTGATGCCGTGGTCCAGGGCCTGACGAACGACCGCTGTGGTGGCGGCCTGATCGAGGCGGCCGCCGAAGTTGTTGCAGCCGAGACCAACGGCGGAGACCTGCAGGCCCGAGGAACCCAGGACGCGGAGTTGCATGCCCATCATCCTAGAGCATGTATCAACGTGTGGACCTCTTGTTGAGCGAGCCCGGCAAGCGAAATGCGCATGGGGGAGAAGGGGGAGCCGTGAGGGCTGCCCTTCCACGCCCGGCGCCATTCGGACCCATGCTCCAGGGCGCGGGGGGCGCTCACCCTCAAGGCGCGGAGCGGGGCCGACGCCCCACGTTTCCGCCGGGGGCCATGCCGGCTCCTGCCTGCCGGGATCCGCATCGGCACCGCGCGGTGGCCCGGGCGCTGACCGTGCGCGGCCCACGGCCCAGGCCGGGCGGGAAACGCACCTGGCGCGGGCGTCTTGCGCCCGCACGCGCCCCCGTCAGAAGCGGTCGATGACGCTCACGCCCGTTCCTGCGAACCGGTCCATGTTCACCAGGGCGCCTATCGACTCTTCGAGCGTCAGGCGCTGGCCGATCAGCGCCTCGGGCTTCAGCAGGCCCGCTCCGATCATCCCCAGCATCTCCGGGTACGCGTGGGCGGCCATGCCGTGGCTGCCGTAGAGTTCGAGTTCCCGGGCGATCACGGCGTCCATCGGAAGTGCCGGCCGGCTCTGGTCCCCGAGCAGCAGGCCCACCTGCACGTGCCGTCCCCGCCGGCGGAGGTTGGCCACCGAGTTGAAGGCAGTCTGCGGGTGTCCCAGGGCGTCCAGGGAGACGTGGGCCCCGCCTCCCGTGAGGTCGTGGACGGCCTGCACGGTGTCGGAGACGGTACGGCTGTTCACCGTGACCTCTGCCCCCAGGTCCCGGGCTCTTTCCAGCTTCTGATCGTCGATGTCCACGGCGATGACGCGGGCCCCAAGGGCGCGGCCGATCATGACCGCCGACAGGCCCACGCCGCCGCAGCCGTGCACGGCCAGCCACTCTCCGCCCCGCACACGCCCCTGCTGCACCACCGCGCGGAACGACGTGGCGAAGCGGCACCCGAGGCTCGCGGCCGTCGTGTACGTCATGTCCTCCGGAAGGCGTACCAAGTTCTGATCGGCGTGGTGAATGCCAACGTACTGCGCAAACGACCCCCAGTGCGTGAAGCCCGGCTGGAACTGGCGCTCGCAGACCTGCGGGTGGCCGGACTGGCACTCGCCGCAGTCCCCACAACCGCACACGAAGGGCAGCGTCGCCCGGTCGCCCACCTGCCAGCGCCGAACGCCCGGCCCGGCGGCAACGACGGTTCCGGCAATCTCGTGGCCGGGGACGTGGGGCAGCCGGATGTCCGGGTCGTGACCCATCCAGCCGTGCCAGTCGCTGCGGCAGACGCCGGTCGCACCGACTTCCAGCACCACGCCCCCCGGCACTGGTGCCGGGTCGGGCACTTCCCGGAGTTCAGGACGCTGGCCAAACTGCGCGTAGACGACGGCTCGCATGCTCCCCAAAGTAGCAGTGACCGGGGCTGCCCGGCCGCGTGAACGGCAGTAAGGGCCTGGAGCTCGTCCGCGGGCGGCGCGAGGTCTGCGCACAGCGAGGTCTGCGCACAGGGGTCAGGACGGGGGTCACGGACCGGAAAGGACCCAGGACGAACCAGTCTTCCCTGCGTTGCCGGGTGGGGCGCGTCCGGGCCGCACATGCACCTGCGCCGGGTCGCCGGCCTTTTCATACGGTTTCCCTCCGCTCCGGTGCTGCCGCGCTTATGCGTCACCGTTGTTCCCGCGCGCTCCGCCGCGTTGCAGGTCCGCTCAGGGAACCCCGGGACGGGGCAGCGCGCATCAACCGGGATCCTGTTCAGGTCGTGGGCAGAGTGCAAGCGCTCTGGTCTTGAGGGGAAGCTCTGCCGCCCGGCGGGGCCCCTCAGGCCTTCTCCGGCACCGTGCGGGCATACGCTTCAGGGTCTGTCGCGCCTTCGGTGGAGATCAGCAGCACCGTGCTGTCCGGGGTGACGCCGAGCCTCTCCCGCGCCTCAGCGGCGAGTGGGCCCGCAAGCAGTTCGAGCAGTCCGCCTGCCCCAGCTGCGCCGCTCTCGCCGGACGTGACGGCGCCACGCGCGAGCAGCCGCACGGCCTGCTCGGCGCGCCCGTCTGGAAGCGCCACGGAGGCGCTGAGCCCCCCTTGCAGGACGGGCCATGCGAGCGGAGAGACGGTGCCGCCGTTGAGGCCCGCCATGATCGACGCGTGGGGTCCAGGCACCGCGGTGGGTTCCCCGGCCTCCAGGGACCGCAACACGCAGTCTGCCCGGAGGGGTTCCACGCCCACCACCCGCGTCTGCCAGCCTGGCACCCGGTAATGCCGCACCGCCGCCGCCAGGGAGCCAACGCCCATCTGCGCGGCGACGACGTCCGGCTGCCCGCGGCCCTGCGCGGCGAGCTGCGCGTCAATCTCCATGAAGATGGTCGCGTATCCCTCGACCACCCAGGTCGGGACGCGCCCGTAGCCTGTCCAGACGGTGTCGCTGATGACCAGGTGCCGTCCGCGCGGCCGCGCACTGAGCCGCCTCCAGGGCAACGTGACGTCCTGAGTTGGGATGCTTCAAGCGTCAGGCCAACTTGAGCGGTTGGAGGTCAGTCCGAAGGGACTTCCTTCCATCCTCCGTACAGTGAAGGTGACCAGTTCGGATTACGCTTTACGCACGGTGACGTTTTATGCGTTAAAAAAGGGCCATTCTTGAAAGACGAACAGCCTCGTGGATGACGCGTCTCGCGGGTAGAACAGGGGTTGGTATGGCGTTATTGGTCTTCCGTTGAGTCTGAAAGTGCTGACGAAGAACGCAGTGGATCCCCACTCTTTACCGCGCTGAGCCCAGAAACACGGGCGCCATTCATCAGGCTCCTGCCAGTCAGCGGAGTACCATGATTGGTAGCGGTGTAAGCTCACACCGGTCCTCCACGCTTCGGACCGAGCGGAAACGGGCCAACACACAAAACGTTCCACTGGGATTCATACCGACCTAAGCCCTGTCCTGCCTTTACGATCAAACTCCATCCCCGCCGCCCAGGGTCGCGGTCAGTTGCTTGCTGACCGGCTTGATCTCCTTGATGGTTGGCTGACCGGTGTAGTTCGCGTCACGCGTGATCTGCAAGGCCACCCGGGAACCGCTGCCCACCGTCAGCGTGAGGGCGGTGGGCTTGAAGGCCGAGGTGAAGCCTGCCGTGGGTATCGTGGTCTCAGCCGTTACGTTGACCTGTATTACGCCTTCCCCCTTGCCGCCTGTCGTCGAGCCCTGGATGATGATGGGGTACGCGCCCGGCGTGGTGGTCGGGGACGCCTGGATCTGAAGGCCTGCGCCACTGGTGGTCACCGTCAGCTCTTTAGGGGCTCCGGGAACCTTCAGATTGAGGTTTGTGACGGGCGTGCCGTCTCCCGTGGCCGTCACCGCGACGCAAGCACTTTTGCTGGCGGTCAGGGCCAGGGGCTTGGGCGTGGCTGTCAGATCAGGGGGAACAAGGAAGGGATTGCTGAACTGGCCTTGGCCGCACGCGGTGAGGAAGGCGAGGAGGAGCGCGGCCGGGAGGTGGCCCCGCAAACGCCGTGCGTTCACACCCCTGCAGCGTGCGGTGGTGGTGGCCCAATCCCTCCAATGGCACAGATCGTGTACGGTCGGGAGAATGACCGAGAACCGCGCGAGTTCCGCTTCCGTGCTTTTCGGCCTCACACTTGTGGAGATCCGCTTCACGACCGTTGCGGGGCAGCCTGAATGGGTCGAGGAGTGCTGTCCTTACCGGGAGTGTCTTGCGGGAACACCGCTGGAGGCAGATGAAGTGGTCCAGCTGGAAGGGGAGAATGACCAGGGGGAGGCCGTCTGGTGGACGGCCCGCCTGACGGGTGCGAGGTGCCCGAACCTCTCCCGGTATGGGAACCACACTTTGAGGTTGGGATGCCAGAGGGGCCCCTGGCAAGCGCTGCAGGCCGTTGAGGCGTTTTTCAACGGATCGTGGTTGCAAGGGAACGCTGAGGACCCATCGTTCTTGCGAAGTCTCGCTGAGTTGCGGCCTGGGGAGGGCGTGAACTTGCGTGAGGAGGGTCATGCGGTGCGCGTGGGGGATTGCGTCTCCCTCTGGTCGGGGATGAGTTACCTCGGCGCCGAGCTGCCGCAAGCGCAGATCGCCTGGG
This sequence comes from Deinococcus hopiensis KR-140, assembly GCF_900176165.1. Taxonomy (NCBI): domain Bacteria; kingdom Thermotogati; phylum Deinococcota; class Deinococci; order Deinococcales; family Deinococcaceae; genus Deinococcus; species Deinococcus hopiensis. The sequence goes on from NZ_FWWU01000006.1 coordinate 360,923, forward strand.
AGGACTGGAGCGAACTCGTGAAGCTCAACCTGGTCTTTTTGGACCTCAAAGCTGCTGTGGAGGCGTTCGTACGAAACGCCCAACGGGAGACGAAACTCCCTGGAGACGCCGCACTGCCCCAGTACCAGGCTGCCCATGGATTCCTTTGCGCTGAACGGTGGCAATAGGCAGCGACCGACTTCCGAGAAGTTAACGGCCCGGGCACTTTTGTGCGCCAGGGCAGACGTTCTGCACTCCTCCCGCATGCTTCTTGACCTCTCTGGGCGCCAGCCGGGTGTTCACCAACATTTGGAAGGCAGAAGTGGACGCACTCTGGGTCCGCTTCCTCTCATTCTGCAACACGGCACCATCCAACGGGAGGAGTGCAGAACGTCTGCCCTGCCTTGTTCCTCCAGACGAGTGCAAGCCAGACGTAATTTTTCAAAGTGACAAAGTCCTGCTTATTCCTGTTGTTCTCCGGGCAGCCAGCGCTTACTGCTGGGCCAAACCAGGCCGCAGCGCTGACCCTCGGACAAATTACGCCTTTACCACTCGGCAGGTGACCAGTTGCATGAGCGCCACAGTTTTCCTGTTGGTGACCGAACGCCTGGCTTGCCCCACTCTTACAAGACCGGAGGCTTGGTTCCGAAGGACAACAGCCCTCCAAACGGCATCACTGAAAGGGTGAACTTGTCATCGTTGATGACGAAGCGCATCAGGTTCCACCCCCGATGTAAGGGGAGCGTGACCTTTTGCACCACACCGACTTTGACGCACTGCAGGGTCCCGCTGAGCGTATCGTCGCGCGTCACAAATACAGGCACGTCAATCTGAAACCCACTGTCCCCAATCTGGGGCAGGAGATAGAGTGACACGCCGCCCTCACTGGTGCTGAAATCCCCCGTATTGAGCATGAGTGCCCTCGCGCTGGGATCGCTCTCGGTAAATGTGTCCGTGCAACTCGCACTCAGCGCTTTACTCACGATCCGTGCAGGCAAGGTTGCTTTCTCCAGTACGCCCTGGGGCTCGCCGGGAAGCTTGAGCGTGCCCCGGCCGAGAGCGTCGACCTGACCCGAAGCGACGACGGCCCCGGCAGACTTGTCCAGCGTGAAGGACCGCAGCGCCACATTGCCTGCTCCGAGCGTCCACCCTGCAAGAAACTCCCTGTACAGCTGCACAGTCACGTCCACATCCGAAACCGAGGGATTGGGAGGCAGGCTGGAGTTTCCTCCACCACATGCGGCCAGAAGGAGGGGAAGGGCCGACAGTGCGCGAAACCTCGTCTTTCTCATGGTTTGACTATGGGGGTGCACCCGTCAAAAAGGCGTCAAACCACACGCCCTGCACCACCGTTTTAAACCTCCCAGCGCTCCAATCGAACCCGCCCGTGTGAACGCGGACATCCGCTACTTCTTCAGGTGCAAGACCTGAGTATCAGGCCTTAAAAAACCCACCCCAGGAGTTCCTGGGGGGATACACGTACCCGTGGGCTGAGCCGGGATCACTGCCGCAGCGATGATGTTTCGGGTCAGTCCCCCGGTGTTGGAGGGCAATCGCCTCTATCTCTAGGTTGTGGTGGGTATGACCGGAGGCTTTCCTGAAGCGGGCAGCGTGACGGGCATCCGCGAGAACGGTTTGATCCCCGACTGGGGCATCTGGGTGAATGGCGCCGTGAGGGGTGTCCCTCCACCCACGGCGCCATTCACCCAGATGCGCATTCCAGTTCGCTCGCCGGACCCGGTCAAAAACAAGTCCTCTTTTTGACAACTGACCTCAACGTGATGGGTGCAGGGGAGGGCGAGGCGGAGCTGGACTCTTGACAGGCTGTCGTCACTGAGGCCTTCCTGCTCGGTGAGGGCTTTGGCTCCGTCCAGATCGGTCACCCGGCGCGCCATCGTTCCTGTTCCCGGCGCCAGGATGACCCTGGGGAAAACGACTTTACGCTTGAGGCGCTGGGACGGGGCGGGGAGTTTCACCATTGAGGAGGTGCAGCGGTGCGCTGCAGGTGCCGCTGGCCTTCAGGCGGCGCAGTGGGCGAGGACTGGGGCCTGACCGCCACGCTCACCCCGCGTCCGCCTGCCCTAGTGCCCCGCGCCTGGATCAGGAAATCCCGGCAAGGCCCCGCATGACCTGGACCAGGACCCGCGCTCCCCGCGCGATCTGGTCAGCGTCCAGTCCGCCGTAACCCAGCAGCAGTCCTCCAGGTGCGTCCTGTGCGACGTAGTACGGTGAGAGCACGCTGGCGCGCACGCCCTGCTTCTCGGCCAGGCCGATCACCTCCGCCGCGTCCAGGCGCCCGTCCAGCTCCAGGTGGACGTGGAAGCCCGCTTCCAGGCCTCCCACCCGGGCGACCGCTTTCGCTCCTTCCAGTTCCCTTACCAGGATTTCCCGCTTGCGGGCGTAGACCCGCCGCATCCGGCCCAGGTGCCGTTCCAGATCGCCCGAACGCAGGAAATACGTCAGCGCCCGCTGTACCGGCCAGGACGTGTGGTAGTCCGTGATGGTCTTGAGGCCCACCAGCTGCTCGCGCAGAACTGGGGGCGCAACCACGTATCCCACGCGCAGCACGGGGGAGAGCACCTTCGAGAAGGTGCCCAGATACACCACCCGGGCCGGGTCCAGCGAGGCCAGCGCTGGAAGGGGGGCCGCGTCGTAGCGGAATTCACCGTCGTAGTCGTCCTCCACGATCAGGCTGTCGTGCGTCCGGGCCCATGCCAGCAGGGCGTGGCGCCGGGGGAGGGAGAGGCGACTGCCCAGGGGAAACTGATGCGGGGGCGTCGTGTACACCAGGGGAGGCGCGCCCTCGCCCAGGGGGAGTTCAGCCACCTGCAGGCCGTCTCCATCCACGGGCACCGGCAGAATCTGCGCGCCCCGCTCGCGGAGAACCTGCCGGGCCAGGCGGTACCCGGGTTCCTCGAAGGCGACAACGTCGCCTGGGGCGAGCACCGCCCGCGCGATGAGGTGCAGGCCCTGAATGGTTCCGCTGGTGACCACCAGGTCCTCTGCGCCGCACACAACGCTCCGTGAGCGCCGCAGGTACGCCGCGATCTCTTCCCGTAACTCCGGGTCGCCCGCCGCGTCCGCGTATGCGCCGGGAAGTGCGTCCTCCGCCACCCGGCGCCACGCACGCTTCCACGCTGCGTCCGAGAGGGGCGCGACGGCGGGCTGGCCCACCCGGAAGTCGATCACGCCCTCGCCGCTTGCGGGCGGGGACACGTCGGGGGTCACGGGCGCGCCGCGCAACCAGCGGGGAACGCTTTCTGCGGGTGGGGGCGCTGGAGCCGCGACCGGGGTGGAGGGCAGCTCCGCGCTGACGTACGTACCTGCCCCCACCCGGCCCACCAGGTAGCCCTCCGCAAGCAGGTCGTCGTACGCCGCAATCACCGCTCCGCGGCTGATGCCCAGAATGCGGGCGAGCGTACGCGTGCTGGGCATCCGCGTGCCGGGCAGGAGCTGCGCGTGGGCGATCGCGGCGTGCAGCTGTTGCCGCAGTTGCGTCACCACCGGTACGCCACCCCCACGGTCCAGATGAAGCGGCACGTCCACCGTGACGTCTTGCTGCCGGGCGGGCAAGTGGTCAGTCATTTTTCTCCTTGATTGGTCCTTCTTTTCAGACCACTTTTACCAGAAGATACGCGTGGGGGAGGACTTGAGCCCTGAAGCAACGCCGGAGGAACATGTATGACAGACGCCGCAACACCGCGGGGACAACTCAAACGCCAGGACAAAGCCATGACCCACGAGGATGCCGGGGCGTTCCTCGCCGCCGCCTTCTGTGGACGGACGGGTACCCTCGGCCCCGACGGCTATCCGTACGTGGTGCCCAATCTCTTCACCTGGCACGCGGGCCAGATCTACCTGCACACCTCCCGGCACGAAGGGCATTTCCTGAAGAACGTGCGCTTTCACGATCAGGTGAGCTTCGAGGTGGATGAACCCGGGGAGGTGTACCCATACGGGCACGTGGAGTGCGACACCTCTGTGTCGTACCGTTCCGTGATCGTCTTTGGTCGCATCCGGATCGTGGAGGACGTGGAGGAGAAAGTGCGCTTCTACCGGGCGTTCATGACCAAGTACGCCCCACAGGACTCGTGGGGCCGCGAGAAGGACGCGTTGCCGCGCGTGAACGGAACGGTTGTGTACGCCATCAGGCCGGAGACCATCACCGGCAAGCAGGGCCACCTGCCCGGACCCAGCGAGCGCTGGCCGGCCCGGAACGACACCTACTCACCCGGCTGGCAAAAGCGCAAGTGAACCTGGGAGGGCCCCCGGCCTGCTCCCGCGTACGGGGGTCCTTTCCCGGGGCTGCCGACGCGCCTTCCCTGAAGGCGCAGCCTTGAACAGCTCCCTTCATAGCCGTCCGGTGGTGGCCGAACGCCTCCCGAACGGTCCCAGCGGCGCACGAAGCCTGGCGCTGCTGCGGGAAGCCGGTGTGCACGCCCGTCAGAACTTCCTGCGCACGCCCCCCGCTGAACATCCTCACTTCGCGTCCAGGCGGGACACCTCCTTTCGGCGCCATCAGAATTCCGGTTGATCTGTGAGGCGGTCGCGGGTTTACCCAGGCGGAGGAAGCAGGAAAAACGGTGATGGGCGTAGACGCACCGGAGCGGAGGGGACGTAACGGATGATCCATGATGGGCGCTGCTGAGGCCCTCATCACCCGCGTAAAGGGAGCGAACGCCCCGCCATCAACTGGCCCGCCGGCGTCCACACCGCGGTCAGCGTGCGCTTTGCCCTGCGGCGGCGAGGACCTCAAGCAGGTGATCGGGCGCGCCACCCGAAAGGTCACAGACGGCGCTGAAGCCCTCGCGACGATCAAGGACGGCAATCAGCTCCTGCCCGGAGAGGCGTGTGGGCAGACGAGGCGGGCGTGAGGTGCCGCGCCTGGAACTGGCGGCAGGGGGTGCGCACCTGACTGACCGGGGCACGACGCCGGCGGGCGTCCTGCTTTGACCGCGAACCCCGCCGGCGCACTATCCCTGTTCAGGATAGGAGCGCTGAAGGACGTGCAGAAGCGCCAGGGCTTGCTCGCGGTCCAGCAGCATGCTGTGGGGAGGACCATCGTAGCGCTGGATGGTGACGTGCAGTCCCCCTGTGGTTGGACACACGTGGAAGCGGCCGGTGTCCCCGACGAATGAGGTGAGGTCCGGGCAGGAGCCGGTGGGGAGCGGGCTGACAGTCATGGTGCTCCGGAAGATAGCGCCTATGGCGGGAATTTCTGTGGGAGGCCCCCACCGGGGGCACCCCGGGAACAGCAGGGAGATGCCGCCTGAAGCTCCTGGACCTGCACCGGTGCACCGGGCCACGGTTTAAGCCGGTGTAAGAGCATTGAGAGGGCCTTCACGTCATCTTCATGTTGTCCCACCTTCTGCGTTCAGCCTGGGGGCGCGAAAGACCGAGGTTTACGTGACTGACTCTCCCCCCACCTCCTTTTCCCTCGGCACCCTCTACGGGCGTGAGGCTCCCTTCCAGGCGCTGATGGGGCACAGCGCCGACCTGATCACGCTGCTTGACCGGGAGGGCCGCGTCCTGTACCAGAGTCCGTCTGTGCGGCAGCACCTGGGTTGGGACCGCAACCCCACGGCGGAGCAGCACCACTTCAACCTCGCCTCCCTGCACCCAGACGACCGCGAAGGGCTCTCCCAGCAACTGGTGCGCCTGCTGCCCGGCGTTACCGTGACCCTGTGCCCTTACCGCATGCAGCATGCCAACGGAAGCTGGCGGTGGCTGGAAGGCACGGCGGTCAACCTGCTGAACGATCCCAGCGTGGGTGGCATCCTCGTGCAGGCGAGGGACGTGACGGTCCGCGTCCATGCCGAGCAGCGCGCGCGCGCGCTCGAGGGACTCGGGACGGCGCTCGCCGGCGCGAGCACCACGGACGAGGTCGTGCAGGTCATCCTGCTGCAGGGGCTCGAAGCCATGGGGGCGATCGCTGGCGGCGTCATGCTCCTTGACAACGATCGGCAGCACGTGACGGTCGTGGGAAGTGCGGGGTATTCCGACCACGTCGAGCGACCCTGGCGGCGCTTTCCTGTGGAGATTCCCGTTCCTGCGGCGGACGCCATCCGGGAAGGCCGCGACCTGTTCCTGACGGTGGAAGACTGGCAGACCCTGTACCCGCACCTGCAGCACATCCTGATGCCAGCCAGCGGGAGCCACGCCGCCCTGACCCTCTGGGTGAACGGGCAGGTCATCGGGGCGGTCACGCTCTCGTTCGCGGAGAACGGGGCGCTGAGCGAGACGCAGCGGCGGTATCTGCGCACCGTCGCCGCCCAGTGCGCCCTGGCGCTGGAGCGCGGCGCGCTCCATGCGCGGCTCCAGCAGCAGGAGCGGCTCTACCGCAAGATCACCGAGTACAGTCACGACCTGGTGAGCATCATCGGTCTGGACGGGGTAACCCAGTACATCAGCCCGGCGCTGACGCGCATGTTGGGCTACGCCCCCACGGACCGGCTGGGCGTGAGCGTGTTCGAAGGCATTCATCCGGAGGATCTCGACCGGTTCAGGGCGGTCTTCCAGCAGGCGGCCACCTCCCAGGTCCCGGTTCTGGCCACCTACCGCTTTCAGCACAAGGAGGGTCACTGGGTGTGGCTGGAATCCACCGGCGTGAACCCGGCCCACGATCCGGACATCAAGGGTGTGGTGATCAACACGCGCGACGTGACGGCGCGCATCGAGGCCGAGCAGGCGCGTCAGGCCACGGAGCGCCGCCTGCAGCTGTTCGGGGAGCAGTCCGACGTCTTGATCCGCATCTTCAGTCCCGCTGGTGAGTGCCTGTACGCCTCGCCCGCCGCAGAAGGCCTGCTGGGGTACACGGCGCAGGAGCTCGAGACCCATCTCCTGACACAGCTGATTCACCCGGAAGATCTGTCCAGGGTGGAGGCGGCCTGGGCTGGCCCCATGCCTGTGCCGCCCCACCGCATGCAGCGCCGTGACGGGGCGTACCTGTGGGTGGAGAGCACCATTCGCAGAATCACAGATGGGCTGGGCGCTCTGGTCGAGGTGCACGTCGCAACGCGGGATATCACCCCTCGTCAGGAAGCGGAAGAAGCGCTGCGCGTGCAGCTGAGCCGCTTTCAGCATCTGGTAAACCTCACGGCAGAATTTGCCGCCCAGGACGCTTCAGAACAGCATATCCAGGCAGCGCTGGAGCACTGCCTGGACCTGACGGGATACACCTACGGCTTTTACTTTCCAGTTGGCAGGAGCGGGCTGCTCGAACCGCTGTGCGCCGGAGACGTCAAGGACGAACAGTTCGTCTGGACGAGGCTGGACAAGGCCCTGCGCAGCGGGGAGATCGGAAGGTCCTTGCGGCGCCACGCCGCCCTCTTCGCTGGACCGGACGAACCGGTGTTCAGTCCTCCTGAATCCTTGCCCAGGCCAGTGTGGACCTCGCTGGCGGTGTTGCCGGTCGTTGCGCGTGAAGTGCTGCGCGGCTTCATGGCCTTTGGCACAGACGGGCCGGTGGATGTGGACGGGGACAGCCGCCGGCTGCTGCTCAGCGTGAGTGAGCAGGCCAGCCGGGCGGTGGAGCGCAGGGTCCACCTGGAAGAACTCAAGCAGTCGCGCGAGGAGACCCTGCGCGCGCTGGGCCTGGCGCTGGAGTACCGCGATTACGAGACCAAGGGGCACACGGACCGCGTGGTGCACCTCACCGAGCGTCTCGGCCGGGCCCTGGGCTTCTCGGGAGCTGACCTCGACGCCCTGCGCTGGGGCGCGTTCCTGCACGACACGGGGAAGGTGGCCATTCCCGACGCGATTTTGCTCAAGCCGGGGAAGCTCACCCCCGAGGAGTGGGACGTGATCAAGCGGCATCCGGGAATCGGGTACGAGATGCTGGAGCACATTCCCTCGTTGCCGCCCACCACCCTGGAAGTGGTCCTCTACCACCAGGAACGCTGGAATGGCGGCGGATACCCGAAGGGGCTGGCGGGAACGGACATCCCCCTCGCGGCCCGGGTCTTCGCCGTTGTGGACGTCTACGACGCCCTGACCAGCGAGAGGCCCTACAAGAAGGGCTGGACGCACTGGGAAGCCGCCGAGCAGCTGCGCAAGGAGGCCGGTGTGCTGCTGGACGAACGTGTGGTCCAGGCCTTCTTGAAGCTCTTCGGCCAGGAGGGCGAACCCATTACGTCAGCAAAGGAGGACGCCCTATGACTGTTCTTGATTCCAGATTCGCCCGGCAATCCAGCGCCTCTATCACGGGCTCGGGTCCGCAGACACTGCTGTGCGCCCACGGCTTTTGCTCCCACCAGGGGATCTTCCGGCACCAGGTGGCTGCGTTTGCACAGAGCCACCGGGTCGTGACGTATGACCTCGCCGGCTTCGGGCAGTCGGATCCAGACCTGTGGCGTGCGGAGCATCACCAGCGGCTCGAAGGGTACGCGGCCGACATGGTGCGCCTGATCGATGAACTCGGTCTGCGCCGCATCACCCTGCTGGGCGCCTCCATGGGCGCGATGATCGGGCTCCTGGCTTCGCTGGAACGCCCAGAACGCTTCAGCGCGCTGGTGTTCATCGGGGCGAGCCCGCGGTACTTGAATGACGCGACCTATCAGGGCGGCTTCGAACGGGCGGACGTGGACGGCTTTTACAGGTTGATCGACGGGCGTCAGGACTGGCAGGGCGCCCTGACGGGCATGCTGCTCAACCAGCCGGTGTCGCTGCCCCTTCAGGAGATCGCTGAGAACGTGCGGGGCGTCAGGCCTGAGGTCGCGGGCGTGGTGGCGCGGGCCATCTTCGATTCCGACTACCGGTCTCTGCTGGCGCAGGCGCGGCACCCGGTCCTCGTGACGCAGACCCGGGCAGACAGCGCGGTCCCCGAAAGCGTGGCGCGGTACCTGCACCGCAACCTGCCCAACGCGGAACTGGCTTTTCTGCCGGGGGTGGGTCACATTCCCAACTTCACGGAACCCGGTGCCTTCAACGCCGCAGTCAGGGGATTCCCAGTTCAGGCGTTTTAGAGCATGTGTCAAAGGGAGGACTTCTTTTTGACCGAGCAGCACGCGGACTTGAATGCGCATTGGGGAGAATAGGGCGCCGTGAGGAGTGCCCTTCCACGCGCGGCGCACTTCGGACAAATGCGCCAGGCGGACGCTTTAGGTCCGCAGGAGATGGACGCTGCGCAGGAAGTCGGAAAGCGGTGCCCCAGGTGCCGCAGTGGCCCGGGAAAGGATGTCCGCGTCCTTCAAGGCCGGGTCCCCCCGCTCGCTGCCCGTGATGCCCACAGAAGGCGGCTACTTGCAGTTTGCGGTGTGCCACGCCTCCAGGTCCGCTTCCCCTTCGCCTCGCTGCCAGTTTCGACCGCGAGGAGGACGTGCCGGCGCGCGGTTCTGGGCCTGTAGCCAGAAGCGACCAGACGCCGGGCGGTCACATAGAGGCCCACGGCAACGGTGCCGTCACCGGGCTTGGCTCCGAAGTGGGCCTCTCTGAATGTTTGCGGTGCGTCGAACCGCACCGCGTTCAGGTCTCCGACCATGACTGTCCAGCGGACCGCTCCTCCTGGAGGGTGTGGCCCTGAGGACGTGCCGCCGCGTCATACGGTTTCCGGATCATCCGTGACACCCGATCTGCTGCGCCGCGTTGCACGTCCGCTCGGGTTGGCCCGTGACGTCGTCACGGGCCAACCCGAATCCTGATCAGGCGAGAAGAAGGGGTGATGTGCACCCGACCGTCGGAGGCGCTTTCAGGGGCCGGGCCACTCAGCGGTCAAGGGTAAAGGCACCGCCAGTGGGAAAGACCTCTTCCCACAGGAGCGCGTCGTGCTCCCCGACCAGGGTGACGAGGCACGCCGGTTGCCCGGCGCTTGACGACAGGGCCGTGTACCGACGGGCAGCCTCAAGATAGGGCAATTCCAGCGTGCCCCCTGAGGTAGGGAAGCGCGCCAGCCCCAGTACCATCGCGCCGTCCCCGAGGTAGACCGCTGGAAGGCCCCCGGCTTTCGTCCAATTTGGTGGGGTATAGACGGTGATCTCGCGTGAACCGGGCAGGCTGCCCGACTTCAGGATGAACCAGTCGATCTTCCCGCTCAGAATCTGCGTGCTGGGGATGGCCGCAGGCGCCTGAGTGCCCCGCCAGGCGGTGTGTGCCTGCGGGGGTGAGGGCGGGCCGGCGACACCGGTCCTCAGGGAAAGGGCGGCGTGCGTGATGTCCTTGATCTGCGCGGTCACGGGCCAGACGCCCGTGCCAGGAACGGGGGGCAGCGGAAGGTACACGCCGCAGCACACCGTGACTTCACGCGCCGCACCAGGTGGCCGGTTCCCGGTACAAGCTGGAGCTCCCCCGGACCCGGCGGGGAAGCGCCGGCCGGGCCACCCTGAGGCGGCAGCCGTCCGTCCGGTTCACCTGTAGGTCACAGTCTACGGGCCAGGGTGGCGCGGCCGAGAAACCGGGTACCAGGGGCCGCGCTCCACCGGCTTCCTCCGCTCCTCCTGCCGCGGCGGGTGACAGCAGGGCAAGGCTGAGAACGGCCGCAGACAGGCGGGTGAAGGGAGAGGACATCCCCACGAGCATATGGGGCGGACCTGAAGGACGGCTGCCCGGAGGCGGCGTCACGGCCTGACAGCTCCCCGCTCTATACGGAGGGGAGTTCTGGCTGCGCTTTCCTCGTGGTGGCCTTGGGAGAGGCGCGGAAGCAAAGCTCCCAAGAACAGGGTTCGCTGAGCCGCTCTGACGCTGGCGTTTAACCCGGGGTCTCGGCCACAGGTGCCGGTCCGGAGACCAGCCTTCGCGGCTTCGTTGATGCCCTGGGTGTGCCAGCGACAGGAGCGCGTCGGCGCCCAGGGTCAAGGGACCCGCGCACGGGGTTACGTCTTCCGGACCGCTCCGCAGCGCCAACCACGCGGGCGTCAAAGCCCGCGGCGCTCAAGCGCCGCGGGGAGAACGGGCGTGCCCACGTCCAGACAAAGACGTTCTCCGGACATGACCGCACGCGCACGCCCGAGACAGCTCGGCCTGCCGGGGGTTTATCCACTGCGCTGCTCTGCCAGCACGCTGAGCCTTGCGAAATCGGTTGCTGTGCGGCTCGCCCGGTTATGGCCGCCAGCGACACCGAATGGGGGGCGGCATTTCTCCGTGCAGGCGCAAGGCGTCAGGGTTGGGCCTGCACGGTGATGCCCTCCAGAACGAACTCGCGCAAAGGCCCGTTCGCGCGAAAACCCAGGAAGCCTCCCGGTCCGAATGCCAGGCTCCCCACGGCGTGGAGGTCAAAAAGCTCGCCCACGGCGTGGACCACGGGTTCGATGTCCTGCTGTGACCGGGGAACCGCGGCTTTCCGGTCCCGGTGGGGCGGGAGGCCATACGCCTGTACCGCAGCGCGGTGTTCTGCTGGTGAGAGGAAATGGAAGGTAAGATCCTGGGTCACGAAATGACCGGGCTGCGTCAGGCCCAGCCTGCCGCCAGTCGGTCCGGCCTGAAGGTGACCCAGACCGTGTTCCACCATCAGTTCGAGCAGGGCCTGCACAAAGTGCGTCGCCTGGGCGGAGGTCAGCGGAGGACGGTCGGTCATTCCCAAAGCCTACGGCAACGCGCGTTCCGCTTCTGTCTGGATCGCCCCATCCCCAGTCTCCCCGGTACCAAGCCCCGTCCCGGTCCGCCCGTCTCGGGCGAGACCTTCCCGGACGGGTGGCCTGGGGACGCGAGCACCTCCGGGCGAGGGCTGCAGCGTCGTCTGGTCCGGTTCGCGGGATCATCCGTTTCCTGTGCGGCGCAGCGTTGCACGTCCGCTCGGGTGAGTCGGGTCTTGCATCACGGACTTACCGCAATCCTTATGTCGCTGCGGCAAGGCGCTGCAGTTCAGTCCTTGAACCCTGGCCGTCCGGGGAGAACGCCTCTGCACAGCGGCCGACGGCCTTTCACGGCGGGGGTAGACAGGGCGGGCGCAAATCAGCGGTTGTGGCAGGGCTCAGCTGAGCTTGCGGTTGCTCAGCCGTCGCCAGCCGTCGGGCGTCCCCACGCTGGGGGCAGTGGCCACCCCGTGGCCCAGCCGCAGTGGGATCTGGGCCGCCGTCTGGACGCGCGTGGACGTCTGCAACTGCGCGATGGCCCACATCAGTTTCCATCCGCTGAGCGGGATGCGCAGCGCCTCAAGCACCGGAGGGCGCGCTCCGCCCTGGGCCTGAATGCGGGTGATCGAGAGCCACAGCCAGTCCTCCTCGGCGTCCGGGACCCTGGATGCGGGCTCCATCGGCAGCAGGGAGACCTCGGCCGTCCAGGCTGGCGCATGAACCTCGCCGCGCGACATGCCCAGCGCGCATTCGCCCAGCAGAATCCGGTCGCTCAGGCCGCTTGGGCTGTATCCCAGGGTGCACAGCCCGCTGAAGGCTTCCGGCACCAGGCCTACCGTCAGCAGCTGGTCTTCCAGCGGCCCGTGGTTGAGCCGAATGGCCAGTCCCGCGCGCTCCAGCGGCTGAAGTGAGGGTGGGAACAGCACCAGATCGGGAGCGGCGTGTCCATGGGTCAGCTGCAAGGCGAAAGGAAAATGAGAGTTATCTGATGTAAATGTCAAGGACCCACCTCTTGACACTCACATTGCCATGTCTCTGGAGGGAGCGCGTGAGAACCTGCAGCCGCGCCCAGTGCGCGTCGGGGGGGGCGCTGGGGGAGAGGCTGCGAAGAAGTGCACACGGCCGCTGAATTCCGGGGCGTGGGGGGCTGGGGTTCCTCCGGCGCGGCTGATCTACAGACGCCGCCCTGAGGTCGTTTCCCCGCCCAGCGCGCTCAAGCCGGGGGCCTGGACTGGGGGGCAGGTCGGTGCGCCCCTGCAGTTGCCCGCTGACCTGCTGCATGATCTGCCAGGCGACGCTGCTGGGTGAGAGGCCGCCGGGGTGCATCACGAAGGGCACGCCCCTGGCTTTCGCCACGTCCCGCAGCGTGTTGTGCGCGTGCCCCATCCAGCGGATCGCCAGGATGACGACCGCCGTGTCCTCGGTCACGTGGGCATGCGCGTGCGTGCCGTGGGCGTACTCGCCGCTCCCTATCCAGTCCAGTTCACGCAGCCGCAGCGCCCTGACGAGCGCCGCACGGTGCGGTGGACTCGGCACACTGCCCAGCAGCACCACCCGCTGTCCCGCCAGCCGCTCCCTGGCCGCGAGAACATGGGGTGGGAACGCGTCTCCACGCTCGTCTTCCCCGGAAGGGTTCTGCGCGGTGGGGTCAGCTGGCGTGGACGGCTGTGGCGGGCGTTCTGCTCCGTCGTCCCCGGCTTCCTCCTGCTGTTCCCGCTCCCACGCGGCCTCCAGGGGCCTGGCAGCGGCCGCCAACACCTCCTGGGCCGCTTTCTGCACGCCTTCCCACTCCCCAGCGGAGAGCGGCAGGGCCCGGAGCGGACCCAGGCGCCCGAAATACGTCTCCAGGAAAGTCTGCTCCGGAAGGCGCAGACCGGCGCGGCGCACCGTGGCGAACAGGTGTCCCGCCGCCAGTGCCGTGAGGCGGCGGACCTGCTGCCCCCACGTCTCCCAGTACGCGGTGCCGTCCAGGCCGAGCAGCAGGCCACAGTGAATCAGCAGCTGAAGTTCCGCACGCAGGTCGGTACTCAGGTGGTCCTGGGGCTGGGTCCGTTCCCACGCCCAGAGCGGGTCGATGCCCGACACCTGTGCGGCCAGCTGCACCATCGGCGGCAGGTTCATGCCCGGCGCGCGGTACGTGGTTGTGAGGCCCTGGAGTCCCAGCAGCAGCAGCCGGGCCTTCAGGTGCTCGTCCTCCGCCGGAGTGATGCCGCTGGCCAGGTCGCGGTCCAGGGCATTCAGGGCGTCCCACAGGGCGCCGCGCTGCTGCCTTTCCAGCGGGGTCGGCGCCCTCCACCGGTCGGCGCGCAGAGCGCGAAGCCGCCGTCTGGCCCGCCAGGTCTGGCCCTCGGCGTCGCTGCCTGGCTGCCGCTTGAAGCGCTGGGTGCCTGGCAGCCGGGGTGCTCCAAGCTCCCGGTGGAGCTGTGCGTGCAGGGTCAGCAGGGCGTCCGCGGTCCCGCTCTCGCGCTCCTCCTCGCGGTGTTGACGCTGCAGGTGAAGTAAGAGCACCTGCGCCGTGTCGAGGACACCCACGAGGGGAGCGTTCTCCAGGCGGTCACGGCCATTGACGTGAAGGAGCAGGAGGGCGGCGTTCCGTTCGCCCTCCAGGGAGCTACGCGACAGCCGCCTGAGCTCCCGCTCCCTCGCCATGCGCTCCCTTTCCAGCGTGGCGGGAGGCGTCAGGGCGGCGCGGCTGGGATGCAGCGGGTCTTTCGGGGGAAATGGCGTCCGGTGGCCCGCCCAGTCGAGCCGGGCCTGCGCCTCTGGGGTGAGGACGACGCCGGCCTGTGCGCCGCGTTCTAGCACCTGGGACACGGCGTGCGGGTACTCCTCCGGCAGCAGGGCCACGCCCTCCAACCCGCCGAGCCCAGCGGCCCCATTGATGGCGGGGAGGCGCTGCAGGTAGGACCGACCCAGGGGGCTGATCACGTCCAGCGTCGTTGCCAGGTCGTTCAGCAGTTCCAGCAGTTCCCGGTTCCCGCCCGCGGCGTATCCCGCCAGCCCCACAATCACCGCCTGTCCGAGCAGGACGCTTTGGATGGTGTGTTCCTGCTGCTGAACGCTGAGGGTCTCGTCGTTCTCCGCCCGGTTCATCTGCCCGTCGAGCAGGCGTTCGCCCGCCTGCAGAAAGGGGGTGAGCGTCTCCGGAGACCGGGTCAGGCCACCGGGAGGATCCTGAAAGTGGCCCTGCCCGGCGGTGACGTGCAGCGTCGACGTGGGCGCTTGCAGGATCCTCCCATCGGGAGTGCGGAGTCGGGCCATGTCAACAGTCTCCCGCATGACGGGGCAGACAGCGCGGCGCGGACGCCAGCCTCAACTTGCGGAGCCCCGTCGGCAGGTGGGGAGAGTCCCCGCTCCCGCGCTGCTCGGGGTTGTTTCCCCGGGGCGCCGCTTGGGCCGCAATCCGGTGACCGCGCCTCAGTGCTGAGGGGCAACGCGCCGCGCGTGCCTTTTTCCCCAGGAGGTGCAGCTGAGGGAGCGGCCACCCGCCCGAATGCCGCCGGTTCAGGCGGGGGGTCCTGCTTCCAGCCAGGTGCGTCCGGCGTGTTCCCTCACGCTGGGCGCGACGGAGATGTGCTGCAGCGCGGCGTGCGCCTCTCGAAAGGCGCGCGCCAGCCGGCCTTCACGGAGGCTGGCCCCACCGGCGAGCTCGTGCGTGATCTGCATCACGCGCGCCGCCCCAGGAGCGTTCAGTCACCTCAGATGCAAACCTACGGGCGGCGCGCCACATCCCTTCGGCCTCGGCATACCGTGTGTGGCCGGACGCGCCCAGACGCCCCGCTCCCCTCGCGGTCACCTCCTCCCTTAACGCGTCCAGGGCCGCGCGGGCAATTCCCAGCGGCACCGGCGCAAACCACAGCCACAGCGGGGCCTGAAAGGGCAGCGTGTACAGGCGGCCGGGGTCAGGGGCTCCGTCCTGAAAGCGCAGGGTGCGCTCCGCCGGGACGAAGACGTCACGCGCCGCGAAATCGTGGCTGCCTATGGCGCGAAGTCCCTGAACGTCCCAGTTGGGCATGACCTCCACGCCGCGGACGTCCAGGAAGACCTGAAGGGGCGTCTCCCCCGCGACGGAGCAGCCGGCCAGGACCCGGGTCGCGTGCCCGATGCCGCTGGCGTACGACCAGCGCCCCGAGACCCGGTAGCCACCATTCACGCCAATCGCCTCACCCAGCGGCATGAAAATGCTGGAGCACACCAACTGTGGGCAAACGAGCAGGTCTTGAGCGACTCAGGGGCGAGCCAGCCCGCAAAGGCGTTGCTGCCTGCCCCGATCAGGAGGCACCAACCCGCAGCGCCGCCAGCTGACGCGACGCACTCGACGGCGCGCACCGCTTCTGGCAGGGGGCGGGCCGCCGCAGGACGCGGGCTGCAGGATCCGGAACAGGTCCGCTTCATGCAGGGTCCCGAGGGTGGTGCTGGAGAAGCGGCCCTGACGCTCGCTCTCCGCAGCGTGGGCCCGAATGACGTCGAACACGCCGGGGGCAGCCTGTTTCAACGGTGGCCGAACCGACGAAGGGGTCATGGTGTCCTCACATGGTACGGCGTTCCGCCCCCACATGGAGCGGGAGCAGCGCCAGACTGTTCGGAGGAGAGAGGCGCCTGTAGAAATGTTTTCGGGGTGGAGGCCAGGAGCAGGCGTCGCCCAGGCAGGATGGGTCACGGGCTTGCGCTCCCCTGTCGTCAACTCCTCGGCGTCTTGTTGCGGCGGGTGCCGGTTGCGGTGGGGATGACGGAGCGCTCGGGGCCTGAGAACGCCCGCGCTCCGCTTTGTGCAGCTCCGCTCGGTCCAGCCTCTGGGGCGCGTGAGCGCCCAGCCACCGCCGAATGGAACGGTCATCCCTGAAGCCCGTTGAGGACCGGTGGGTTGCTGCTGGGTCCGCGCCAGAATCGCCTTGGTCCAGCAGGCAACCTGGCCTGACGTGCGCGCTGGGCCAGTCATGGCAAGCAGCACGCCGCCAGGCATGGTTCAATGGCGAGGTGCTGCGGGACGTGAGGGTCGTCGAACGTTCTCCACTGGCCTGGCTGGCGAAGTGAATCCTGAGGGCACCGGCCGTGGCCATGGTGCTGGGCCGCACAGTTGATCTGCGTGGCGCTTCAGAGGCGCAGGTCCGGAGGTACGGAACGGCGCGCTTCCTGCTGCTGTATCTCCTGGAAAGCGCGCGGCGCGGCTCTCACCTCCACCGCTCCGAGGTGGAGGCCCGGAAGACGGCGCAGGCCCTGCTCACGCGCTTCGCCGAAGCAGAGGTCTGGCCGAACGTCTGCTACCGTTTCCGGATCATCCGTTCCCTGGATTGCGCTCCACTTCGGTGATTCCACGCCTCTGAGTCGCCGTTTCTCCCGCCCCCTCCTGCCGCGCAGCGTTGCGCGTCCGCTCGGGTGAGCAGTGATGAAAGAACGGGTGAACCGAAATCCTTACGGTGGGGCCTGGGGCGTGACCGCCTAGAAAAAGAAGTGATCTGAACGGTGCGCCCAGCTCCGGAGGGGAGCCTCCGGTCGAGGAGACGGCCGAAGTTCCCTGTGGACGTGGCCAGGCGAATGTCTCTGGGAGGGCAGAGGGAGAGAGCCCACTTTCCAGGCCCCCTGCCCCCTGGCGCCATGCCCCCGACTTTGGTTGCGGGCGTGTCACGCCCGGTTCTGAGCGCTGCTTCCCAGAAGGGCGCTCAGCTCGAAGGCGTTCTCCAGCGCCGCGCCCACCGCGGTATTGTCGAAGATGATCCAGGGGGAGTACCCGGCCGGCGTGGCGCGAACCGCTTCCGCCAGCCTCTGGAGCGCTTCTGCGGAATAACCCGAGTAATACGTGCGTGGGGAGCCGTGCCAGCGGTAATACAGCGTTTCTGGGAAGCCCCCCGGAATGGCCGCTGCGGGCACGATGGCTGGATCAGCGGCCACACGACCCACGCGGTGTTCAGACAGCGTGGCGTCCACCTCCGGCGTGAACCAGGAGGGGTGGCGCGGCTCGCAGGCCACGGGCACGGAGCTCAGGTGCCGGAGTTGCGCGAAGAAGGCTGGGGCGACGTCAGGGCAGAACGCCAGGCTGGGTGGCAGTTGAACGAGCAGACAACCCAGCGTGTTCCCGAGGCCCTCCACCTGGTCCAGAAAGGGAAGCAGCGGGTCGTCCCCTCCCTGCAGGCGCGCTGCGTGGGTAACGGTCCTGGGGACCTTCACGGTGAAGCGGAACCCGGAAGGGACGCTGCGCGCCCACCGCTCATAGGTGCGTCGCTGATGGGCGCGGGTGAAAGACGAGTTGATCTCCACGGACGGAAAGCGGGTGCTGTAGCGTTCCAGCACGCTGTCTCCGGCTCCGAAGAGCTCTGCTTTCCCGCTGGCCACGCCCCAGCCTGCACAACCAATCCTGAAGACCTTGGATTCCACGGCCGTACCTCCCGGGCCTGATTGTTCCAGATGTTCCTGAGCGCACCGTACGGGAGGCGGGTCTTTCATGGCGCTTTATCCTGTGAGAATGCCCCAATGAGAATATTCATGAACTAGCATGACAACGCCACAAAGGAGCGTGCGAGAGGAGGAAGCCCACTGAACACCGCCACCTTCGGCGCGCTGGCCGAGCACAACCGCCTGCAGATCGTCCAGCGGCGGATCGGGCAGCCCCTGACGGTCGGAGAGATCGCCGCGCAGCTCCACATCCGCCAACCCCAGGCGTCCAGGCATCTCAAGGTTCTGAGTGAGGCGGGCGCCGCCGAGGTCCAGGCGGTTGCCAACCGGCGCGCCTGCACCCTTCGCCCAGAGCCCTTCCAAGCCCCCGACGACTGGCTGAACACCTGCCGCAACTCCAGAAGCGCCAGAACGCCGCCAGCGCTCAGGAATCGGCCCTCAGGCAAACGGGAGTCCCGTCCTTTCCAGGAAGCTTCCCACGACCAGCACCGCCGCGTCCCCCACGACTTCCAACACCGGAGCTGGCCAGCCCCCCGCCCTTGAACGCGTCTTCCACACTCCCCGCAAGCTGGTTTTCGCGGCCTTCTCCCAGGCCGGGCACCTGCGCCACTGGTGGGCGCCCCTGGGCTGGGAGATGCCTTTTGCACCGCCGACTTTCGCCCGGGAGGCCGGTGGCACTGCTGTATGAAGTGCGTCGACCAGAACCAGGGGGAGTTCTACGGCATGGAATCCTGGGGGTCCGGCGTCTACCGCGAGACCACGGGCCGGAGCGCCTCGTCTACACCGGCTCCTTCTCGGACATCGGGGGAACATCAACGGAAACGTGCCGTCCAGCCTGTCGACGCTCACGTTCGGGGAGGTCGAAGGCGGTACCCGCGTCGTGAACCGCGCCGCGTACAACTCGGAAGCGGCCCTGAAGACCGTGTTGAACATGGGCATGCTCCGGGGGAGCACCGAGACGTGGGACCGCCTCGCCGGGCACCTCCAGGCGCCGCCCTCCTGGGGACCTCGGTCCAGCAACGCCGCGACCCAACATTTCGGCCGACGTCACTGCGCCCGGGCCAGCGGTGGCGCTACCCTCCATCCATGGTTGCTCCCCGTTCCCCTGCGGCGCTGCGTGCCCGCGCCGTGCCCCAGCACGCGGACCTCGCCGCCCTGCCTTTCGAGCAGGCCTGCGCCGAGATCGCGGCGCGTCACCACCTCAAAGCGCCCCACGCCTTTCAACTTGCCCCGGGAGGAGCCACCCACCTCGTGCGGCTCTCGGACGGCCAGGCCCTGTGCGGCCGGGGCCCCCGGCTCTACGCCGGAGTGCCCGGGGTAACCGGTCCCCTCACCTGCCGGGGCTGCGTGCAGGCGGTGGCCCGGCGGCTTCAGGGAAGCCTGGGCCGGCGCGCCGCGCGGGTGACGCCCACGCGCCGCTCCTGAGGGCACCAGCTCTGCGCTGAGGGGCGTCCGCACTGGGCTGTCCAGCATCGCCGTCCCAAAAGCGCCGAGCGAACGGGCACACGCTTTGCTCACCTGTCTCCCCCCAGTCCTCACAAAAAGCTCCAGAATGCCCCGTTCTGGAGCGCGGGATGCGTGGCGTGACCACCGACAGGTGGTCCCCCATCTCAAGCGCTGGGTGCATAACCGTCTTTCCCCTGAAGCATGCTGAAGAAGCGGCGGTGCCGCCCATTACCCCTGCCCAGCTTGAAGCGGCCCGTTGCTCGCACCGACGCGCGGCCGGTGTGGCCTTCTTTCCGGTCCTGAGCCCGGAGGAGGTCTTCCGTCGGGCCTGGTGCCGGATTGGAAGGCCGTACCTGCGCCAGGACCGCGTCCTGCTGCCCGTCAAAGCGCTGCGGCGTTCCTCGGTCCAGCGTCGGCGGTACGGCCTGCCCGTCACCGGCCCACCCGGGCGTGGCCATCCGGTAGGTGTCAGATCAGCCCTCCTGCCGCGTTTTTCCAGGCGCGGCGTCCCATAACGCAAGCGGTCTAGAGCAGCGGGGAGAATGGCGCCGTGAGGGGTGCCCTTCCACGCGCGGCGCCATTCTCCCCGCTGCACATTCAAGTTTGCTCGCCGGGCCCCGTCAAAAAGAAGTCCGCACTTTGACACATGCGCTAGGTGCCGCAGAACGTGCGGTAGCAGGCCGTTGCCTCTGCGGGGGCCGGTTCGGTGTATTCGGCCTGATCCGGCGCTCCGTCGTAAGGCCGCCTGAGTGCCGCCAGCAGGCGGCGGAATGGGGCGAGATCTTCCCGTTCGGAAGCCGCTGCCAACGCTTCCTCCACCCGGTGGTTGCGTGGGATCACCGCCGGGTTGACGCGGCGCATGCGCTCGGCCCGGACGCTCCATTCCGTGGCATGCCCGCCCCCGCTCTCCGCGCGTGACCGCCAGCGGTCCAGCCACGCGCCCGGCACCTGCGGCTCCGGGAACAGGGAGCGCAGCGGCGTCTCGTCGCCGCCCGCCGCGTCTGCAAGTCGGCGCCACCCGAGGGTAAAGTCCACCCGGTGTTGGTACAGCAACGTCAGCCAGTCTGCTGCGAGCGCGCGGTCCGCCTCATCGTCGCCCCCTTGCAGGCCCAGCTTCTCCCGCTGGCCTTTCAAAAGCGCGTCGGCGTACCACCCGGGGAAGGCGCCGATCACCTCGGTCGCCTGGCCGATGGCCCTCTTGACGGCGCCCTCGCTCTCCTCTCCGGCGATGAGCGGCAGCAGGGTCTCGGCCAGACGGGCCAGGTTCCAGCGCGTCACCAGCGGCTGGTTGCTGTAGGCGTAGCGGCCACCCTCGTCGATGGAGCTGAACACCGCGTCCGGGTCATACGCTTCCATAAAGGCGCACGGTCCATAGTCGATCGTCTCGCCGGAAATGGTGACGTTGTCGGTGTTCATCACGCCGTGAATGAATCCGACGTTCATCCACCCCGCAACGAGGGCCGCCTGCCGCTGGGCCACGCGCTGCAACAGGGCGAGGTACTGGCCCCCGGCGCTTCCGACGAGGTCCGGGTCATGCCGGGCAATGGCGTAGTCGGCAAGCTGCCGCACCCGTTCTGTTTCGCCGCGCGCGGCGAAGAACTCGAAGGTGCCCACCCGCAAATGGCTCGCCGCCACGCGGGTGAGAACGGCGCCGGGCAGAGGCTGCTGGCGGTAGACTGGCTCGCCTGTGGCCGCCACGGCAAGCGCGCGCGTGGTGGGAATCCCCAGCGCATGTATGGCCTCGCCGATCAGCACCTCGCGCAACATGGGGCCGACGGCCGCCTTGCCGTCGCCCCCCCTGGAGAACGGCGTGCGGCCCGAGCCCTTGAGCACGACGTCGTGGCGGCGTCCAAGCGGGTCGATGACCTCCCCCAGCAGCAAGGCGCGCCCGTCGCCCAGCTGAGGGGAGAAGCCGCCGAACTGGTGGCCGGCATAGGCCTGGGCGAGCGGTTCGGCCCCCTCAGGTACCTGGTTGCCAGCAAAGATCGCGGCACCTTCTGCCCCGTCCAGCGCTTCCGGATCCAGCCCCAGCTCAAGCGCCAGTTCCCGGTTGAAGAACAGCAGGGCCGGTGAAGGAACGGAAGCCGGCTTCCAGGGCGTGTAGAAGCCCTGCAGGTCCCGCGCATAGGTGTTGTCAAAGCGGAAAATGGAGGCCGACATGTCAAACAGTCTGACGCCTGCCCAACGCCTTGCCGGACCCAGCTCACAGTTCTGATTCTTAAGGCGCGGAAGTGGAAGGCCTGGACCACCCTGTTGTGCAGGTTCCCCTCACGGCCAGAGCGGCGAACGCCACACCGGCGTACCGCCCCTCTCCCCCGGAGTGGCGGAGGGTGGTGGCGGGTCTCGTCCAGTTCAGCCCCCACATCCAGCGGTGCGTCCATGCGCCAGGCCAGCAGCAGCGCCGGAGCGGGGCAGCATAAGGACTCCGGTTCATCCCTGACGAAACCACGGGCCAAGCTGGGCGGACGTGCAACGCTGCGCCGCAGAGCGCCCAGGAAAAACGGCGACACAGAGGCGCCGAAGCCCCGGAGCGGACGTAATGGATGCTCCGGAAACCATATAGGGCGGCGCCGCGGGCCGGGGCCAGAGTTGTTGCAGCCCGTCGGGTTTCAGCAGGGCCTCCAGGCGCGGCCCAGTTGTCACCAGGCCCAGGTGTCGCCAGGCCCTGTGGCCGCCCAGGCAGGCACCTCCGGAGGTGCCCGGGTCTGCTCGCCTGCCAGGCGGTGCGCCGCTCCCAGGTCCACACCCCGACGGCGTGCCCCGAACCCGTCGGGTACGGCTCCGAAAGATCCAGGGCGGGTGAAGGTTGAGGCGCATTCCATCACGATATTCAGGACTGAACCGTTACAGTTGAAGACGTTCCACAATTTGACCGGCCGCGTGTTGCCGGAGGATCCGCTTTCCCAACCTTCCCGTTGGGAAACGCTTTCGTTGGCCCTGGACGTGGGTCCAGCCGAGTCGCAGCGCCTTTTGCAGGTGAATACAGGGACAGCCCCCGGCAGCGCTCGCCCTGGCCCAGTCAGGCCCTTGCGGGGGAGACAGAGAGGATCACCGCCGGGCGGCCTTATTCCATGGGGCCCGGTCTGGAGCGCTGCCCGGCAAAGGGACCACACTCTGCGCGTGGGAGATGGCCTTGTCGGCGGACCCACGGCCGCGCAACCATTCAGGAGGACCACCAGCCCAACAGCGCCTCGCCCCACTCTTGGTGGGCCGCTGTGCGCCTTCTCCGGAGCCGCTGCCCTCAGCCGGGCGAAACAGGAACGGGCGCCGCTGCGTCGAGCAGGTCTTCCGCCTTCAGCTCCTCCCACAGGGCCGCCGGGACGGAGGTCCGCAGGAAGGCCAGATTCTCCTCCACGCGCTCCGGAACGCGCCCAGCGATCAGAACGCTGGCCACCACCGGATGCGCGAGGGGAAACTGCAGCGCCGCCGCCTGAATCGGAACGCCGTGCCGCGTGCACACCGCCTGGATGGCCTGGGCGCGGGCGAGCGCCGCGTCGGGTGCAGGCGCGTAATTGTACCGGGCCCCCGGATGTGGACTGGCGAGCAGGCCGCTGTTGAACACGCCGCCGATGACCACCTTCACGTCCCGCGCCGCGCAAAGCGGCAGGAACTCCCGCAGCGGCTCCTGTTCGAGCAGGGTGTAGCGTCCCGCGAGCAGAAAGAGGTCGAAGTCGCCTTCCCGGATCAGCTCCGCGGGCATCTGCCACTGGTTCATACCCGCGCCGAAGGCGTGGATGACGCCCTGCTCGCGCAACTCGTGCAGGGCCCGGTACGCTCCGCCCATCAGTTCACGCGTGCCGACGCCCACAGCGTCCGGATCGTGAATCAGCAGGATGTCCACCCGGTCCACGTTCAGCCGCTTCAGGCTGTCCTCATGCGAGCGCATCACGCCGTCGTACGAGTAGTCGTATGTGACGTTCCTGGCCGTCCGCACCTTGAAGCCCCGGGTGCCGTCCGGTTCGAGCTGGGTCGGATGCGGCGGGATGTCCTCGCGGAGCAGTCGGCCCACCTTGGTGGAGATTGCGCTTCCTTCCTGGCCGTGCAGGGCCTGTCCCAGGTGCTCCTCTGCGGTGCCGTAACCGTACCAGGGAGCCGTGTCGAAGTACCGCAGGCCCGCCTGCCACGCGGCCCGCAGCACCGCCTGCGCCTGTTCGTCGGGCACCGGTTCGTACAACCCCCCGATGGGTGCTGTTCCAAAGCCCAGCCGTGGGAGACTCAACTCGGTGGTGCCAATCTGGACGCGTGCCGCGGGATCGGTCATGCCCCTGTTGTATCCCTCCCGGGGGTGTGGGCCGTGGGTCAAGTGGGGGTGTTGTCTTCAGGTTCGGGCTGGAACGCCCACCCAGGGAAAGGGGTGTATTCGTCCTGCAAGGGCCAGGTCCGGCCGAAGTGGATTCGCCGCCGCTGGGCCGTCACTGCCTGCCCAGTGACGGGATGCAAGCCCTCCTTCCCGGAGTCTCCCGGTACGGCCCGGTCCCCCTTCACGGCCAGGCCAAGACCCCGTTGAAGTTGGCGCCCCGCCGATTCACCTGTTCTTGAAGGCGTGGACTGCGCGTCCAGCGGGGCCTGCGGGGTGTCCCCGGCGCGTCCCGCCACCGTATCCTTCACTTTATGCCATTCGTCCCCCCCTTCGCCCGGCTGTTCACTGGCTTCTTCTTGGCTGGAGCGGCGTTCAGCCTGGCGCCACCTTTGCGGGAGGGGGTCATGACGCACCTCCTTGTTGCGGCAAAATGGTGGTATGAAGACGTGCCGTGAAGAAGTACTCGCTGTTGCTCGCATCCTCGTCAAGCAACGCGCAGACGGCACCTTTACCGCTCAGGAGATCGTCGCCGCCATGCGCGAATACGGCACCAAGCACCTTGACACCACCATCCGGCGTCACGTCTCCACCGAGATGTGCATCAACGCGGTTGGACCGAACGCTGCCAAGTACCACGACTTCGAACGTGTCGAACGGGGACGCTTCAAGCTGTTGTAAGCCCCCGCGCCCGCATCAGCGTGGCCAGACGGCCGGCGCGAGGCCAGTGCGCGGAATCACAGGTCACTGCGACCCTCATGCCAGTCATTGGCGAAAATCGAGACTAAGCTGAATAGAAGATGCCCAGGTATCAGTCTGAAATTCTCGGTGTGATGCAAAGTCTGCAAGGGCAACGCGCAGATGACTCGGCCATTGTCGCCGACATCGTGGTCGAGATGTGCAGGCGGTACCCCCTGAAATCCAGCGCAACGTTCCGCACTGCCGTCAGCAACATGTACCGCGCCCACGTTATTGAGCGTGTTGGAAAGGGCCTCTACCGCGCGACCTCAGGCTGACCCCCGGGGAGGCGTGCCGGGCAGCGTGGGCGCCGCGAGGCGGCGCCCACCCCTTGACCACGCCGTACGGGTAGAAACAGGAGCCACCGCGTTCACCTGAACGGCTGACGCTGCACGTACCGGAAACCCTGGAACGTATACGGTTTGCGAATCATCCGTTCGGTCCCCTCCGCTTCGGTGATTCCACGCTTCCGGGTCACCGTTGTTCCTGCACGCTCTGCGGCGCCGCGTTGCACGTCCGCCCAGCTTGGCCCGTGCGTTCATCAGAAATGAACCGGAATCCTTCTCAGCGCGTGCCCTGGAACGCCAGCACCCTCAACAGACCGTACGTACAAAAGACAGTGAAGAAATCCAGCCCCGGCATCTCCATGGAACACGCAGCGGATTTCACGGTGCTTTGAGCGCAGTGGTCACCGAATACGTCACCCAGGGCATGTACCGCATCCAGAAAGGAGAGGGGCGAGGGCGTCGTGAGGCTCCCGACCCGTCGTCTGGAAGCTCTAGCGCCCAGCCGTCTAGAAGAAGAATTCTTAGAGCGGCGTTCCTGTGTAGAGTGTCCAGCATTATGAACTCTTTTCACAAGAAATACGCGTCTGAAATTCTTGCCCTTGTCAAAGAACTGCAGGATCGACAACTCACGAACACCGTTTTGATAGGCGACCTGATAGAGAACATCCAAAACCGCTACCTCAATGCGTCCACACAAGCCATTGGCAGCGTCCTCTCCGCTCTGGAGAGGGATGGCTGCCTCAGCCGTCCGGGCACCGGGCTTTACCGCCTGCCACACTACTGAAGTCGGCATCACTCCGCTTCTTCCAGCGCCGCCAGGAACGCCGGAACGCAAAGCCCCGCCAAGAGAAAAGCGGCCGGCTGTACCCCTGCGGGTAAACCCACGCCAGATGCGGTGAAGTCCCCAGGCGGCCTGGCGTCGGCCGCTGTACCCCTGCACCTCGCAGCAGGCGAGGCAGCGGGCGCGGGATACCGTGCGGAGGCACGGACAATGCCGCCTCGCCCTTCTCCCCGCAAGTGGTGCAGCCGCGCTTCCCTGCCTTCCAGATGGGTTCGCAGCGCCAGAACAGCAGCGGGCCGGTTTTGCATGTACGCCGGTGTATCGGGACGTACCTCCCAGAGTCGGTCCCGGGGCAACGATGCGAACCGGGTCCGGTGCCAGCTCGGCGATCCGGTAGAGCGAGGGCAGCACGGGGCGCCCATAGACAGAAGGCATGTCATAAAAATGAAGGAACCATTAACTACGCTGGAGGCATGCAGCAACCGTTCTACGAATACGGCGCTGAACTCCTGACGCTGATGAAGGAGGTGCAGAATCGCCACCCCGATAGCCCCGTGGTGATTGGTGATCTGCTGGAGCTCATGCGGCCCCGACATCCTGAGGCAACTGCAAGAGCCCTTCGTAGCGCCGTCTGCACGCTCAAGCGAGAAGGGCTTGTTGAACATCAAGGCCCCGGCCTCTACCGCTTTCCCCCACTAAATCCGGAGTCACGGCGCACCGCCTTCTTGACCTATGGCGACGCGGCGTGTCAACCCGTGCCGAACTTCCTTGAGCCTCCACTCCACGGTTTCCCCGTGTACTGGGTTGCGCACTCCATGAGGCGCTCCCCGTACCCTCAGCACGTGCCTGAGCCAGCAGGTTAGCAGCCCGCCTGCCCCCAAGCACCCCCTCCTCCAGCAACGTCTCGCGCCACTCCTGGTCCATACGGTGTGCGGGTCATCCGTTTCGTCCCCTCTGCTGCGCCGCGTTGCACGTCCTCTCCGCTTCGGTGATTTCACGCCTCTACGTCACCGTTGTTCCTCCACGCTCTGCGGCGCCACGTTGCACCTCCGCCCAGGTTGGCCCGAGATTTCATCAGAAGTGAACCGGAATTCTTGGCAGCCCCGCTTCGGCGGGGTTTTCCTGGCCAGGAGGTGGGCTTGTGCCGAAGAAAGCACCCAAGCGCGCCTGCCACCATCTTGAGCAAACTCCCCGACGCGCGCCGTGCCCACCCCACAGGCCAGGAACGGTGTGGTCCGAAGAGGACCATATGGAAAACGTTTGAGCAGCAGGACAGGAGCAGAGAGCCGTTTTCTCTGCGGGAGCCCGGCCCCGGACTTGCGCTGGTGCTGCGAGCCTTGGGCCGAGCGACAGGATGGGCCGGTGATCTGAAGCGGAACACATTATTAAGCCTCCATAAGGCCTACGCTTTGGAGGCCAATGAAGCACTTGAAGCCCGAGGAGCTTGTCTCCTACTTTTACTTTGCACAGCCCGAAAAGTCGAAGCGCTTCAGCGAACTGGACTTCGTTCGCCTCATTGATGATCTGGGGGTGGAAACTGCAAATGAGTTCAAAGCAATTATCGTTCGCCACCTTCACGAGGGGCGCAACCTCCACGTGATCCAAGCCCTCCTCGCTGCCTGACGTAAACTGATTCCTGATCAATCTGCACACCGTCCCAAGGGGCGGTGTGCAGGTTATTTGTCCAAATGGAGCCGTAGGGGGTGCGCTTCCATCCGCGGCTCCATTCTCCCCGGTTGCGCATTCACGTTCGCTGGGCTCGGTCAAAAGGAGTCTCCCTTTTGACAAATTCTCTGGACGCCTTCCGGTTTGTCACGAAACAGACGGAACCCGTTTCTCTCCTGCTCGCTCTGCTTAGCGCAGTGGGCCTTATTGAGGAGGCAAGCGGTAGAGGCTGGGACCAAGATGCTCGATCAACCCTTGCCGTTTGAGCCTGCTGACGGCTGTTCGGAGGGTGTCTCCCGTTATTTCGGGATGCCGCCGACGCATCAGGTCCAGCACATCTCCACTCAGCACGGTGGCGTCGGGACGGCGGCTCTGCAATTCCTGAAACAGGGTCAGGATCTCAGCGCCGTATTTTTTGGACGATTGCGGCATACTCACAGTATATTTAATAAAATCTTCATCTCTGTAAATTTCCTTAAACGCGGCGCTGTCTCATGACGCCCTTGCTGTCTTCAGGCCCTTTGAACGCGAATGTCGGCGGTATCGCACAGATCTTCCGTTACTTTCCAGGTATCAGCGGAGCCAATCAGGACGTCGCCGACCTCCCTCGACAGGGCCAGTTCGGTTTGTCCGTCGGGCTGACGCTGGGTGTGGAGGATGTAGGCGTTGGGCAGGAAGTAGTCCATGTGCACAGCTTAATAAAAACTCAATTTAAGGACGGTCCCCGGTTTTTGAGAGGCAGTCCTTCGCGAGGCCCTTCCTCTCTGACCGTCTGGTCAGGTTGATGTCGGTGCGTGCCAGTGATGCGGAAAAGAAGCCGCTGGAACAGGTGCGCACCATGCTCGAATCCGACAGGTGTGTCTCAGTGCCTGTAGCGCAGCCAGAAGCCGAGGGATTATTGGTTGCCTACCCCAGGCAGCCTTCAGGCGGGAGGTACAGGCCCTTTCTCCAGCGCTGCGGCGTGACTTGAAACGGCTGTGCGTGACTGCCTTGAGTCCTGACTCCAAACGTGGCATCGCGTAGAGCTGAGGCCGGGAGTTTTGGCCTGCACAGTGCCGGAGCTTCGGGCGTTGATCCAGGAATACGGTCCGATGGAGCAGCAGCGCCCTCGTCTTCGGAGCAAGTGCGGCTGCACAAGAGCGGGGACACGCACACGCTGATCGGCCCAGCCAAGCGCAAAGAGGGCGGGGAAGTGTGGGCGGAGTCCGTCCAGAACGCCTAGAGCTGGCGCTTCAGCCGTGAGACCTGGGACTTCGGGACGGCGTTCGGGCGGCTGGGAGGCGGTGCTCAATGACCTCGCCTGTTTCAGACGACGTCCACTTGCCTTCGGGGAACGCCATCGCGGTGTACTGCGCAGTCCGGGACGGGGATGAGCATGGATGGAGCATCGCGGAGGCCTCGGGCGCACCGCTGGGGAGCGTTTACGCCTTGCTGACCCACCTGGAAGCGCAGGGCACGCTGGAAGGCAGGTGCGAAACGGCCGTTGACCTGCCCTTCCTGCCCACCCAGCCCGGCGCCTGTACGAAAGGGGGCGGGTGCAGGCCCGCCCCAATGGTCAATTTATAACGAAACTTTGTGTGTGGTGGATCAAATCCATCGCATGGACTTGACCAGAGATCATGACATTGTTACTTGGCAGATGCCTTTCGAATGGCCTTCAACAGATCGCTGATTGCTTGGACCGTATGGATCGAAGCCTTACGAACGTCTTCGTCCTTACTCAAGTGGGCCAGCTTGCCAGCAAACCGCCTGGCCAGTTCCAGTGCTGCCTCCAACCCCTTACCTTTTGCCGAGCGAGTCATGTACCTATTCTCGCAAGAGCACAGTTCCAACAGAGAGGCAACACATGAACGCCATGCCTACCTCTCAGGGTAATACTTTAGCCCCCGAGGAACGCGCTGACCTCGCCCAGTTAGAGGGCTGCATTCGTTCCGGCTGGCAAGGGGTCGTGGCCGTTGGGAGTCCCTGCTGACCATCCGAGAGCGCCGCCTGTACCGCGCCGAGCACAAGACCTTCGGCGATTACTGCGAGGCCGTGTGGGGCTGGTCTCGGCAACGTGCCCAGCAACTGATCGGCGCGGCGCCAACCACGCAGCTGCTGACAACCGTTGGTTGACAACCCGAGAACGAACGGCAGGCCCGCGAGCTGCGCGAGGCGGCGAAGACCATTGAAGACCCGTTGCATAGTAGAAGGGAGAGGGGAAAAATAGAGTGATGTTGCGCGTCGAGCGACTGAGCCAGCGGCCCCGTTCCTTTGAATCTTTGTGTGGGTTGAGCCCAAGTGCGTTTCAGGAGCTGGCGACCCACCTGGAACCCCTCTGGGAGAGAGCCCATCGCCGGTCCCTCCTACGGGAGGGACGGCAACGCCGGATTGGAGCAGGGCGACAGTTCAAGCTCGATGTTCCTCACCGATTGCTGCTGACCCTGGTCTACCTCCGCCATTCCCTTCCGATGCATCTGTTGGGTGTGCTGTTCGAGATGGATGCTGCGGGTACGAGGCCCACAACTGCATGGCGAGCCTCCTGCGAGAGGATGGGCAACTGACACCAGCACCAGGAACGCGCTACACGCGATGCCGCCGCTGCGCTGACGCTGGCGGTGCAGATGCTGGGCGAACAGGCAGAAGGACCGCTCCGCGTGATACAAGAGGGGGTGCAGCGATTGACCATCACGGCTTGCTGGTTTGGAACAAAGATCTCACCGTTTTTGTAGAGTCCGAAAAGAGTCGCAGTACCTTAAGCAAAGGAGAGATACTTCTGTACCCGGTGACAATTACGCCAGAATATGAGCGTTATGGTCTAGGCATTCATACCAGTCCAGGGAAGCTGGTCCCCGCTTAAAGAGCGGGGGTTTTTCTTGTGGCGTCAGTTTCTTGTAAGGAAGCTCTGATTGCGTTGCGGAGGTCCTCATCGTCATATCCCAGCCGAGTGAAACTGGAATACCGCCCTGCTGAAAGGTAGGGCTTTTTCGTTGCTCGTCAGGAGGAGAGGTTCAGTGCCGCCGTTTCAAGCGACTAAAGGCGAGGAGGGCAGCGTGCACCACTTCTTCCTGAAATGCATTCACCCTGAGGCAAAGCTCCGAGGTGATGTCTTCGCCATCGAGGTGCACATGCCAGAAGTGTTCTTTGCTGCCAGCTGGACAATCCTCGCGCTGGGTGGTGGTCTTTGAAATTCGGAGCTGGTGTTTGCCTGGCTTCTGATTGAGGACAACCAAGGGCTGGGGCACGGGTCCACTTTAGTCCACACCTGCGCTGCTGTCCTTGAAAAACAGTACAGGGATTGGACGTGACTTGCTCTGTCGAAGAAAGCCAGCAAGCGAGCTCGTCGCCGTGGCCTCCAACGGCATCTCCCGGATGTGCGCGGGGCGTACTTCATGGCTCAGGAACGGCGTGGCCGAGAGAAGACCACGCCGCGAACGTTCGAGCGTCAGTGTGTTCAGGAACCGTTCTACCTGGGCGGGCTGGGGTGAGCGCCGGTGCTGCGGGGGGTGAGCCTCGAGCCCAGGGATGAAGCCAGGACGGTGATCAAAACAGTCCTTTATCCCAAAATTCAGCAGCCATAAGAAGCATGGCTTTAGGAGCCACGCCAATACTCCCGGCAACGTCCGTCACGTCTTTGCCAACGGCAAAGACGTGGTACTCACCGTACTCGTCTTCAAAAATCTCCAAATTCCCGTTGGGGTGATCCGGCATGTGCGCTACACGTTCCACGTTTCCACCCTACACCTGAGGAGGTAACTGCACCTATGCAAAGCGACACACCCACAACTGCCGAGGGGCTGGGTGCGGCCCTCTCCGGCAAGGACCGGGTGCTGACCGATGCCTACCTCGCTAAAGTGCGTCTAAAAAACGTGCTGGAACGGGTTTTACTTATCCACAGGATGGAGGGATGATAGGGCGGAGGTGGTGCGCGCATGACACGGGCGTCCCCCCAAACAATCTCACCGATGCCGGGTGGAACGTCCTCCAGCCACTGACCTCTCCTGAAGCTGTTGTGGGCCGATGCCACAAGTGGTCTTTGCAGAAATTCTGGACAGCATCTTCTCTGTCCTACACGCAGGACGTCGCCTGGCGGGGTACGGCCTCATAATCTCTCCCCCTGGCAAACAATCGACCACGCGCACAGGATAAGGAGGCGGCAAGGCGTGTGGGAAGCGTTGCAGACCAAATTATTGGTACTCCGTTGACTGGCGGGAATCTGATGGATGGCGCCCGTATTTCTGGGGTCAGGGCGGTACGGAAAGAGTGGGAATCCACCGTGTTTTTTGCCAGCAGTTTCAGACCCAACGGAGTACCATGGTACAGGATTAAGATGAGTCTAAAACGTGTTTAATCCAGGGAAAGAGGGTCAACGACTTTACTTCCTGAGGGCAATTTCTAAGTCTTTCACATTCTCTTACGATCAGATCTTCGACTTCTTGAATATTTCGAATTATTTTGTTCACCAATGGTGCTTTCAATTTCTTGACCATAGGTTCTGCTGCCGGAAGTTCAGGTGTATAGGTGGGGAATGGGAGTAGGAAGATGTTGGGAGGAATGCTGAGTTTCTTACTCATGTGCCACCCCGCTTGGTCGAGTAGAAACACAATAAGCTGTCGACCCTCAGGGTCGACAGCCCGACTGAACTTTCTCAGAGCGATCTCCATTAGTGGGATGTTGCCCGTGGGAAAGATCGGGAATTCACTTTGGCCCGTCTGAGGTTCGACGAAAATGTAGGTGTAGAGCCATTGATAACGCCGGCGTTGAGCAATCACAGGCCGTTGATCCCGAAGCGCCCAGAGGCGCTTCAACACTGGCTTAAGGTCAAAACTTCCTTCGTCCTAGATCTAAGGGCGAACTTGCTTTTCGGGGTAGGCGGCCTGAGCAAAGCTCAGCGCCGCCTCGACTTTTTTATAAATGCCCCCTGTTCTTTGGGAGAAGCCGCCTCCTTATGAGTCGGTCGAGGAACCTGAATAGTAAAGCCAAGCCTTTTCAAGTAGCCCTAAGCACAGGCCTCAGTCACTTCAATCCCAAAATGCTCCTGGATATGTATCTTGACTTTTTGCTGGTCCAGAGATCACCTGTTTCAGGTTCCCTCTCGAGAGTCTGAAATAATGCCTCTTGCTGGTCTGGGTTTAGAGCCGGATCGGACTTATTAAACTGACGCTTATCCAGAAGGGCCTGTTCGCCGTTGGCATTGTAGGCAGCAATAAACGTACTGATCGTCGTACGTGAGAAACCGGTAGCATCAATGACCTCTGGAATTGACTTTCCTTTGCTTTTAAGCCAGATGATCTGCCAACGGGAGTGCTCAATAGGACGTTTGGCTTGACGATACGCAACTTCAAGTTCTTCAAATGTATGGTGCGGAATTAGGACAGCAGCTCTTATACTTAAAATTCATTAGATTTCTTGCGAAAGTGGTGGGCGAAGCTGGCAGGGTGGAGCGAGACCGTCTGACACGCACACTGAAGATGAATCGCAAGCAGTTTCGTCGACGCACCGGGGTCTACCCGGAGACCTTTGCCGAGATGGAAGAGGTGCTGATGCGACGCGAAGGACGGAAGAAGAAGTCTGGGCGCCCAGCCGCACTCAGCGTGGCGGAACAATTGCTCAGTCACGCTGGAATTCTGGCGCGAGCAGCGTACCTTCGCGCACCTGGGTGACGACTGGGGCGTGCATGAGCATGGCGTGCACCGCACGGTGGAACGCGTGGAAGCGGCTCTGATCGCCAGTGCACGGTTCCAGATGCCCAAGAAACGCGTGTTTCAGGGAGCGCAACTCGTGCACAGCATCGTTGCGGTCGATGCAGCTGAAGTGCCCTGTGAACGGCCCAAAAAAAGCAGCGCGCTTGGTACAGCGGGAAGAAAAAGTGCCACACCCTGAAATTTCAGCTGCTCATCTGCACCGTGAAGCGCATCTTCAGCACCGCCACGAGCGCTAGAGCAGTTCATGACCTGAAGCTGTTCCGTTTGTCCGGCGTCCGTTTCCCTCACCAAACGGCGTTGATTGGAGATGCTGGGTACCAAGGCTTGTGGAGAAGCCATCAGCACGCCATCACCACGCACAAGGCGACGCTCGCGTCGCCTCTGTCCGCTGAGCAGCGCCAGGAGAACCGTGTGCTGGCCTACACCCGGCAGGGTACCCTACGTGTGATCCGCCACATGAAGATCTTCCACGTGTTGAAGGGCGTGTACCGACATCGGCGGCGTCGGTTCGCGCTCCGATTTCAGCTCATCGCGGCGCTGTGTAACCTCACACAAGCCTGTCCATCATGACTTTCGCAAGAGGCCTATTTTAGCACCGTATTACGTGAGTTGGTCCGAGCGCGAGAAGGACGTCCTGAGACACCAAGTGCTGGAATGATTGACAGCCAATCAGTCAAAACGACAGAGGCAGGTGGGCCGCGCGGGTACGACGGCGATCAGAAGGTCAGTGGACGGAAGCGTCATCTGCTCGTGGATACGCCCTGCCTCGTCATGGCGATCAAAGTGCATGAAGCGGACGTCCTTCCCCCGCGCGGGCGCGGTCCTCCTCCTGCGAGGGGGCGCCGAATGTTTTTCCCCGAATGAAGCACCTGTGGGCGGATGCGGGATACACCGGAAAATTGGCAGGAGAACAGGGAACGTTTCTCGGCTGGACGCTGGAGATCGTGAAGCATCCCTGGTCAGGCCGGCAAAGCACCTGGGCACCAAAAGACGCACCTCCACGACACGTGGAGGTGCATACGGGATTTGTGGTGTTAAAACGGCGCCGGGTCGTGGAGCGGACCTTTGCCTGGCCCTGGAAATCCAGGCGCATGGCCAGGGACGACGAAGCTCTGCTGGAGACAGCGGAGAACCTTGTCTATAAGGTGCTAATCCGCTTGATGGTCCGCCGCTTGGCAAAGGTCCACCCTGACCTTCTTCAGACGCACTTTATTTGAGGGGGCAATGACTTCATGCGCTGACCTAGGCATGCGTCCAGCAAAAGTTGGACTGTCTCGTCGCCTGAGTACAGATGCAGAGACACCTACCACGGGGGTTTGGGAGGGCAGCGAGTCCGGGGTCCAGGGCATAGAGGGTGTGCGCCAGAAAGAGCCGCCGCTGAAGAAGGCGGGGTGAACCTTTGGGGGAGAGGAGAAGTCCAGGCTCAATCGACTCAAACCTCACGCTGACCCCCAAAACTAGCCCCCGATGACAAGATAGGTACGCACGGGAGATAAGGTGCCCCATGGCCGGAATTCGCATCACCACCAAAGATGGCAAGACACACGAGCACCTCAATATGCCTCTGGCCGAAGCGCAACGCCTCCAGGAGGTCTGGAGGGAGGGGCCCGACAAGGTTCTCCTCGTTCGCAGCCCTGGTGAGGAGGAGACAGTACGGCAAAGCCTCATCACGCGAACCCAGGTTGCAACCTTCGAACTCCTTCCTTAGCCCCCCAGCAAAAGACCCCGCCCAGAAGGCGGGGTGCATCATTGAGGAGGACAGGACCTGTGCGCGCACGACTTCCAGTACGTCAGCGAGCTCAATGCACTGGCCCGTGCTGTTCGCTGCGCAAGAGCCTGCATGGGCTTGCTCAAAGCCACCTGGAAAAGGGCAGGATCACCAGGTGAAAGAATCAAAGGGCAACGCTGGAGGCATACATTGATTGGGGCTCAATGGCGCTCCAGCGCCCCTTCATCCACTTCGGACCTTCCATAGGAACAGTGATCCGCACGCCCTCCCCTGGCGCGTCACACAGGGCAGTCCAGCCTCATATGTCATGCACTCTAAAATGAATTTAAAGTATTAGAGTTGCTGCCCCTGATGGCTTGACAAATTTTATGAGGATAAGCGGAAAACAAGCGTCCAGCCGACTTCAAGCGTGACGAGGGGGGTAGGCTGAGGACGTTTTCGAACGCCCAGCGGTTCAGGATCGGGACCGCCTTGAAGGGTCAGGCGGGTCAAGATCGCCTGACCCCGGCTCAAAGCGTGTTATACGGCCCGTAGACCGATCTTGAGAGAGCTCAATCCTCTTTGCCAGTGAGGGTAGAGGACACGCCGAGTCGCCACGCTGCACGACCTGAAGTCCTTCGGACACCAAAAGCAGCGTGGCGACGGCAATGACCAGGATCAGCCGTTCCAAGCTTGCTACGTCTCGGAGCTTGGAATCCTCCAACCCAAAGAGCCCGCTTTTGTCGTCCAAAAAGCCCTCTTCAATCTGGAAGCGTTCGCCGTACTCGGCGAACGTATCGATGCGGGTTGGCTGGTCACTGACGACCTGCCACTGTTCTGGAGCGTCTGTTGGACGCCCCACCACATGAACTGGGCCGAAGTGCCGTCCAGTGAGGGTAACGTTGTGGAAACAGCGGGTTTCTCTGGGGACGAGCTGAACCTCGCCCACCTTGCACAGTCGCTGCCCCTGCGGGGCAGCGAGCAGCACATTGGATTTGATCCGGATACGGAAATGCCATCCACAGACCTGAAGCCAGGCCATCAAATGGGTGTCGCAGAATCCTCGATCTGCGAGCAGGCGGACCTGGTGTATCCCCAGGAAATCAAGCATCCCCTTGACCTCGGCCAGGATGGGCAGCAACTGCGCCGTACTCACCTGAGTGCTGGGATGCTCAAGAACTCGGGAGACGAGGGATACCGCTCGTCACCGGAACAGCACCGCCACACGAATCAGACAAAACCGTTCAAATAACATGCTGGTGTCGAGTGCCAACACCAAGGTGTGCTGGCCCCAGTCCCACAATGCGCGAGTCACGAGAGGACCATAGATCTGCCCCGGATCAATGGCTGGATTGTCCAGCCACCGACGGTAGCGGCGTTCGGTGCTCTGAGCAAAGACCGCTCTGGAATGGATGTGAGGGACCCAGGCAGGCAGGGAAGGACACCCAGAGAGCAACCGGCCGGTGATCATCCATGCGAGGGTCTGCGCGTTGCGAACATCGTTCCACAGTCCGGTCTGCACGTGAGCCATAACCGCTTTGTAGCGTCGGGGAACGTCCCCGGCGGCGTTTTCGGTTCTCACAAGCAGAAAGTGCCCCCTACTGGGGACGCTTTCTCATACTTTTTGTCAGTCCCTCAGATCTGCTCGCTCAATCTGGAATAAAGCACGGGACAAGGGTACTACATGAATTGACTTGGACAGTAGGAATTACCAATACGAGGGACAACAAAACCTTCTCTCTTGTAGTGGGGGGGTGTCGTTGAAGCTCAGATCTAAAGGGACGTTAGGGAAAACACCTCCAGTTCTTGCCCTCGTACATGGAAAAACAGGTTGAATTCGGATTGAGGTGCAAGATGAGCAAATCACGACCTGAGCAGAACGACACCCCCGAAACAGATCACGGACATTCGGACAACATGACCAAGCACGGCGAGTGGACGCCTGAGGTGTCGGAGGCAGTCAACCGCGAACTTCGGGAAATGGCGAATGACACTGACATTTCGCCTTCAGACGCAGCGACAGAAAAGGTGGACAAGAGCGAGTTGAGCCTTCCGCAGGAACGTCGCCCCATTGACCACTGATACAGTTTCCGGATCACCAGTTCCATCCCCTCCTCTTCGCTTCGTTGATTCCACGCCTTTGTGTCACCGTTTTTCCTGCTCGCTCCGCTCGGGTCAATCCGTTATGAAATAACCGGGTGACCCAAATCCTTATGAGAACGTCTTGCGGCCGGAAAAAGCCCCTGTTGAAGAAGGCGCGGGTGAACTGCTGGGCGAGAGTGTCAATGGCGCAGTAAAAGTGATCACTTCCGGCGGAATAATTTTGACCACTCCCCCTGTGTTCAACGGCGCTTCACCTCCTGACCCGTCTCGCCGATCCCCACCAGTGCGCTGGGGAACAACCCAGATTTCTTCTTCTCCCGCAGGCGATATGACTCCCCCTTGATGTTCAACACGTGGCTGTGGTGCAACAGTCGGTCCAGAATGGCGCTCGCCACTACCGGATCTCCCAGCACTTCGCCCCAATCAGCAAAGCCCTTGTTCGACGTCAGGATCACGCTGCCCCGCTCGTACCTCGCAGCGATCAAGCCGAACAGGGCATTCGCCGCCAGGCGGTCATATGGCCACACGCCAAATTCATCGATCACCAGCAGCTTCGGCTTCGCGTAGTACCGCAGTCGATATTCCAGCCGATTCAGGGCCTGCGCTTTGCGCAGGTCCTCCATCAGTTGCCCAGCCCGCACGAACAACACGCTCTCCCCTTGTTGGATGGCCGTCATCCCCAGCCCGACCGCCAGATGCGTCTTCCCGACTCCCGGCGGTCCCAACAGGATGACGTTCTGACCATCTGCTGCGAACGACAGGGTTCCCAACTCCTTGACCAGCCGCTTGTCCACGCTCGGCTGAAAAGCAAAGTCGAACTGGTCCAGGGTCCGCAAAAAAGGCAGGCGGGCCTGTTTCAGCCGCTTCGCACGGCTGTCCTCGTCCCGGGCCATGACCTCGATGCGCAACAGGTCTGCCAGAAAATCCGCGTACGACAACTCTTTCTTAGCTGCTGCGTCCAGGCGGCTCTCCAGCAAGCTTGCCGCATGCGGCAAGCCCAACGCTTCCAGCTCCTCCCGGCAGCGTTCGACGACCATCATGCTTCCTCCTCCCGAAAGACAGTCGCCAACACCTCTTCCAGCGTCGCCGTGGTGCCGACTGCGACCAGCGCGTCGTACTCAGCCAGGGACCGCTGTTCGACCTCCATCTCCGGCAAGCCTTCGGTCTGGGATGCCAGTAAGGCGCGCCGCCGTGGTGCATCGTCACCCGGTACAGGCAGGCCGTCGTACTGCGCTTCCACCAGGAAGCGCGCTCCTCGCTGGGCGGACCGTGGATGGACAGCAATCCGGGTGGAACCGCTGAACACCTGCACTTCCAGGTTGTTGGCCTGCACGTCGACGGTCTGTCCGGCATAGCGCCAGGGGACGCCGTAGAAATTCCCACCGTACGATACGAACCCGTCCCAACCGACTTTGCGGGGTTCCCGCACGAACACCGATAAAGATTCCAGTGAAGGTAAGGGTCTGAAGGCAGGCCGTTCCACCACAAGTCGCTCGCAGGGCTTTTCGCGGGTGGTACCGTGGGTTCTGACGTTCGCCACATGGTCAAGCCAGTGCCTGGCTTGACGGTTGAGATCGGCATCGTCCACGAACTTCGCGCCTAGCCAGAAGTTCTTCTCGACGTACCCGACGCCGCTCTCCACCTTGCCCTTGGTGCGTGGTCGGTAGGGGCGGCAGAGCCGAATGGCAAAGCCAAGCCGCAAGGAGAAATCCAGGAACTGGGGATTCCAGACCGGCTGACCGGCCTCGTCGCGTTCCAGCACAACCTGCTTGGTGTTGTCGTACAGGATGGTCTGGGTCATTCCGCCGAAATAGGCGAACGCGTTGAGGTGGCACCGGATGAAGCTGGCCGTGTCGGCCTTGCGGATGAACTCGACGTACAGCGCGCGGGACCATCCCAGCACCATCACGAAGGCCCAGATGGACCGGGTCTGCCCCTCCAGGTTGATGTAGCTGTACCGTCCGAAATCGACCTGGGCCTGTTCCCCTGGATCGGTCTCGAAGCGAGTGGTGACACGGCTGGCGGACACATGTGTCCGCCGAAATGGGCGCACGAAGTCCTTGACCACCGTGTACTGCCCGTTGTATCCCCGCTCCTGGACCTCGCGGAACAGCACCACGGCGCTCAGCACACCCTGCTCAATTCGACCGGTGAGGTAGGGGATGTGCGAATCGAGCTTGCTTCCCTTCTTGCGACGCGATTTGGGTTGGGGTAGGCCGGGATCTCGCAGGTACTTCTTGACGGTGTTGCGGCTCAGGTCAAGTTGACGGGCGATCCCACTGACGGTCTGACCAGCGGCCTTGAGTTCGATGATGCGTCGCACCTGTGCGCCTCCGAGCATGTAGACCTCCGATTCGCGATGAATCGTAGGCCGGAGAGGTCTCCTTCCTCGGAGTGGTCAAATTTGTCCCGCCCTTCCTGGTCATTTTTATCCCGCCATCGTCAAGAGAAGGGAGATGAGTAAAATTCTGCTCTATAATCCACGATCCTCCGCGCCAACTCTTCGATGATGTCAGCAAGAGGATAGCTGGAACGGCCTGCAATCTCTTTAGCCAAGACGGCCAGGACGTGTATGGCCTGTAGGAGATCACCGAAAGCACAAGGATGGCCCGGTTTTGAAGCTGGGGAGGAACAGCGGCGCGCCCGTCAGAGGGTGTTCAAAAGCTCCAGCCATAGCCACTGGGGTTCCCCCGATTCTGCACACTTGTGGTTAAGCCACTAAAGCTTGCCGGTCAGCTTCCTCTGGCATCGAGTACCCCAGAGTCGAGTGCAGCCTCTTTCGGTTGTAATAGACCTCGATGTACTCGAAGATTGCCCGCCTGACCTGTTCACGGGTTTCGTAGACCTGATCATCAACCAATTCACGCTTCAGGGTCTCAAAAAAGCTTTCTGAGACAGCATTATCCCAGCATTCCCCCTTGCGACTCATACTGCAGATCATGCCCCGCTGAATCAGCGGGGTCTGGAACACACCGCTGGTGTACTGACTCCCCTGGTCACTGTGATGCAGCAACCCCGCAGCGGGGTTGCGCCTGTCGACGTGAAGTGCCCGGAGAGGCAGCTCGGCGGGCATGGTGGCCTCCATCGCCCAGCCCACGACACCGCGAGCATACAGGTCCAATGTCACCGCGAGGTAGAGCCAGCCTTCTTTCGTCGGGATGTAGCTCAGGTCCGACGACCACACCTCATTGAGGTTTTCTGGGCTGAATTCGCGTGCTCACAGATTCTCCGCGGCCCCCTGCCGAGAGTCACAGACGGTGGTCCTGGTCAGGCGCCTGCGAGTCCTGCCGATCAGACCCTGAGGGCGCATCAGGCGAGAAACGTGTTTCTCGCTACACGTGGTGCCCTCTCGGTGAAGGGTGGCATGAATCCGCACCGTACCGTACTTGATACACCGCTTGTATTCGTAAGCTCAGCACGGCGTCCAGGACGCTGCGCAGGGAAGGCGGCCTTCTTCGCCAGGTGTGAAAGTCACTCACCGTAACGTCCAACACGCGGCACATCGTGTCCAGACGAAACTCGCTGAGATGTCGGTCGATGAGCACGAATCTCAGCGACTTTGCTTGGCGAAGAAGGCCGTGGCTTTTTTTAGAATTTCCCGTTCCTCACGCAGAATTTCACTCTCTTTGTGGGGTCTGCAGATCTCTTCTTGTTCAGGCGTGAGAATCTGACGTCCGAGTCCGGGAAAGGCGGCGTCGCCTTGCTGGTGAGTTTCGCGGATCCAGCGCTGCAAGGTGGAGATTCCAATGCCCAGGTCTCGAGCGGCTTGGGTGACCGGCATTTCTGGTCGCTGGGTGAGGTGGACGGATTCTCGCTTCAAGTCGGTCGTGAAGGTTCTGCGCAGGGTCATGGTCGTGCCTCCTATCATCGAGGCTTAACTCCACCTGCGCAAAATCGACTGAACTCCACGTACCCATAGAGGTCCATGAGGTCGACTTCCTCGTCAAGCGTTCAAATGTCCTCGTCGTGTCCGTCCAGCTCTATCAGTACACGTTGAAGGAATTGAACATTTCCGCCCAGCCGGGCATTGAAGTCCTTCAGCAGCGCCGTCATCTGCTCGCGCTTCTCCATCGCTTCTTGACTGAATTCTCGACTGCGTTGGAGCGACTGAAACTGTTCTGTACTGGTGGTGTCGACCACCTGATTAATGGGGTGTTGTTTAAGTCGCTCCATTAATTCCTCGAACTCGTTGGTCAAGCGCTCCTGTTCTCTCAGCAACTCTGTCAGCTCCTGGATCTTCATGTTCGCTCAGTTTAGGTTCAGGCGGAGTGAGTTGAGGGGGAGAAAGCGCTGCCAAGGCCGGGACCTGCTGCGAGGGGGGAGATGAAGTCAGTGACCCCGCGTCCACGTGTATGCAGCAGGCAATACGGACTCCGGTTGAACCCCGTGCGGAGCGGTGCAGTCCGGGCAGAGCGAGAAGGAGAGAAACGGACTCCGGGTCTGGAGGAAAACACACCGGTGGTCTTCCAGTGTGTTGGCGAAACAGACGGAATCTACACACGAACGATTCCGGTTCATCAGGGGTGAAATAAGCGGCCAGGCCGAGCGGACGTGCGGCGCTGCGCAGCAGAGCGAGCAGGAAAAACGGTGACACAGAGGCGTGGAATCGCCGGAGCGGACGGAGTGGATGATCCAGAAGTCGTATGACAGCTCGAGAAAAGCTCGCGAGCGCGGGGGAAGCCTGTCCTCGGGGAAGAGGAGGTAAAGCCGTCCTGGGCCCTTACCAGACGGCCCTCTGAGAAGCATGGACCCAGAGGACGAGGCTCAAGCGCTCCGCGAGGTCCGTGCTTCTCGGGGAGACCCTGGATCATCCGGCCCGCTTCCCGGTACGCCTCCTTTCGGGACTCCACCTCAATCAAGTGAGGGCAGCGCAGCGCGTCAGGGCCGTACGGCGCGGCGGGGGCAGGGCACGCTTCACGCCGTCCTGCCTGGCCTGGTAGGTCGTGCCCGTCCCAACGCTGCGCGGCCGGCGACGCATCACCGCCAGCGCTTTCCCGCCCAGGCCCGGGTGACCCCGGCGTTCTACGCTCGTGAAAAAAGGCGCCCGCATCCGGTGCGACAAGGGGATGCGGACCGTGAAGTCAGACGGAGGACGAAAAGGCCAGGAGAGAGTGACAAATCTGAAAATAAAGAAAACCTAAACTTCTCAGATGCCTCAGAGACTTAAGGGGGACGTTCGAGTCATCGATCACTTGATCGCCGTGATGCCCGATGGGCCGATTCGCCTGCATGATTGGCTCCTGCTGCTCCCGCCTCACGTCAGCCGCAAAACGGCAACCAGCGCCGCCCCGCTCGTTGTCGCTGAACGCTTCGCGACCCGCCGGCCTGGACCCGGGGGATACTACGTCCTCACGCAAAAGGGGCAGCAAAAGCGTTTAGAAATCTGTGCCTCCCTGGGGCAGGCATCTGCTCTGCGTTTTCCCCCAGGCCCTTCGGTCTGATGGGCTTTTCCCGATCAAATGGTTTCACGCATGCCTTCACAAGCGGTCTGAAGTCCATGGAGGTCGTTCAGTACAGTGAAGTGGCTCTCGCCCTGCAGGTCAATGGCGAGACCGTTCGGACCTACCGCAGGACCGACTGGTACGTGAAGCCCGGAACTGGGCGTAAGCCGGATGAGCACGTTGAGATCTGGTGCTTGCAGGATGGGAGAGAAGTGCTGCTCAGCCGCAGGGGTACGGCGGGAGGCTGGACAGCACGCTGGCGGTGGCAGTAGGCCGCACAGCGGACTAAACTAAAGGCCCCGCCGCCTTTGTTGAGACGAACACAGACGCCGTGAACCCGGCGCTTGTCTCCCGGCAGACCGTGTGCCGGTCAGCGAACGCGCACCTGGCATTCGTGCCTGGCGCCTACGCAATTTTTACAGAACCCGGAGCGTTCACCGCCGCGGTGGGGCGACGTCTGGTTTTGTAGCCGGGGTCCCTCGTTCGCCTGGTGCCCGCGCCCTTCATGCACCTCCTGCTCTCTTCCGGCACGTGCCCGCTTCTTGAACGGTCAGGCGCAGGCGTTATTTTCCTCCCATCACGTCACCCGCTGGCAGGGGCTTGGCAAAGAGGTATCCCTGCCCGAGCGTGCACCCCAGGTTCAGGAGGATGCTTCGCTCCTCTTCGCTTTCAATGCCTTCTGCGATGGTGGTTAATTGGAGCGCGCCGGCCAGATTGATGATGGCCTGCACGAGAGGCGTTCCTCCCGAGGTTCCAGCGAGCTGTGTGACGAACGCCCGGTCGATCTTGAGGATGTTGATCGGCAACTGGGCGAGTTGGCTCAGGCTGGAATAGCCAGTCCCAAAGTCGTCAATCGAAATCGAAACCCCCAGGTTGCGCAGCGCCCGCATCTGGCCGACAGATTCGTCCACGTTGCGCATCACGGTCCGCTCGGTCAATTCAAGCTCCAGAAGTTCCGCGGGAAAGCCGGTCTCCTGCAGGCACGCCTGAACAATCTGCGCGAACTCTGGCCGTTCAAATTGAAGTGACGCCACGTTCACCGCAATTCTGAGGGGCGGGTGGCCTGCGGCAAGCCACGCGGCCCCCTGACTGCAGGCTTCGCGCAAGACCCACTCGCCAATGGGGAGGATCAGCCCCGTCTCCTCGGCAATCGGGATGAAGTGCGCCGGTGACACCCACCCCAGGTGGGGATGACGCCAGCGCAGCAGGGCTTCGACCGCCACAACTGACCCGTCTTCCAGGAAGACGACCGGCTGGTAATGGAGTTCCAGCTCCTGGAGTTCAGCGGCCCGGCGCAGGTACGAAGCGAGTTGGAAACGTTCGTAGGCACGGCGGTTCATTTCACTGCGGAAGACGGCAAAGCCAGTCTTCTGACTTTTGGCGCGGTACATGGCCAGGTCGGCGTTGCGCTGCAGGGTGGCCGCGTCCCGGCCTCCCCCAGGCACCACGCTGATGCCAATCGACGCCGTCAAGTTGAATTCCCTTTCTGGAAACACAAAGGGCCTTCCCAGCGCTTCCAGGATTCTGCGCGCCACCAGTTCTGCGCCGTCCTCTTGCGTAAAAGGCAGCAAGGCCGTGAACTCGTCGCCACTGATGCGCGCCAGGGGCGTTCCTTTTCGGACCTGGGTCTTGAGTCGGCGCGCCACCTCCTCGAGCACCGCGTCGCCCACGTGATGTCCAAAGGTATCGTTGACGCTCTTGAAATCGTCAAGATCGATAAACAAAAAGGCCAGGGGTTCCTGGTCCCCCCTGACGGCCTGCAGGGTCTCTTCCAGGCACTGGTTGAACGCTTCGCGGTTCATCAACCCTGTCAACGGATCGTGCTTCGCGTGGTGCAAAAGCTGGGCCGTGAGGTGATGGTGCTCGATCGCAACGCCAGACAGCTGGCTGGCTCGGTCCAGATGCATAATGGTCCCGTCCGCCTTTTCCAGCGGCCGCTTCCCAAACACCGCGAGCGAGCCCAGAGGCGCCGCGTGGCCGTTCGAAATGGGGACGGCGGTGCACGAACGGAAGTCGCCGGCCAGCAGCAGCGTTCGTAAATCATTGGGCGGCGTAAGCTCCTCGAGGTCCTTAACGATCACGGTGCCGCGAATCATGGAGGCGAGGGGTTCTTCATCCACTGGGAGGCCGTCCAGCGCGTCTCTCAACGCCACCGGAAGGCTTGGCGCCGCCGCCACGAACAGGGCGTCGCCTTCCTTGAGCGTGAGCGAGCAGGCGTACCCCGGCAACTGACGCTCCACCATCAGGGCCACTTGATTCAGAACCTCGGAGAGGGGCTGACCCCGAACGACCATCTCGAGAATGGTGTTGCGGTCTTCCTGGGTCCGCTCCTCTCTTTTTCGCTCGCTGATGTCCTGAAAGTACACGGCCAGCCCGCCGCGGTGTGGGTGCATATCCAGGGTAAACCAGGTGTTCAGGCCGGTGTAGTAATCCTCGTGACACACGTGCTTCTGCTCACGCATGGCCTCGCGATACCGGGATTCCCAACTGGATCCCCGCAGGTCGGG
The DNA here is from genome assembly GCF_900176165.1 of Deinococcus hopiensis KR-140. NCBI lineage: Bacteria > Thermotogati > Deinococcota > Deinococci > Deinococcales > Deinococcaceae > Deinococcus > Deinococcus hopiensis. The sequence goes on from NZ_FWWU01000006.1 coordinate 405,453, forward strand.
GAACGCCTCCCACAAGTCGCGGCCCAAAAGATCAGTTGCCCGCAGCCCCACCAGCCGCTCGGCCTGCGGGTTGAGGTAGGTGAGGCGCCACTCGGCGTCCAGGATGAAAAAGGCGTCGTGCATGTTCTCCAGCACTTCGGCAGCCTCGATGCTGTTCATCCCGATGCCGCCAGTGAGGGGGAGCGCCGGTTCACGCTCACGCAAAATCACCAGGACAGAACTCAGCGCGCCCTCCTGACCTCGCAACGGGGTCATCAGGACATCGCAATGATGTACGGTCGCCATGATTGCGCCGGGCAGCAGCGCCTGAAAGCGGTGGGGTTGCCCCTGCAAGACCACCGAAAGTCCCCAACGCATGGACGCCTGCGCTTCTGTAGGCAACACCTCGGTCCACAGCTTGCCCTGATCCTCAGGGTGAATTCCGAGAAGCCGGGCAGCAGCGGGATTCATCCAGGCGATCTCCTGAGCAGGACCCAGCAGGAGGAGGGCGTCCGGTGTCCCGTTGGAGACGGTGGTGAATTCTCCCACGCTGTGCTGCGTTAAACCCATGAATAACCTCGAGAAAGGCAGAGGGAAAGCCCGGAGAGCTAAGGCGTTGGTCGGGACTGCGCGCACTGTCCGGCACTTCAGTGGGCGCAGGTTTTGCTGGGTAGAGTGTAAAGCACGCGCCTTTCAGAGCGGGCGAAAGAAACGGCGGTGCGGGCAGCCAGCGTCTTGGCAGTGACGGGAGGTTGCCGCCCCCGGGCAGCCTGGCCCAGGACCGAGTGAAACCGAAGCTTGTCAGTCTCCGAAAGCCGCCACGCCCGTGTGCAATTGCGGCAAGGTGGCGAGGTCCTCGCGGAAGACACCCTCTGCGATACCTTTGCCCTCACCCAGCCTGCTCCCTCCTGAAAGGCCGCCAAGGTGAAATCGGCAGCCGCCACCGGTGATTAACAAAAGCGCTTCCTGAAGCCCCAGATCGCGGGGAGCCGCAAGTCCGTAACGCAGCGAGCACCGCGTCTCCAGGTCGAGCACAAGCTGCGCCCAGCAGTTCCCGTCCCCGGGCTGAACTGTGCCGCACCGACCTGAACCCGCTGATCCAGGGGCCGCAGGGTCTCATCAGGATTCGGGTTCATCCGTGATGAAATCACGGGCCAACCCGAGCGGACGTGCAACGCTACGCCGCAGAGCAGGCAGGAAAAACGGTGACGCAGAGGCGTGGAATCACCGAAGCGGAGGGGGCGTAACGGAAGATCCGAAAACCGTATCACTGAGGGCCGTGGCTGCCCTCTCCCAGGTTTTCCCGGGCAGCGGGGGATGAGACCTCCCTCAGGGCCCGGCGAGCGGCCCCAGATGTCCCTCCGCTCGCTGTTCCTGGGCGCCCGACTGGCTCAGGACCAGATGGGGTCGCCGGGCGCCGTAGGTGGGATGGGACAGCGCACCTTCAGGAACTGGGCCTTCCAGGTGTGGACGGCCTTTCTCGCTGACGTCCGGGCACAGCGCAGTGATGCTGTCACCGCCCGGGCGATGGGCAGGGCCGCCTGCGGCGACGTTCTCCTCAACTGTCGGCCACCATCACCCGGTCCCGGCCCATTTGCTTCGCCCGGTACAACGCCTGATCCGCCAGCCCCAAGAGATGCCCGGTGTCCTCCCCGTGCACCGGGTAGGCGCTCACGCCAATAGAGAGCGAGATTGCTCCGACCGTTTCCCCCCCGTGCTCCACCGAGAGCCTGCTCACCGCTTGCCGCAATCCCTCTGCACGCTCGTGCGCGGCCGTCAGGTCTGCTCCGGGCAATACCACCGCGAATTCCTCCCCGCCATACCGGCACACGACGTCTTCTGTCCGAAACTGTTTGCGCAACAGCTGGCCCAGTTCGATCAGCACCTGGTCCCCAGCCTCGTGCCCGTACGTGTCGTTGAACCGTTTAAAGTGATCGACGTCCAACATGAGCACGGACAGCGGTTGTCCATGGCGCACCGCCCGCCGCAACTCCCGCTCAAACGTTTCATCCAGATACCTGCGGTTGAACAGTCCCGTCAGTGGGTCACGTATGCTCTGTTGCCGCAAGGTTTCCCGCAACCGCAGGTTGGACAGCCCCAAGGCGCTCTGATTGGCCACCGTCGTCGCCAACGACCGGATCCTCGCTTGCAAGGCGGGTTCCTCTGGCAAACCCCACAAGCGCAGATGTCCCAGGGCTTCTCCCTGAGCGAGCAGCGGAAAACACAGGTGGGCCTCCTGCATCAGGGGGCAGGGCAGCCCCAGGGGTTCTTCCTTTGGATCGTAACGCTGCCCCCGGCGAACGGCGAGGCACTGACTGGGCTCGAACGTCAGTGTCTCGCCCCTCCTGGTTCCCCCCCACTGCGCCTGAACGTCCAGCAAGTTCTTGGACGAATTCAGAATGGAGAGCGTTCCACTGAGGCTCGGAAAGACCTGCGGGAGCGCGTGCTGCAGAACAACCTGCCCTTCTTCCAGGCCTAGGCAAGTCTGCAGCTGGGTGGCCAGCGTATTGCTCGTAACCACCTCTACGTTGCGGTCCTGCAACGCCGCATTCTGCTCGACCAGCGCTGTATGGGATTCGGAGAGGCGGACGGACATCGCGTTAAAGCTGGCGGCCAGGCGTCTTACCTCGAGAATCCGGAATTCCCCCAGCAAAGAGGGCTGTTCCGTCGCAGCAAGGCGCGCTGCGGCTTCCGCAAAACGGTGGAGTTTCCGGCTGAGCGTCTGAGCGACGAGCAAGCTGGAAAGCACGGAAGTCAGGATGGCGGCCAGGACGCCCACCACAGTCACGACCTGATTGATCCACCGTGCCCGTGCCACCTCGGTCTGCCGGACCCGCAATTCTCTTTGCTCCGCTGTGGTGTACGCCTGGATCTCTTGCCGAATGGCGTCAATCAGCTGCTTTCCAAGCCCGCTTTTCTCCCGAACCACCACCCGCTGAGGCTGCGCAGTCCGGTTGGCAACCGCATAGTCCGCGATGTCGCGGTACCACTGGCCCAGCAGGGTTTCGATGCGCGCGACTCGGCCGAGTTGCCCGGAGCTGCCTGGGTCGACGTGCTCGTACTGTGAACGGCGCAGGGTTTGCAACTGGGCGTCCATCGTGGTGCGCGCGGCGTTGTACGGTTCGAGGAAAGGACGCTCCCCGGTGATGGCGTAGCCACGAATGCCCGTTTCCAGGTTGAGCACGGTCACCAAGGTGGCCTGGATCTGGGCCAGTTCCTGCTGCGTCTCGGCAACGTCCTGGGTCGCCGCCGCGTTGTTGACCATCGTCCACACGCTCAGCCCTCCAGACAGCAAGACGATGGTCCACAACAGGACCTGACGCTGAAGGAGGTAGGTACGAAGTCGAATCATAGGGGAGGCACTCCAGGAAAGTTCTCCCCAGAATAAAGGTTCAGAGCAGCAGTGTTCTGACAGTCACCTTAGGCGGAACGGTCAAGCCTCCGGCATTTCGGGCCTCAGCGTCTGCCTGCACATCATTCTGGATGAGGTCCTGCTCACCCGTACCCAGAATCACGGGCGCCAACCCTGAGCCAGGCTGCCGGGCGCGGCCTGCAGAGCTGGGCCTTCGAGGACGTCTTCGCCTGGACCAAAGGCGCGCTGAAGGGGGAACGTGTCCGGCCGGTGCATCAGGTTATTGCGCTGCAGTGATCGCGGGCGAAATCACGTCACCCACGCTGCTGTGGCGACGCCCCACGGTGCCGGGCCCAATGGTCCGCCTAAACCGACGCGCAACGCCGCGCCGAATGCGGTTCCTCTCCCCGGCGCCACACCCGGCAGTGTCCCTGGCGCGGCTGACGACCACCGCTGCCGTGCGGCGCGGGCAGCTGAGCCGGGCCACCTCGCTGCGCTCTTTATCCGCGAGGCCGCCGAGGCTTCTTCTGACGGCGCGGCATCTCCAAAGCCGACATCGCAACTGACCCATCCGGGTCGTTCGCCGCATCGTCGCCGAACAGACCAGTGGGGAGACCGTCAATGCGGCGCACGTCCTTACGCCGCCAGTTATCCATCGACCCGTTGGGCCCCCACGATTCGGCTTGCCGGGTTAGTGCCGGCCGGTCCTCCTCGCATGCCAGCAGGGGATGGCCAGCGCCGCACGACGTCATGCCCGGGTTTCACAATCAACCCGGTGATTTGCCCTGCTGCCCGGCAGATCGTGCCGCCCTTTCGCCGATTGTGGGCAGCGCACGACACATGGAAGACCTGCTCCGCGCCGTGAGCTCTGACGCCCGCGCTCACCCTGGACGTCACGGTCCTATCCCCCCTGCGCTCCGCATGCCTCCACCGTTTTCCTGAAAAGCCCCTCACTCGCACCCTTCTCTGGCCCAGCACGTGTCAACCCACGCCCGCCAGTCCCCCGTCGTCCAACCGGTGGATCCCCCCTTTCCGGAGCGTCTGGTGGTCCTCGGTTCGCCCTCAGCCCCGTATTCGTTCACCAACGCCTCTTCCTCCGCGCCAAACCCGGCGCACGCGCCCCCCTCAGGTGGCGGCTCGACCGTGGGTCCTGGGCCCCTTCGTCCTCCAGGAGGCCGCGCCCCCACGGGCGGCCCTGCTCCCTGGAAGGACCTGTCCTCCTGAACTGAACTACCCTGGCGTCATGTCCACCCCCTCGCCCCTCGCGCACCTGGGGCCCCCACACCCACCCCTGCTCGGCCATCCACACGCGTACGACATTCGCGCCCTCCGTATTCAACCTGAAGCCCTGCAGGACTGGTCCGCCACCCTCACGCATAACGACAAACAGATTGCCCACCTCACCAGCCGCGCCGGCCACATCGACGTCGCGTTCAATGATCCGTACCAGGAAGCCACCTTCCTCCAACGCCTCCATGGTCGCACCCTCCCATCCGGCCTGCCCGCCACCGTCGAGAACGCCGCCCTGGACCTCATCCTGATCAAGGTCGCCGAAGAACACCCGGGCCTCATCCTTACCCGGAACGCCCAAGGAACGCCGGACGTCTTCCCCCGACCAGAAGGCGAACTTCAGGAGGACGTCCTCGCGCTCCTCGCGCTCCAGGACGTGCACGAGCTCTACCAACCGGGGCAAGGCTGGTGTGAACTGCATTCCACGGGCAGCTTCCTCAGTTCAGCCCCACCCCTGGCCCTCCTCGACGCGTGTGAACAGGCCATGCGGCTGCATAGAGTCCAGCCCGGCGACACGGTGAACCTGTCCACCCTGCACGTTCAGACCATGTTCGAGTTGGGCGGCATTGCCCGCGCCATCCTCAACCTGCCCGAGGAACCCGACACGCAGGGGGGAGCGCTCTCCCTCCAGTTTGTCGTCGCCTTGCTGGCTGCGATCGGCTCCACGCTCCCGCCTTCCAGACCAGAAGCCCAACAGGTCCTACAAGCCTGTCTAGAACGGACGTTTCCCGGGACGGAGGCGACCCTCGCCCACCTCAGCACGCCGGTGGAGGACACGTGTGGGCATGAAGACCTCCTGCGCGCGCTCGTGACCGTGTTGCCCCTCAGTGGGATGCCTGGCTGGGCCGACGGATCCGAACTGGGGGAGGTGCAAGACGACCTGCTCATGGCGGCCGTGAGTGTCATGCGCGCCCTGTATTCCGTCCTGCATGTGGACGTGAATGCCACGCTTCGTGACATGCTCGGTCCTTCACACGGGCCACGACAAGATGAATAAATTCTCCCACGCTCAGGAAGAGAGTGGGTCCTGCACGCGTTGTAACTACTTAGTACGAGAATAACCCTCGTCCCTAACCACTCGCTATGACATTTAATCTAGCGTCTATAATCTACCAAGCAACGTAAAACTGGGATCATTGATGGCTGATTAAGTACCCCAGTCAAACAAGAAGGACTACTGCTTCTTCATGCTTTTGGAGGCTTTATATTTAGGAAAGAAACGAGTATTTATTATCACAGATGCCAATCCCTTGGCTGGCGTGTTAATATTAAAGGCAGTTGTAGCGTAAAATGCGAAGCTTATGGTTGTAGATCATTGATAAGGTGCTTCACGCCCTTGTAGACAATTTATCTATTGCAAGATACAGAGCAGTTGATCGGCGAGAGAGAGCGTTGAGCCGACGAGTTTGTGGCTGTTCGCCATGGGGAAGGCCGTAGCGCCGGGTGGTCACTGCAATTTTTCTTTGTCTCTGCACGGCTGTAAGATTGTAGCTACTTACCACGAGGGTGACCTTCATGGTAAGTAGCTACATAATTAACCTCGGTAAAAAATTTGCTAACAGCGTATTTAGTACTACAGTTGCAGTTGGCGATTCCGTCTCTAAAACACGGGAATTCTCGGGAGGTGACTGGTGACAGAAAGCCCTTGAACAGCAGGTTCCTGGAGCGACTGCAACTGTGGTAAGATCATCCGGAAATCCGGCGGAGTAGGATGCAGGCGAGCTGGACGAAGCCCAGGAAGTTCTGGGCTTTGCGCTCATCTCGTGTCCGAACACGCCTAAAGGATTGCAGCCAATAAGGTCGTTCGTTCCACCTTCCAGCGTCGCTTATAGCGACGCAGCGGTCGTCCGTCCTGCGTTTTCCTCTTTCGGTTCTTACAATTTGGCGCAGGTCATCTCGATCCCCAGAGCAGCAAGTTCCGCATCCAGAGAATCACTGTCATATGCTTTGTTCCCGATGAGTCGTTTGGGGAAGTCCATGCCAAAAGAGGCTTCCAGGGTGTCGTGCACCAGGGTCACTTCGGCAGGACTCGCACTTTCAGTATGAACAGCGAGCGGTATACCGCTCGCGTCCACCATGATCATGATCTTGGTGCCTTTGCCTTTCTTCGTGGGACCGACATCAGCGCCCCCTTTTTCGCGGCACTGAAGGTACCGTCGATAAAAGCTTCGCGGAGATCAAGCAGCGCTTGATCCTCCAATAATTCGTATAAACGGCCCAATACATTGGGAAACACGCCACGTTCATTCCATTCTTGAAAGCGCTCAAAACACGTGGACTTCGGAGGGTAATCGGGGCGAGGAAGTTCTGCCCACTGCGCTCCTGTTCTTAGAACCCACAACATGCCTTCAAGCAGTTCTTCATCTCCCCGACGCGGACGGCCGCTTCGGGTTTTCTTTTCGGGTGGAGGTCACAAGGGAGCGAGGATAGACCATTGCTCGTCTGTCAGTCGAACCTTTTTAGCGTGCCACACGGCCCTCAGCCAAAACAGTGACCTATTTCCGGATGACCTGTACTGTGTTCTTTGCCAGCACTTTCAGACCCAACGGACTACCACGACTCGCCACAAGGGTCACCCTCACGGTGTGTAATGACCATGCGTTTATCCTCGCAAGACCCGGTATTCGCCTTTGCCCGGTACGGCCGCCGGGCGCTTGATGTCGTCGCCCGTCACTATGACGAGGCGCACCGCTGTGACATCAAGGAGTCCACGCTTCCTGGTCACGCGCGGCGGCAAGGTCAGCCCGGCACCTTCAGGCCGTACCCCACGCCGCGCACCGTTCGGAGCAGGCTATACCCGCCCACACTCCGCAACTTGTTCCGTAAGTTCCCCATATGCACGTCCACCACGTTCGAGTGGCGGGAAAGCTGCCCGTTCCAGAGCTTCTGATCGATCTCCTGCCGGGAGTACACCCGGCCAGGTTGCCGGGCCAGCAGCAGCAGCAACTCGTACTCTTTCGGAGAAAGTTCAATCGGGCGACCGTCGTACGTTACTTGCCGCTTCAGCGTATGAATCTCCAGGGTGCCGTAAGACAACATCTCCGCACCCCCTTGGTACTGACGGAGCTGCACCTTGACGCGGGCGACGAGTTCTTCCGGGTGAAAGGGCTTGGTGAGGTAGTCGTTGGCGCCCGCTTCCAGAAGGCCGACTTTCCGGTCTACGGCGTCCACCGCCGTCAGGATGATGATGGGGAAGGTGCTGGTTTTGCGCAGGCGGCGAGCGACTTCCGCGCCGTCAAAATCAGGGAGGCCGAGGTCGAGAATGACGAGTTGTGGAGGTTGCTCCCGGGCATAGATCAGGCCGGTGAGGCCGTCGGGTGCGGTCACGACGTTGCAGCCCGCTTGGTTCAATTCGTATTGAACCACATTCGCGATGTCGGCGTTGTCTTCGATCAGTAGGATATGCGGCGGCATAGTGGGCTCCTCGCGCGGTGAAGCGTTCTGTCCAGGGTAAGGACCACTCTCTCTGGACGGTGCCGCGCGCCTTAAAACTTCCTTTGTTTAGGGTGGGCAGACTGTGGATCCGGAGCAGCGACAGCCTGACAAGCAGCGCGTTTGGCGTCGTGGCGACCCGCCGACAGGAGCGGGCACTGCATTCCGGCGCCTCGGCGCCTTTTCCCCGGTAGGGGTCAAACCCGAGGATGGCCCCGCAGAGTCAGGCGCCGGGCCAGCAGCGAGCAGCATGCGAAATCAACCTTGGCCTGGCGCCTCACCACGCCCGGACCTGGGGCGCCTTCCCGCCCGGCCGCCCGCGATCAGGGCCGTCACCACCCCCGTGAACAGGCCTGCTCCCCAGAAACGGCGCGGTCCAGGCGAGGAGCGCTAGGCCCGTCATCCGGGCGCCGGGCAGCCAGGTCCCTGCCCAGGCATACCGCCGGGCCTGCTTCCTCTTCCTTCCCCGCGCGCCCGCGGCGAGGCCCTCGGGGAGCGTGAAGTTACGCGCCTCCGGTCCGGAGCCTCACATGGGCAGGGGGCGTCCGTGAAGCAGGAGCGGCAGCGCATCTGCGGCGGGGAGCGGAACTCCAAAGTAATACCCCTGCGCGTAATGACAGCCCGCGTCCTGAAGCCAGGCCCACTGCTCGGCGTGCTCTACGCCTTCCGCGACCACCTTCATGTTGAGGTTCCTCGCCATGGCGAGGATGGTCCGCACCAACTCCGCGGCCTCATCACTGTTGAACAGGCGCTGAATAAAGGAGCGGTCGATCTTGAGTGCCGAAGCGGCGAACTGCTGCAAGTAACCCAAAGAGGAGTAGCCCGTGCCGAAGTCGTCGATGTGCAGTTGCAGGCCAAGTTGACGCAGGCCGTCGATGTTCCGCTGCACGGCGGGGCTGCGGTGCATCAACAGGCTTTCGGTAATCTCCAGGCGAAGCCGGACGGGGTCAAACCCTGTTTCCTCGAGAATGCACTGCACTGCGGGCGCGAAATCCGCCCTTGAGAACTGCACCGTGCTCGCATTCACGCTCAGAATGCAGGTGTCGGCGAGCGGCGTGCGTGTGGACCACGTCCGCAGCTGCTGGGCGGCCTCCTTCAAAACAAACTGGTCAATCTCAGCGATCAGTCCGGCGTCCTCCGCGACGGGGATAAATTCCGCAGGGCTGACGAAGCCCCGCGCCGGATGCTTCCAGCGGGCCAGCGCTTCAAATCCGATCAGTCCCCCCGTTGCCACATGCACGATGGGCTGGTAGTGCACGGAAAGCGCTCCCTGGCTCAACGCCTGCCTTAACTCCGTTTCCAGTTGCGTTCGCCGAAGGACTTTTTCGTGCATGGACGGCTCGAACACGACCGCCCTGCCCGGGCCGCTGGCCTTGGCGTGGTACATCGCGATGTCCGCGTCGCGCATGACGTCCTCATACTGCCGGTACTGGCCGCGGTTGGCCACCACACCGATGCTGGCCGTCACAGAAAACAAGTGGCCACCGACGTCAAAGGGGTCAAAGAGCGCCTGCTGAATACGGTGCGCGACCCGCATAGCGTTCTGGGGATCATGAATGTCGTCGAGCAGGACGGCGAATTCGTCGCCTCCAAAGCGGGCGACGGTGTCCTGTGCCCGGACGCTGCCAGCCAGTCGGTGAGCGAACTCCACCAGGAACTGGTCGCCCACATGATGGCCGAGGGTGTCGTTGACGGCCTTGAACCGGTCGCAGTCGAGAAACAGGACCGAGAACCCCTGACCGGGGTGACGCGCCGCGCGGGCGACGACGCGCTGAAGCTGCTCGTGGAACAGGCCCTTGTTTGCCAGTCCGGTCAGGACGTCGTGAATGGCCGCGTGCTGAAGCTGTTCGTTCAGACGCTGTAACTCGAGCGTTCGGTCTGCCACGCGCTGCTCCAGGTTGTCGTGGGCCACTTGCAGTGCCCGCATCTGTTCCAACTGCCGGATGGACTGACTGATGGTGTGCTGCGGTGTCTGCTCATCAAAATAAATGTCGATCGGCTGATCGGCAAGCAGGTAACCGTACTGCTCCCGCTGAAAAAACAGGGGCGTCACCATCAGGTGACCGCGGGTGAGTTCCGCGCGCATACCGTCAGGCAAGAGTTGGGCCGTGGGGAAAGGTGCGCCGTCTACGGGACAGGCAACGCCTTCCGCAAACACCACACGGCTGCCAGAAGTGGGGGAGGACGCAAAGGAGGTATACATCACCAGGATGACCCGCTCAAGACCCAGATTCTTGAGGTACTTGCGGGCAGCGTCAAGCATGGCCTCGTACGTCACGGCAGAAGTCATGTTGGACAGCAAGACGGCATTGCTGGTCTCCGTGAGGCGCTGGTGGACGTGGGCCATCTGCAGGGCGTCATACAGCAGGGTCTGGGCCTCAGAATGTAGAGCCTCAAACTCCGCCCGCAAGGCGGAAGTCAGGGTAGGACGTACCCTCCGGCGAAAGTCCGTCAACAGGGCGCGCCACACCACAAAGTGGTGGTCCTGGTGCAAATTCTTGAGTAAGGTGGCCTTCCAGTAGGTCAGGAACTGTTGGTGCTGTTCCGGTCGAGCCGCGGCGCAACAGTAGCGCTTAAAGATCTCTTCGTGAATGCCCGAGTACGCCGCGTCTTGGTGACGGAAGGGAGAGGGAAACGGCGCTGCCTCCTTTGCGCCGCAGGACTCACGGACAACCAGTTGGGAGGGAATGCGCAGATCTGACGGAGTGCCTTCGGCAAACAGCTTTTCGGCACTCAAACGGGCTTGATCTGCAAAAGGCTGGCGGACCGTGGTGAGGGGAGGAATGGCGTTCCAGTAGTTTTCATCGTCATCAAAACCGACGACCGCGACGTCGTCGGGAACCCGCCGTCCGTGCTCACGCAGCGCCGTGATGACGCCATCGGCCATTTCGTCGTTGGCGGCGACCACGACGTCAAAGTCGCGGGTCGTGGTGAGCAGCCTCGTCATTTCCGCATGGGCCACACCCAGGCGGAAATCCCCATTCAAGATCCAGTCCTCACGCACCGTGAGCCCGTATGCGCTCATCTTTTCCCGAAACACCTGCTCGCGGACGTTCGAGTCCTCGTTGCCCAGTCGTCCGCGTACAAAGACGAAGCGTTTGAGCCCCCGCGTGACGATGAGGTGGTCCATCAAGGCCTCCATGCCGGGACGGTTATCGATGGTGACCGACGGGATCCCTTCGATCTTCCGGCCGATGGAGATGGTCGGGAGAGACCCAAAGCGAGAAGCGAACGCCATGAGCTCCTCATCACTGGTGTTTCTCGCGAGGTTGGCCGTCATCAGGATGACTCCCGAATGCTGCTGCGGCCGAATCAGGTTGTAGACCTCGTTGGCCACACGCATGCTGTGACCCTCAGGAACAAGTTCCCGGCCGACGTAGACGGTGGAGGAGATCCCCCGCGCGTCGAGGACCTGCCGAATTCCCGTCAGGAGGTGCGCTTGGTAGTTGTGAATGTAATCCGCAACGATGGCAATGTTTTGCAGCGGAAGGGGAGACGCCGCTTGATGTTGCGTCTCCCGCCGCTCTCGCGTGTCACCCGTCATGCCAGTAACCTCTGAGATCCGGGCGTTATGGACTCAGGCATGCCTGACGCTACCGTGAAGGCTCTTTCTTAATTCTCACCGTTGGGCCCCGCGCTCGCGCTCTGGATCCCCGGGGCGGTGGCCCGAAGGGTGAAGTCGGGCCGCCGGCCGGAACAGTCCCGGTGAAGATCAACCGCGCGCTCCTGAACGCGGCGGCGATTGCCCAGAGGACTCCATGTTCGTCTCGCCGTTTGAAGCGGCGCAAAGGGTCAGGCAAACGCCACAGGCTTGACCCGACAGGCGCAGACGTCGCGCGCACTTCTTTGTCGGCGGTGCCATGGTGCGGCTCGGTGGGCCGACCGTTGAGCTCCTCCAGGAAAGCGTTTGGGCTCATGGCCCGCAGGTAACGCCGGTTCAGGGGGTCGAGCGCCCCTGTGCGCGTGCCCGGCAGCCGGTTCCAGTCGGTCGCCAGCACGTCGTAACCCGCCACCACCCCGGCGCACAGGCAGCCTGCCCTCAGGTCCCGGTCCACCAGCATGGCCCGCAGGCCCAGTTGCCCGCCCATGCTGTGACCCCAAACGCCCATCCGCTTGCGATTCACCCGGCGGTCTTTTTTCAGGCTGGCCGCCGCGTTCAGCATGTCTACGGTGTAGCCGGGGTCGTTGTAGCCCCCGCGCGCCACGCCCTCGGAAGCGCCGTGCCCCCGGTAGTCGCTTTTCAGGGTCACCAACCCCGCCCGCGCAAAGGCGTCCTGATAGGCGACCTACCGCTCGGTGGTGCGGTACTCACCCGGGGGGATATAGCCGTGGTTGAACATGCTGCCGGGCCAGCCTCCTGGCGGGGGCGTGCCCTTCGGTACGGTCAGCAGGGCACGGATGCTCAGCCCATCAGACCTGTAGCTCACCACCTGCCGCGAGTCGTTCACGCCGGGCGCGAGGTTCTGAAGCACGGTCAGCGTACGCCCGGGGTACTTCCTGGCGCGCAGGGCCAGAAGGCTGACCGGTCGGTTCCCGCGCCGCGAGTTGCCGCAGCGCCGCACCGGTGAACTCGGACACGGGGATGCCGGGCGGTTTTCTGTCCGGCGGCGTGTTGTCCCGGTCGGGCCCGGACCGCAGCAGCGCGAAAGGAAGGTTTTCCGACCCGATCACTGCCACGGATCCAGCCCCCGCCGCCAGCAGCAAGGCCAGTCAGGCGGGCCGTCTCATTGCCGCGGCCCGGTTCCACCCCGCTCCTCGAAGAGGGTGGGCGGGAGGCGAGGTCAGGGAGGGCCGGGCGCTTCATGCCCCAGGGGAGGGAGGTTTGGCCCGGAGAACAGAAGGCTCGCCCACGGTGGGAGGCGGACAGGACGTGTGGGCAGTCTGGACGCCCACCGGAGGTCCCTCCCTTCCGGTGTGGGGATCAAGGGGGACGGGCACCGTTGGTGTTTCCGGCCGTTGTCGGCAGGGCCCGCTGCACCGTGCGGAACTCGGCACACGCGCGGCGGGACGGGCTTACGTGCTGATCTGGTATGGACGGTTCAGCCGCCGTTCCAGAACGCGAAAGGCCCGCGCGGCGAGGGTGGAGAGCAGGAAATAGATGAGGCCCACGGCAAAATACATGGCGACAGGCTGATACGTGATGGACACGATGCCGCGGGTGGTGAGCAGCAGTTCGGTCACGGTGATGACGCTGGCAAGGCTGGAATCCTTGAGGAGGCCGATGAACTGGTTTCCCAGCGACGGCACGCCCACCCGGGCCGCCTGCGGAATCATGATGAGCCGCAGCACCTGGGCGGGACGCAGGCCGAGCGCCCGCCCGGCCTCCACCTGACCGTGCCCCACGGCGTTGAGGCTGCCCCGGATGATCTCCGCGGCGTAGGCTCCCGTAAAGAGGCTCAGCCCCAGGACAGCCGTATGAAAGGCGGGTAGGGTGATCTTCGTGATCTGAGGCAACGCGAAATACAAGAAAAACAGCTGCACCAGCAGCGGCGTGCCCCGGAAGGTCTCGATGTAGACCCCGGCCAGCAGGCGCAGCGGCCAGGGGCGAGACAGCCGTCCCATTGCGGCGATCATGCCTAGAACAAGCCCGAAGACGCTGGCCAGCACCGTCAGCGACAGCGTGATGAGCGTTCCCCGCCACAGGGCGAGCAGCACGTCGGGCGTGAAGGTGCCGAGCATGTGCTGGTTAGCGGTTGTTCGGCACAGTCAGGTCTGAACCGATGTACTTGACGCTCAGCCGCCGCAGGGTCCCGTCCGCGCGCATGGCATTGAGGGCCTTTTCGACCGCGGCCTTGAGCTGGGGCTGGTTCTTCCCAAGGGTGATGTAGGGGTTGTCCTGCTGCAGCACGGGGCCCGCCGCGCGCAGGGCCTGCCCGTTTTTGATGGCCACGTTGCCGACCGAGCGCGTGGTGATCATCCCCGAGGCGCGGTTGGCCCCCAGCGCCAGGAAAATCTCCTGCTCGCCGCTGAACGTCACGATCTTGGGATACTTGCGTTCACGCAGGAACTTCTCGAAGACCGTTCCGAGCGCCACCGCCACGGGTTGCCCGCCGAGGCCCTCCAGCGAGTTGGCCTTCGACCCCTTGGGCACAAACAGCTGGAAACCGTCGTAGTAGTAGGGTTTGGAGAGGAAATCCACCGCGCGGGCGCGTTCGGGCGTCTTGCTCTGCGAGGCGACGGCCAGATCGAAGTTGCCCGCCTGCACGCCCGCGACGATGGACGAGAAATCGGCCTTGATCAGGTGGGCTTTGACGCCGAGCCGCCGCGCGATTTCGCGGGCGACGTCCGCGTCAAACCCAGTCAGGTCACCGCCGGGCGTGGGCTGCGAGAAGGGAGGGTACTCGCCGCTCATCACAACGCGCAGTTCTCCACGCTTTTTCACGTCGGCGAGTTCAGCGTGCGTGACGCTCACCAGGAGCAGGGCAAGGGTGCTGAGGACGATACGGAACCGAAGGGGATGGTGCTCGTGCATGATGGCCTCTCGTGGCGGCGCGCCGCTGGCCGTGGTGGTCAGGGTGCCGCTTGTGAATGGCCGGAACGTAGCACGCCCCACTTCACATCTGCCCTGAACGTTTCCAGAAATTCTGGCTTCGCTTACACTGCCGGCCTGTTCAGCCCCCGCGGCGCCCCAAGTCCTTAACGCTGCTCAATGGGCCCGGGCTGTATCCCGCGCCGCGCCTCTTCTATCTTGTGGCCAGTGATGCCGCGTTTACAGACAAGGACCTGCCGCCCATGACGGGACATGGAGACATCGCCGCTGGGGATCGGCCCTCCTCCCCGAACGTGCCCATGCGTGTTCTGGAGCGTGGCGTCTACCGGGGGCCGCACATCTACTCGCTGCGGCCCATGGTGCGCTTCGTGCTGGACCTCGGCACCCTGGAGGCCTGGCCCACCGACCGCCTGCCCGGCTTCACGGACGCTCTGCTCACCCTCGTGCCCACCCTGGAGGGGCACGGCTGCTCGTACCAGCAGCCGGGCGGGTTCGTGCGCCGGATGCGGGAAGGCACCTGGCTGGGGCACGTGACGGAACACGTCGCTCTGGCGCTGCAGTCCCTCGTGGGCGAGGACACCACGCGGGGCAAGACCCGGAGTGTCAGGGGCCGCGCGGGCGTCTACACCGTGATGTACATGTACCGCGACGAGGACGCCGCCTTCCTCGCGGGGCTGCTTGCGCTCCGGCTGGTGGATTCGCTGCTGCCGCCGGAGCTGCGGGGCGTGCAGGGCCTGAATGTCTTGTACGCCGACCCGGGCGAGCCTGCCCTGACCGCCGAGCCGTTCGACCTGCAGGCCGGTCTGGCCGCCCTCGATCGGCTCGCCCGGCGGACGTCCCTGGGGCCGACCACGGGGGCCATCGTGGCGGCGGCGCGGCGGCGCGGCATCCCCGTCACCCGGCTGGACGACCACAGCTTCGTTCAGTTCGGGTACGGGCGCAACGCCCGCAGGGTACGCGCCAGCGTCACTGGGCTGACGCCCCACGTCGCGGTCACGGCGGCCGGGGACAAGGACCTGACCAAACGCCTGCTCGCGGACGTTGGCGTTCCCGTACCGCGCGGCGTGGTCGTGCAGGACGAGGAGGCGGCCATCCGTGAGGTGGCCCGCCTGCGTGGCCCCGCCGTGATCAAGCCGCTTCACGGCAACCACGGTCGGGGCGTGGGCCTGAATGTGCGGACGCCCGGCGACGTGCGGTCTGCCTTCGTGCAGGCGGCGCAGTACGGGCGGCAGGTCGTGGTCGAGGAGTTCTTACCGGGCAAGGACCACCGCGTCCTCGTCGTGGGGGGAAGGGTCGTTGCGGTGGCCGAGCGCGTCCCCGCGCAGGTGACGGGCGACGGCCTGCGCACCGTCCGCACACTGGTCGAGGAGGTCAACGCCGACCCCCGCCGCGGTGGGGGGCACAGCCGGGTCCTCACCCGCATCCGTCTTGACGCGCACGCCCTGTCGGTGCTGGAGCGGGCGGGACTCGGCGTGGACAGCGTGCCGGGGGCGGGACAGCGGGTCGCCTTGCGTCAAGGCGCCCACCTTTCCACCGGCGCCACCGCCATTGACCGCACGGATGAGATTCACCCCGAGAACGCGTCTATTGCGCGTACGGCAGCGCTGGCGCTGGGACTGGATGTGGCGGGCATCGACCTCATCGCCCCCGATATCACGAGGAGTGTGCGCGAGACCGGCGGCGGGGTCATTGAGGTGGATGCCGCGCCCGGTTTCCGAATCCATCTCCAGCCGTCGAAAGGTCAGCCGCGCGACGTCGGCGGGGCCGTCATGGACCTGCTTTACCCACCGGGCAGCCGCAGCCGCGTGCCCATCCTCGCCGTCACGGGCACGAACGGCAAGAGCACCACCGCCCGCATGGTCGCGCACGTCCTCACGCACGCCGGGCACACGGTCGGGTTTACCAACACCAGCGGCGTGTACGTCGGCAACGAGCGCATTCACGTGGGTGACGCGACCGGACCGAAAAGTGCGCGCATGGTGCTGTCCCACCCCGCCGTCACGGCCGCCGTGCTCGAAACGGCGCGGGGCGGCCTGTTGCGTGAGGGCCTGGGATTTGACAGTGCGGACGTTGGGGCCGTCCTCAACGTCCGTGAGGACCACCTCGGTCTGCGCGGCGTGGACACGCTGCGGGACCTGGCGCGGGTCAAGTCACTCGTGGTCCGCGTGGTCTCCAGGCGTGGCCTCAGCGTCCTCAACGCGGACGACCCCCTGACCGCCGGTATGCGCCGGGTCGCCCGGGGCCGCCTCGCCCTGTTTTCCGCACGTGGCCTGGAGGGCAACCCCCCGGTGCAGGAGCACATCGCCGCGGGCGAGCTCGCCGTGGTGTGTGAGCCGGGGGAAAACGGAGACATCATTGTGGTCTACGAGGGGGGCGGCCGCTCCGTACTGATGCCCACCGCTGACATTCCCGCCACACTGGGGGGCCTGGCGCACTTCAATGTCGAGAATGCCCTGGCTGCGACAGCCATGTGCCTGGGCCAGCGGGTCCCCCTGGAGACCATTCGGGAGGGACTGGGGACGTTTACGTCGTCGTTCGAGCAGAGCCCAGGGCGGCTCAATGTGCACGACGCGCACGGCTTTCGGGTAATTCTCGACTACGCGCACAACCCGGACGCCCTGGCCGCCCAGCGGGAACTGCTGCGCCGCATGCGGCGTCCGGGGAGCCGCCTGATCGGGATGGTGAGCGTTCCCGGAGACCGCCGGGACCAGGACATCCGGCACGTGGGGGCAAGCGCCGCGGCGACCTTCGATGAGATCGTGTTCCGCGAGGGGCCGGACGGGCGTGGCCGTCCCCGGGGCGACGCGATGCGCCTGATGGCTGAGGGCGCCGTGGCCGCAGGCTTCAGCCCCGAGCACCTTCACTTCGTCCTCGAGGAACGTGACGCCGTAGACGCCACGCTGCGGCTGGCCCGCCCCGGCGATATTGCCGTCATCATGCCCACGGCTGTGGAGGCGGTGTGGCAACAGATCGTGCGGTACAGGCCGGACGCGACTGCCGCAGACACCACAGGGGAGGACGCCCGGGTGGACGAGGACACAGCGTGAGCGCCGTGAGGAGAAGGGGTGGTGGAGGGGCCGGGTGGGCAGCCCCGCCCCCAGCCGGAGGGACGCCAGGGGCTCCGCAAACATCGCCACACGCCGGGTGTTGGACGGCGCCGCTGCAGCGGTGGGGGTAGACGGCCATAATTCCGTTGATCCGGTGGGGCCGTGACCCCCCTGCTGCGGTTTCATAAGGAAACCGGGCCAGGCCGTGCAACGCGGCGCAGCAGAGGGGACGGAACGGCTGGTTTGGAAGCCGGATCAGCCCATGTCGCAGTAGTCGATCTCCTCCAGCGCCTCCTGAAAGCCCTGCGGCGCGAAGTCGTACGTACCTGCCACCGTCTGCGCGTTCAGCGCGGCCTTGCTCACGGCAATGAGGCGCACTGCCACGCGCGTTCCCCCGTACAGGGCGCTGTACATCTTCGCGGCCACCGCGTCGTCGAGGCGCAGCGCGCCCGTCTGCACCGGATCGTAGCCGATGGGCTGCACCGCAGAGCGCAGCACCGCGCTGCCCACCTGCACTTCAGCGCGGTACAGCGCGCCGATCCGTTTGCGCAATGTAAAGGCGTTCTCCTGCGGCAATGCCGGAACGGGCGTCGTCACGTACATCATCATCTCGCCGTCCGGCAGGCACTTCATCACCAGGGTGGACGCGCCCCCGTCCGAGCGGAGCATCAGCGCACTCTGGTTTTGCCCGGTGTGCGGATCGCGGTTGACCCAGTACGACGTGCCGGTGCCGGAGATACGCGACGAACCCGGTTGTGCCAGGGCGGCCCCCAGGGCGAGAGTGGCGATCACGCAGGCGGAGATCAAGCGGAGCATCCCGCCGAGTTTAACCGCCGTTTCGCCCTGTTGGGGACGGACAAGGCGAACCGCACACCTCTCTGCGGAAGCGTGTTGTGCAGTTGGGCCAAGACGGCCACGCGCCGCTGGTTCGTGTGGCTGACCACGGGGCAACGGTGTGGCCAGGCCGCACCGCTGCCCCGCCTCCGCCCCCTTGTTCCGCTGCCGCTGCTCGCGTCTACCGCCGGAACCTGCCTCCTGGTGGTCCTGACCCTGGGCGGCACCCGGGACAATGCAAGGCTCGGCAGCGGCCGCTCAAGGATCACCGGAAAGCGAATTCACCCGCATGCTCTGCGCCGATACACTGGAGCCCGATGTCTGCCCTTCGCCCCCTCGCGCTGGCCGCACTGCTGCTGGGCGGTTTTGCATGGAGTGGTCCGGGACCCAGCGCGGCAGACGCCGACGGTGACGGCTACCCCGACGTCCTGGAACTCGTTGGAACGGACCGGGCGGCCTTTGCAGACTGGTTTGCCAGCGTCGCGGAGAGCCAGTACTACGGCATATCGGCGGATTGGAAGCGGGAGGATCAGGACTGCGCTGGGCTGGTGCGGTACGCCTTTGTCAACGCGTTGGCGAGGCACGACTCGGCGTGGTGGGCCAAGTTCAAGTTTTTGCCGCGTCCCCGCTTCGCCGAGGTGCGCGGGCTGACGTACCCGGCCCCCCTGGTGTCTCGCTCGGTCTTCCGGGTGGGCCCAGGACCTTACCGGATGGACGATGTGGAGACGGGCCGGCTGGTCGGGCGGACCTCCGCCCGTTTTCTGGCAAACCGCTCGGCGGCCCTCATCTCCCGCGATCCCGCGCAGGCGCAGCGCGGTGACCTGCTGTTTTTCCTGCGGCCCGGGCTGGGGGCCTACCACAGCATGGTCTATCTGGGCGGCGGGCGGGTGGTGTACCACACCGGCGCCCTGCCGGAGGAGGGCGGAGAAGTCCGCCTGGTTACCCTCGCCACCCTGATGCGTCATCCCGATGCCGCCTTTCATCCCACACCGCGCAATCCGAATTTCCTGGGCGTGTACCGCTGGCAGATTCTGCGGTAATTCACTTTTCAGGGATGTACGCTGAAGGCATGCGATTCCTGGCCCGCAGCGCCCTGCTGACTGCTCTGCTCACCGTGGGTTTTGCGCCCGCCCAGACCGGCGTCAGCCTGTACGGGGGCGTATTTCAGCCGGACCAGAAAGTTCGCGTTGGGGTGGAGGCCCCAGCCCACACCGCGCTGCGCCTGGAACGCGTCGCCGATCCCCTGACAGTGTTCCGCGCGGCCCCCGATCCGCACCAGCCGGGCCTGCCGCCAGGCACCCGGACCACGCTGGTCCGTACCCTTCGCACAGGCCAGGGAAGCTCGAACGACCTCGACCTCGGCCGGCTCTCGCCGGGGCTCTACGTGCTGCGGGCGGGAAAGGTGGGCAGCTTTGTCCTCGTGAGCGGCCTCGGGCTGGTGGTCAAGCGTGACGCGGGCACCGCGCTGGTGTACGCCGCTGACCGTGAGAGCGGGGCCACCCGGCGGGCGCGGGTGTGGCGGCTGGGCAGGGGCGGGGTGAGCTCCGTGCAGGCGGACGCCAACGGAATGGCGAAGTTCAGCGCAGCGGCGGGTGAGGGCGAGTTCTTCCTCGCGCGCGTTGGCAACGCCTGGGCGATCTCGGGCGCGAACTGGAACAGCTACGCCACGCCCGCCGTGAAGGGCTTCGTGTATACGGACCGCCCGGTGTACCGCCCCGGGCAGCACGTGGACTTCAAGGGCGCCCTACGCCGAGGGCACGACCTGCGGCCCCTGGCGGGCAAGAGCGTACGGGTCACGGTCTTCTCGCCTTTCGACGAGAGCCTGTTTCAGAAGACGCTGACCACCAATGCCTACGGTTCCTTCAGCGCGGGACTGGACCTGCCCGAGGGCGCCCGGCTAGGCGAGTACCGCTTTGAAGTGCGGACCCTGGGAGCCAGCCAGGGCGACAGCGGGCCCGACGTGGGCGGCACCTTCGCCGTGGAGGCGTACCAGAAACCCGAGTACGCCGTGACCGTCACGCCGTCCGTGCCCAGCGCTGTGCAGGGCGACAAGGTGAGCGTCCACCTCAGCGCCCGCTACCTGTTCGGCGGCGGTGTCGGCGGCGCGCGCGTGACCTATAACGTGACCCGCGCGCCGTACTACGCGCCCGGCTTCGAGGATGAGGATGAGACCGCTTCTGGCGACGAAGGCCCCGATTACGGCTCGGACCTCGTGGTGCGGGACGAGACGCGGCTGAACGCGAAGGGTGAACTGGACCTCACGCTGCCGCTGGAGCGCGACGAGGCGGGGCGCCCGCAAAGCTACCGCGTTGAGGCGGAAGTGACGGATGAGGCGGGCCACCCGGTGAGCGGTTTCGGACGCGTCACCGCCTTTCCTGCCAGCGTGAATGTGGAGGCGCGCACCGACGGGTACGTGTACGGCGCGGGCAAACCCGTCCGGGTCACGCTGGACACCCGCGACCTGAAGGGCCAGGGACAGGCGGCCCCTGTGACGCTGGACCTCGTGCGCCAGGACTGGGTGAAGGTGAAGGGCGAGTACACCCTGCGCGAGACGCGGGTGGCCCGCAAGACGGTGCGGACGGGCGCCAGTGGCCTGGGCACCGCCACCCTTACCGCCGCGCATGGAGGCGGCTACCTCGTGCGCGCCACCGTGCGCGACGGGCGGTCGCGGACCTCCACCGACGAGGACTTCGCGTGGGTCCTGAAGCCTGGCGAGGACTGGGGCTGGAACTACCGCGACATGACGGTGCGGCCCGACAAGCGTTCCTACGCGCCGGGCGACGCGGCCACCGTCCTGATCGGCAACCCGCATCCCGGCGCGCCCGTGCTCGTGACGCTGGAGGGCGACCGCCTGCGCCGCTCGGCAGTTTTGCGGGGAAAGGGGGCGGCGCTGACCTACACCTTCCGCGTCACGCCCGATATGGGCAGGGACGTGTTTGTGGGGGCAGCGGCGCTGGGAGACGGCAACTTCTACGCCAATGTGGCCCGGGTCCGGGTGCCCGTGAAGAACGCCGAGCTCAGCGTGAAGGTCACCCCCGCCAAAGCGCAATACCGCCCCGGCGATACCGGGCAACTCACCGTGCAGGTGCGCGACACTTCGGGCAAGGGCGTTCCGGCGGAAGTCAGCCTGGGCGTGGTGGACCAGGCCATCTACCTGGTGCAGGCCGACACCAGCCCACCGCTGCTGAAGGTCTTTCAGGCCCCGCGCGACAATGCCGTGGGCACCCAGGCCAGCACCGACTTCTACTTCGAGACTGGCCGCCTCGCCGCCCCCGCCCCGGCCATGAGCGAGGCCGCCTTCGCGCAGGCCAAGGACCGCGCCGCCGCCCAGACGGACGCACCCCGGCAGAATTTCCGCGACACGGTCTTGTGGGTGCCCCACCTCGTGACCGGACCGGACGGCCGGGCCACCCTCAGCGTGCGCTTTCCCGACAACCTCACGACCTGGGTGGCGACGGCCCGCGCGCAGACGGTCTCCCCGCGCTTTGGGCAGGCCACGGCCACCACGATGACGACGAAGGACGTCATCGCCCGCCTGAGCGTGCCGCCGTTCCTCGTGCGGGGCGACACGGCCACCCTCACGGGCGTGGTGAACAACACGTTGGGACAGGCGGTCAGCGGCACGGTGAGCGCGCAGGTCTCCGGCCTCACGCCGCTGGGAGCAGCGGTGTTCGGAGCGGCGGGCGTGGCCGTCGAGGTGGGGGCCGGCAACCGGGCGCAGCAGGACCTCCCCGTGCGGGCGGACCGCGTGGGCAACGCCAGCCTGACCTTCGGTGTGCGGACCGGAGGTGCGCAAGACAGCCTCAAGCTCCCCTTGCCCATCAAGGCGCGGGGCTACGACACCACCGTGACTGCCGTGGGGGGCGCGGGCCAGCCCGTGACCCTGAAGGTGCCCGCCGAGGCCAACCTGGGGGCGGCGCGGTTGCGGGTATTTGTCACGCCTTCCTTGCTCGGCAGCGTGGCGCCAGCGCTGGAATACCTCATCGGCTACCCCTATGGCTGCACCGAGCAGACCATGAGCCGCTTCCTGCCCGCCCTCCTCGCCCGGCAGGCACTGGGTCCCGGGGTGCTGCCCGCCGAGACGCGCGCCGAGTTGCCGCGCATCACCGAACTGGGCCTCGCACGGCTGTACAACTTCCAGCACGAGGACGGCGGCTGGGGTTTCTGGCAGTACGACGGCTCCACGTTGGAGATGACCGCTTACGTGACCGAAGGCCTGATGCGCGCCAAGGCCCTCGGCGTGCGGGTGGACAATGAGGCGCTGGACCGCGCCCTGGGCTACCTCGCCGCCACCGTGAAGGGCACAGCTGAGCCCCAGGGCTCCCGCGCCGCCGCCTTCCGCACGCTGGCCGACGCCGGACGGGCGAACGTGGCGGACCTCAGCGCCTTTGCCCGCCGCACCGAACTCGGCCCCTACGCGCTGGCGAACGCGGCCCTGGCCCTCAGCCGCGCCGGACAGAAGCAGGCCGCGCAGGACGTGCTGGACCGCCTCAAGGCCAAACGAACGGGCAGCGGGGGCGCAGGCTTCGTCCACTGGACGGCCCCCAGGCGGAACGCCTGGCGGTGGTACTGGGAGGACAACGACATCCAGACCACAGCGGCGGCCCTGGAAGCCCTCGCGCGGCTGGAGCCGAAGAGCCCACTCATTCCCAGCGTGAGCCAGTGGCTGCTGCGAAGCCGCCAGGGCCCGCGCTGGGTGAGCACCCAGGACACGGCGCAGGTCATCATCGCGGCGCTGGCGCTCAAGCCGCAGGGGAATGCCGCTGAGAAGGCGCAGACGGACATCCGGCTGGGCGGCCAGAGCGTCGGCCAGGTGATGGGCGCAGGCGCCCTCACGCTGCAAGGCCCGCAACTCTCAGCGCTGGCGCGCGGAGCGAACACGCTGGAGGTTCTTGGCGCGGCGGGCACGTCCTTTTCCGCCGAACTCAACGTCGCCCGTGAGGTGCGGAGACTCTCGGGCGAGAGCGGACGCGGCTTTGCCCTGACCCGCACCTACGAGAAGCTCGAGCCCGTTTGGAACGACAAGCAGAAGCGCTACACCTTCAGGCGGGCGCCGCTGCTGCGGGGTGGGAAGCTCCAACCCGTGACGGTGGGCGAGCTCGTCCTGGTCACGCTGACGGTGACGCCGAAGGAGGGGGAGGCGCGTTACCTGCTGGTGAGCGATCCCGTCCCTGCCGGAATGCGGGCGCTGGACGACCGCTCGCTGCTCAATCCCCAGGTGGACGAGGAGGACGGAGACGGGTGGAACTACTGGTACGCGGGGCGCGACCTGCTCGACGACCGGGTGGACCTCTACGCCGATTACCTGAACGGCCCGCAGCGCCTTACCTACGCCCTTCGTGCCCAAGTGCCGGGCACCTTCACGGCCCTGCCCACCCACGCCTTCTTGATGTATGACCCCGAGGTGGAAGGCTACGGCCCCGCCGCCAGCCTGACCGTGCGGGCGCGGGGGCAGTGAGGCCGGGGTGGGTGAGGCCTGGCCTGGCGCTGCTCGCCCTGCTGCCGGGGGCAGCAGGGGCGGCCCACCTGACGGTCCAGATAACAGACCCGGGTGACCGCGCCCACCTCAGGTCTGTCCAGGCGGCGTGGCGCAGCGCCGAGCGCGACTTGCGCGCCCTGGGCCTCCACGTGCCCGACGTGACGCTGGTATCGGTTTCCAGCGCTGCCGAATTTGCGCGGCAGACGGGCGAGCCGTGGTTCGTGGCGGCCACGACGCGGGGCCACACCATTCGGACCCAGCGCCTCGGCGCCCTCGCCGCGCGCGGAACGCTGCCCCTCACCGTTCGGCACGAAGCCTTTCATACGGCGCAGCCAGCCAGCCTTCCGCGCTGGCTGGCGGAGGGCCTGGCGCGCCTCTTCAGCGGTGAGGCGGCGCTGGACCCCGGGGGAGCGACGGGCCTGGAAGTCCTGACGGACGAACGACTGGGGCAGCGTCTGGCGGCTCGGCAGGCCGGGGACCTCCTCCCCGCCTACCGCGAGGCCACCCGGCGGGCACGGGAGCGGGTCCGGGCGCAGGGCTGGGCGCGCGCGCTGGGGGTGAAGTAGAGGTTTCCCAGCATTGACGCCCTGCGCGGTTCTCGGCGTCGTGTACGGCTCTCCTTCATCCCCTGCCCAGGCCCAAACCTGCCTCTTCAGCGTGACGAGCGGTTCGGGCTGCACCTGCACCACAGCCGTACGCAGCGCCGAGCGGGGGAGAGCGCTCGGCGCTGCGTACCGTTTCCGGACCCTCCCCTCTGCTGCGCAGCTTTGCAAGTCCGCGCCGTTCTGGTGCTTCCACGCTCCTGTGTCACCGTTTTTCCTGCTCGTTCCGCCCGGATAAATCCGTTACCTCATCACGGATTCACCCGAATCCTTATCCGGGCGAAAGAATGCTGCTCCGCCGCTCCGGCCCTGCGTGTGCTGGCTGTTGTCCGGCGGTGAGGAAGGGGAGCCCTGGCGCATTTGTCAAAAGGGGGATTTCTTTTTGACCGAGCCCAGCGAGCGAACTTGAATGAACATAGGGGAGAATCGAGCCGTGAGGGATGCCCTTCCACCCGCGGCGTCATTCGAACAAATGCCCTCACTGCCCCGCTCTTTAGCGCGGGGATCTGTTACGACGTCGTCCACTGAAGAATGCCCGTCGGCCAGCTCGTCATGGCGACCTCCCGGGCCTCTTGGGGCCCACCGTGCAGCCACGTCTTCAGGTCTTTCGTCATGAGGAGGGCCGGCATCCGGTCATGCATCCCTTCGGGGCCCTGCACTGGATTGCGCGTCACTACGGTGACGGTTTCCAGCGGACCATCACCGCTCTGCGTGCGTTCCCAGAGGCCCGCCGCGAGCAGGGGCCGTCCGTCCGGACGCGTCAGGCGGCGCCACCGTTTACGCTCGCCCTTCCTGACGGTGTGCGCGCCATCCGGCTCGTAGAACGCGGACAGGGGCACGATGCAGCGGCGGCCGTCCATAAAGGCAGCGCGGTACGTCGGCTTGCTCTCCAGCGTCTCGACTCTGGCGTTGGTGGTCGTGACCCGCTTGTAGTCCGAGGGCGTCTTCCCCGCAGGAACCAGACCCCAGCGCAGGAGGGGCGCGCTGTACCCCCCCTCCGCTGGGCGAATGGTCAGCAGGGGGTCCGCCGGGTTGATGCGGTCACGCGGCTCCGGCCAGGTGAAGATGTCGCCGAACAGTTGGGTGAGGTCGCGCCGCGCTTGCGGGCTGAAGCGGTCCTCGGCTCGGTTACACATTCTCGTCTCTTTTTATTCTGTTCACAACGTAATTATACAAGGAATGACGCATTGGACATGAATTCGTCGCTCCAGATTCGCACCACTCCACATCACCCCATAGGTGGAATACTCAATTTGCATTCGGCCGAAGTCCAATCACGCACTATGGTGGGAGCAGAACCCTCTGAAAGGAAGTGACACGATGCAACTCCACGAACGCCTGCGCGAACTCCGTACCGAACGCGGCCTGCGCCTCAAAGACATCTGCGAGGACGCCAGCCTGAGCGTGCCCTACCTCAGCGACCTCGAACGCGGCCGCACCAACCCCAGTCTCGACACCCTCAAATCCCTCGCCACCGCGTACAAAATCAGTGTTCACGACCTCCTCGAAGGTGTGGAATTCTACGGCGCAGGCACCGCGGGCGCCCTTCCAGCCGGCCTCGCGGACCTGGTGGCAGACCCCGCGCTCGGCGCGCAGATCACGCCCGAGTGGGTCCAGACGCTCTCCCGCATCGAATTGCGCGGCAAGCGGCCAAAGAGCAAACAGGACTGGTTTGAGATCTACCTGCACCTCAAGCGGATCCTGGGATAGTCCGGCCGCAGGGCTCCCGCTTGCTTTTCGCCGTGGTCATCGGTCAAACTGCTCGGCATGACGAAAAAGTCAACGAAGGCGCCCGCGAAGAAGACCGCCGCGAAAGCTGCTCCCAAAGCGGAGCCCGCTCCCAAGGCGGAAGCTGCACCGGCCAAGAGCACCAAGGTCGCCAAGACGCAACTCGTCGAGCAGGTTGCCCAGAAGACCGGGCTGACCAAGAAGCAGGCCGACCAGGCCGTCAACGCCTTTATGGAGATTGTCGTGCAGGGCGTGCAAAAGGGCCAGAGCATCGGGCTCCCCGGCCTCGGCACCTTCAGCGTGAAGGCCACGGCGGCCCGCACTGGCGTGCGTCCCGGCACGAGTGACCGCATCCAGATTCCCGCCGGCAAGAAAGTCTCCTTCAAAGTCGCCTCCACCCTCAAGGGCACCCTCGGCGACGCGGAGTAAGCCTTCTCCAAATTCATTCCTCAGCGCCCGTCCAGGGCGCTTTGCTCTTGCCACTGCTCCAGCGATAATCGCCCTGCGCGGGCGAGGGGAATGCACTCCGGGAGGATTCACCGGCCCCGTCCTGCCGGGTATCCGCGGTGCTGGCCTTGTTATCGCAGCGTTCCCGGCGTCCGCGTTGGATCCACCGCTCTCCGGCCGCGTTCTCCCCGTTCCTCGACGGCGGGAGCACGTTGACGTCACGCCATCCAAATTTCCAGTTTTTCCGGTGGAGAATCAGACCGAGTTCGCCCTCCGGAAGCAAGAACACGGCAAAGCGCGGGAACAGCGCTTGGGGCCGCGAGAATGGCGTATCTCCGTTGAAGACGCTGGTACCGCGTTTCTCCACTTCCAGTCAGGAGAACGTGATTCTTCAGCGCGTGCACGACGGGGCCGGTCGCGCCAGGATCAGCGCGACCAGCCCCGGGCGCAGACCACCAGGCGTTCCCCAGAGGACCGTGAGGACGCTTTCACCGCAGATACACCCGGCTGGGGCCGGCTTTTTCACTTCCTCCGGCGTGTTGAGGGGGAGGCAGGCGTTGACCTTTTTTACCCCTGACCTTTGCCTTCCGTGAAGCGGTGATTCTCCCCCTGGCCTCCAGACCCCAGGTTCGAGATTGGTGTTACTTAGTACCGTAAGCAACAGTTAAACTGCAGGCATGCTTGCGCTCGTCCCCACCAGCCGCTGGAGCCACCCCGACACCCGCAGAAGGGAAGTCCTCCGCGCCAGCCAGGACCAGGACGTGACCGCGCTGTGCGACCTCGTCACCCACCACGTGCGCCTCAAGGGCCAGTCCGGAACCGACACGAGCCTGCGGACCCTGCGCAACTACCACCTCGCCATCCGCGACTTCCTGAGCTGGTGCTGGTCCAGCACCCAGACCGTGGGCCTCAACCAGCTCACCGCCGAGCACATCGAGCAGTACCTCGCGGCCCTGCGCACCCGTCCGCGAAAACCCAGAACCCAGGCGGGCAGGGCCACCACGGAGCGGCTTTCCGCAGACAGTGCCCGGACGTACCTCTACGGCGTGCGTGCCCTGACCCGCGCGCTGATGTGGGCCGGGGTGCTGGACACGGATCCAACCCGGGAGGTGCGTGCGCCGCGTTCCCGCACGGCGGCCCATGAACGCAAACATGCCCTACCGACGGACGTCCTCAATGCGCTGCTCGCTTTACCGGCGCAGCGGCACAAGGGCCCGGAGCGTCAGGCGCGGGACGAGGTGATGTTGGTGCTCGGAGCGCGGCTGGGCCTGCGGCTGGACGAGATGGTGCGGCTCGACGTGCAGGACGTGAACCTGCAGCTGCGGCGGGTACGGGTGCGGCACGGAAAAGGACGCAAGCAGCGTTCGGTGGACGTGCCGCCAAAAGCCCTGGAGGTGCTGGGGCGATGGCTGCAGCTCCGGGAAGCGCTCTCGCTGCGGGGAAAGGTGCGGGATGAGGCGCTGCTGATCTCGTTCGCGCCCGGGGCGTGGGGGCGGCGGCTGACGAACCGGGGTTTATACGACGTGGTGACGGGATATGGACGCGAACTCGGGCTCGATGAGACGGTGCGGGGGGTGCACGCCCTGCGGCGTACGGCAGGAACGCGGCTCTACCGGGCGACGCGGGACCTGCACGTGGTGGCGGACGTGCTGGGGCACTCGAGCGTGACGACGAGCGCGGTGTACGCGAAGATGGATGATGCGGGGCGGCGCCGGGCGCTGCAGGCAGCCGAAGACGTAGAGTGAGAAAACAGTGAGGCGACAGAATCGACGAGAAGGCCCCTCCGGAACGTTTTGAGGGGTTAAGGCCGTAGATGCTGGCGCAGGCCCGCCACGAACCTCGTTGGCTTCCACCGTCTCCCACCGTCGCCGTTCGGCCCCCAGGTAAACTGCGGGAACGCCGGCGGAAGTGGTCCGGCCTGAACGCTGGTTGGAGACCTGGTCGTGCGGCATCGGTCGCCGCGGCGTGATGATGTATCGACAGGGACGAAGGGATATTCCGGCAACGCGTCGCTGATACTCGGCGGGCATGGTGGTTCGTTGGGAATTCAGCCGAGGTGATGTTGGAAGGCGGCCGGCTCGAGTTCAGGTGTGTCGACTTTTTCCAGACTTCGCCATAACCATCGATGGACCAACGATCCTTTTCCCCTCAAGGCCATTCCACGGCACGCCCTGTAGGGGCGGGATACCATTCACCGGGATGTGTCCGTGTTGGGCAGCGCTGCGGGAAGCGTTGCTCGTTACACCCACCCGCGCCACCAAGCCCGGTGATCTGTTTGACGTCTCAAGGTCGGAACTGGAATTCTGGCTGGCTCGGGGCCCCTTCGACCAGGCGCAACAGTATCTGGGGCATCATGGCGAATACCGCGCTGTTGCTGCGCGACGCGGTGGAATCCTTGACGCACCAACTGACCCTCGCCGCCGCACGCGAGGACGCCGTCTGCGTCATTCTGCAAAGCGTCAAACGCTTC
This sequence comes from Deinococcus hopiensis KR-140, assembly GCF_900176165.1. Lineage (NCBI taxonomy): Bacteria > Thermotogati > Deinococcota > Deinococci > Deinococcales > Deinococcaceae > Deinococcus > Deinococcus hopiensis. The sequence goes on from NZ_FWWU01000006.1 coordinate 434,603, forward strand.
TATGGGCGTCACTTCCCCCCGCAAAACTTCCGGCAAACCCCTCGACGAGCGCACCAGGAGCAGATTCACGGGGAATAAGCGTGACGGGCAGACGCAGGTAATCCGGTGTGTTTGTGGGCTGCTCAATGTGCTGTAACAGCAGCCTAAACGCCTCTCGCGTCATGTTTTCGTAGGGGACGTGGACGGTGGTGAGACTTGGGGCGGTGTACAACGCGAACTCGAAGTCATCATAACCGGTGACGGACACGTCTTCTGGAACACGGATGCCAAGTGCTCGGGCGGCAGCGAGACATCCGGCTGCCATACGGTCATTCGCGCACAGCACAGCATCTGGTCGGTCGGGCGCCTCCCACATGAGGTGCAGGGCACGTTGCCCCGACTCGAATGTCCAGTCGCCCGGAACCAACCGCGAGCGCACCCCCAGCGCCTGTGTGGCCTGCAAAAAGCCCTCACAGCGGTCTTCAGTCGTGGTGCTCTCGTCACTCGCGATAACGAGAGCCAGGTCACGCCGACCACTCTGAACAAGGAAGTGCACGAGCTCCCGCATACCACTCGCATGATCCGCCGTGACTTGCGGGAAGCCAACTTGCGGACCGCTGTGATCGAACAGGACTACGGGCAATTCGAGCGCTCTGATTTTCAAGGCTGTGTTTGGGTGAAGGCGTGTGATAGCGAGAATGGCCCCATCGAAGCGCTGCTGGCGGTACTGCTCACGGATCTTACGGAAGGTTTCCTCATCTTGCTGCTGAAGAAAACCAGTGAGGACGGAGTAGCCTTGTTCATTTGCCTCGTGGGCAACCGCCGCCTGAACGAGGTTACGGTAGGGATCTGCAATCTCATGGGGGGTAGCGTCCACGAAGATCAGCGCGACCGTCTTGGTCCGTGCGCCGCGCAACGCTTTCGCTGCGAAATTCGGGTGGTAGTCGAGTTCCTGAATCACCTGCAGGACACGGTCACGGGTTACAGGCCGCACCAAAGGGCTATTGTTAAGGACGTTTGAGACGGTCTGATACGATACACCGGCCTTAAGAGCCACTTGTTTGAGCGTAACGCGAGCCATAAGAGTCCTCAATCGATCACAAAAAACTGGTGAATGCGACAGGCTGCGCTTCCAGCGTCTGCGTTCGCTAAAGGTGACCTTCGGAGATCCGGTGTGCCGATCATCAGTGCTCCACTTGTCCATTTTCGAGCATGTGGCAACGTGCGGACTTCTTTTTGACCGGGCCCGGCGAGCAGACCAGAATGCGCATGGGGGAGAATGGCGCCGTGAGGGGCGCCCTTTCGCTCACGGCGCCATTCGGACAACTGCGCTAAAGGAGATGCCACGAGGTCCCAGCGAGTGTCAGGGCCTCCGAACTGCCAGAGGACGTGATTGCGTGAATGGCGTCGGCGCTTACCTGCACTTCTTCGGGATTCCAGTTCTCGATCAAGGTGCGGCCCGCGCGGCGGGAGCTGCGCACGCCTTCTGGCAGGAGGACGGGGGTAAGGTCAACTTCAGCGGCGAGGGTCTGTAGGATTTCCCCAATGAGGCCTGGAGCGTGAGCGCCAATCGTTACGGCATTCCCGTTCCGGACAGCGGCGACTTGCCCGCGCAGGGGTCCAGAGCCGTAGGTCGTGAGGGCCGTAGCATTTCCGAGCAGTTCGTACCCTTCTGTCCACTCCGCCGCTTGATGGTCACCCACGCGGACAGTCAAACCGGGACGCAAGCTTTCGAAGTTCAAGCAACGAACCCCAAAGAAGTCCTTGTGATGTCCGAACTGGCCATTTTTGTAGGCACATCCGGATTCCGTACGGAATCCGGTACGTGGCCCGAAGACGAACAACCGCTCTTCGGCGTCCGCCTGGAGTTTCTGCAGGCGGCGTTCTGGAATGAGCGTGAGGGCCGGCGCGACAACGAGGACATACTGGGCGAGATCATCGTCGGGGTGCAGGACGTCCACATCAAGGCCGAGGGAGCGCAGAGCAGTGTAGTAGGCAAGGGTCTGGGCCCAGTAGGTGGGCCCCCCGTTTGTCTGCTCGTCCAGGATCCAGAGGCTCTCGTAGTCGTGGAGGAGCGCCACCCGGGCGGACACGTTTCCGGTGGGAAACTGGGTGGCGTCGAGGCGCTGAACCTCGGCGTGGCCCCGGTCGGGCGTTTCGTCGTGGCGCAGAAGGCCGGAGTGCATGACTTCCTGGGCCATGGTGGCGGCGCGCCAGCGGAAGTAGCTCACCACGTCCGCTCCGTGGGCCCAGGCTTGAGCGGTCCACAGTTGCACGGCTCCGTCAGCAGGCAGCGGATTGTGCGGCGCCCAGTTCACCTGCCCGCACTGCTGCTCCATCACCCAGAAACCATTCGGACTGCTTCGTCCTTCACGACCCAGCCTGTCTTGCGCTTTGACCAGGCACCGGTACAGGTCGTGGTTGAAACTCACGAGATCAGGGTGTCCCGACCGGGCGTAGCGGAGCTTGACCTCCTCTGCAGTTCCCGGCGGAGCGAAAAATTCGAGCATGCCGGTCGGGTAGTTGTCCCAGGTGGCGAAGTCCAGGCCACGCGCGACCTCGTAGTGGTCGAAGCCCGACTCGAAGATCATGAAGTTGTGGGTGACGAACCGCCCTGGAGACAGTTCGCGCAGGACGGCCACCTGCTGGGCCTGAAAGTCGCGGATCTGGGCGGAAGCGAAGCGGGCGTAGTCCAGGACGTGGCTGGGGTTGGGTGCGGTCACCGTGAGATTGGGCGGCCTGATCTGCGCCCAGCCGCTGTACTCCATGCTCCAGAACACATTGCCCCAGGCTGCATTCAGGGCGTCCAGCGTGCCGTACCTCGCCGCCAGCCAGTCAGGAAAGGCCGCCGCGCTCGCGCCGCCGTACGAGCGGCCCGTGTTGTGGCACCCGAACTCGTTGTCGGTCTGCCAGCCCACGACGGCTGGGTGCTGACCGTAGCGTTCGGCAATGGCCCAGGTGATACGCCGGGAATGCTCGCGGTATACCGGTGAGGCGAAATCGTAGTGCCGCCGCGAGCCGAATTCACGCACGCGGCCCTGGGTGTCGTGGGCGAGGATCTCCGGGTGAGCGCGGATCAGCCAGGCGGGCGGCGTGGCGGTGGGGGTACACAGCACCACGCGCATCCCTTCAGCGTGATACGCCTCCACTGCGCGGTCCAGCCAGGCCCAGTCGTACTCGCCGGGGCGCGGCTCCATGCGGCTCCAGGCGAATTCTGCCATCCGCACGAAGGTGAGGCCCAGTTCGCGCTGCTGCCGGGCATAGCTGCGCCAGCGGTCCTCAGGGACGTGTTCAGGATAGTCACAGACGGCGAGAAACAGGTGGTCCGTTTGGGTCATGGTGAAACCTCGGCGAGGAGAGCAACGTGCAGGACAGTGGAGCGGTCCGAACGGCCGCCCGGCGAACACCTTGAGCTGAGGAGCGCGAGCCTGGAGCATTTGTCCAAATTGCGCCGGGGGTGGAAGGGCGCCATTCTCCCCAATGCGCATTCAAGTTCGCCCGCGCTGCTCGGTCAAAAAGAAGTCCGCACCTTGACATACGCGCTAACCCTTGACGGCCCCGGAGGACAGCCCGCCCTGCCAGTAGCGTCCCAGGGTCAGGAAAGCGATCAGCAACGGCAGAATACTGATAAATGCCCCCAGCACGATCACGGTGTACAGCGGCTCCTGCCCGCTGGAGCTGCTCGTTTGGTTCCAGACGCTCAGGCCCAGCGTGAGGGGAAACAGGTCGCTGCGGTTGACCACCACGAGCGGCAGGAAAAAGTTGTTCCACGCCGCCACGAAGGCGAACAGGCCGACGGTGACCAGGCCGCCGCGCACGAGCGGCAGGCCCAGGCGCCAGAAGGTGGTCCACTCGCCCGCGCCGTCAATGCGCGCGGCCTCGCGCACGTCTCTGGGAAAACCCGAGTCCCAGAAGAGCCGCATCAGGTACAGGCCGAACGGATTGGCGAGGGCGGGCAAAATCACGGCCCAGTAGGTGTTCAGCAGGCCGAGCTTCTGCATCATCAGGAAGAGCGGCAGCACGAGCGCTGTGCCCGGAACCATAATGGTCGCCAGAATCAGGGCGAACAGCGCGTTCTTGGCGGTGAACTCGTAAATGCTGAAGGCGTACCCGGCCATCGCGCTGACCACCATGCTGCCCAGTGCGGTGGCGGTGGCGTACAATACGCTGTTGATCAGCCAGCGCGTAAACACGCCGTCCTCGCGCGTCACGAGGGTATGCCAGTTCTCAGCGAGGTGGGACGCGGAACCGAACCACAGCCCGAAGGTGGAAAACAGCTGCCCGTTGTCTTTGAACATGGTGACGAACACCCACCACAGCGGGAGCAGCGAGTAGAGGGCGAAGAGGCCCAGGGCCATGAGTTGCAGCGGCGTGAAGTGCGTGCGCCGGACCATCAGACCTCACCTCCCCGGCGGGTAAATCGCAGGAAAATCATGCTCAGCATGAACGTGAAGAGTGCCAGCAGGATCGCCAGCGTGGCCGCGTAGCTGAAGTTGCCGTCACGGCTGGCGACGAGGTAGAGGTACGTGTTCGGCGTGATGTTGTCGGGCACGTAGCCCAGGGGCCTCAGCACGAACGGCTCGGCGAAGATCTGCATGGTGCCGATGATGGAGAAGATCAGCGTCAGGAGCAGGCTCGGGCGTAGCAGGGGCAGCTTGATGTTGCGCGTGATGTCCCAGCTCGACGCACCGTCGATGCGCGCGGCCTCGTACAGCTCCAACGGAATGTTTTGCAGGGCGGCATACAGGGTGATCAGGTTGTAGCCGGTCCAGGTCCAGGTGACGATGTTGGCGATGCTCCACAGCACCACGCCCGAGGACAGGAAGTCGGTCTGCCCACCGGTGATCTGGTTAAAAGGCGAGAGATTTTTGGAGTAGAGGTAGCCCCACAGCAGGCCCGCCACGACGCTTGGAATCGTGTAGGGCAGGTAGAAGGCCGTGCGGAACAGGCCCTGTAACCTTCCCCGCACGCCGTCCATCAAGAGTGCGAGGCCCAGGGCAATCAGCAGCATGAGTGGCACCTGCACCAGGCCAAACTTGAGGATGTTCCACAGGCTGAGCAGGAACTCACTGTCCTGGACGGCGCGGACGTAGTTGGCCAGTCCGCCGAAGACATCCCGCGCTGGACCGAAACCCACGCGCTTTTTGATAAAGACGCTGAGGTATCCGGCGTACAGCACCGGAGCGATATAGAAGGCGGCGAACAGCAGCAAAAAAGGCGAGAGGAACAGCCACGGCATCAGCCGCGTTCGCAGGCGGAACAGAAAGCGGCTCGTAGACGAGGACCGGTCAGCGTCCGGGGGGTTGGCGGCGTAGTGGCTCATGGGCATCGACCTCACGGCTCCAGGGGAGAGCACAGGCAGGAGGGGAGCCGGACGCGCGCGTTCCGGCCTCCCCCTCCCCTATGACAGCTGGCGCGGGCGCGCTCAGCGAACGGTGTAGCCCTGCTTCCTGGCTTCCGCCAAGCTCTCGCGCTGCCAGGCGTCCAGCGCCTGATCGGGCGACACGCGGCCCTTGAGCATCAGGTCCATCTGCTTGTTGAAGTTGTCGTTCACAAAGGGAAACCAGGGAGCCCATTGGAAGTCGATGTTCACGCCACGACTGGCGCGGGCGTACACAGCGCTGATGTCCTCGCCACCGAAGAACTTGCTGGGGTTTTTGGTCTTGTCCTTCAGAACGGCGTAGTCCAGGCCCGCGTCGCTGGCTGGAAACAGGCCGCCGTTGATCCAGTTGCTGGAGACGGCGTTTTGCGACAGGTTCAGCCAGAGCGCGAACAGGGTGGCCGCCTCCTTGTTCTTGCTCTGGGTGGTCACGACGCTGGAACTGCCGCCCCAGTTGCCCGAACGGACCTTGCCAGCGGCGAACTGCGGCAGGTCAGCCACGCGCCACTGTCCGGCGCTCTTGTCCTTAAGGCTGCCTGCGTACCCACCCGGACCCCAGGCCGCTTCCATGTTGGTTATGACCTTGCCCGCGCCCGCCGCGTTCCAGTAGTCGGCGGTAAAGGCCTGGAGGGTGCTCACGTGGCCCTTCTTGATCATGCGGTACCAGGTGTTGAGCACCTTCTTGGCGCTGGCGTTATTGAGGTTCTGCACCCAGCCGTCGCCCTCACGGCGGAAGAACTGTCCGCCGTCGGCCCAAGCCAGGGCCATGAACCACGGCGCGAAGGTGGAGTAGAAGTTGCCGAGCTTCACCGTCCCCTTGCTCTTGTTGTAGACGGTGGCGGCGGCCCGCTCGTACTCGGCCCATGTCTTGGGCACACCCAGCCCGTACTTCTTCATCAGGTCGGCGCGGTAGACCATCGCGAAGGGGCCAGTGTCCTGCGGAATGGCGTACACGGCCTTACCGTCGGGGCTGACCTGGCCCCAAGTCCAGGGCACGAAGTACTTCTTGTAGTTGTTCGCACCGTACTTGCTCAGGTCTTCCAGGCCGCCGAGGTCCACGAAGGCGGGCAGAAAGCCGTACTCGATCTGGGCCACGTCGGGCGCGCCGCTGCCTGCCTGCAGGGCGGTACGCAGCTTGGTATAGGTCTGGGGACCGCCACCGAGATTGGTGACCTTGACGTTGATGTTCGGATACGCCTTCTCGAAGGCCTGCACGGTCTTGTCGAGGCCGGGCACCCACGACCAGACTTCCAGGGTGACGTCGCCCGAGGGGGCCTTGGGAAACGTGGGGTCGGCGGCGAGCGCACCGGAAGTGAGCATCAAGGCGGACAGGGCGAGCAGTGCTTTTTTCATGTGTTCCTCCTCAACAGGGGTGATCAGGCGATAGACGAACGGATACAGCGACCGTGGGAGGTGGAAATCCGGCTGTATAGCGCTGGGAATCACGACCCCTGGATTTCACCTGGGGCAGACGTGCGGGGTGGAAAGTGGGTACCTCATGCTGATCTGCCATCAGGTGCGCGGCTTGATTCAGGGAGCAGTTGCGTGCGCTGAGTGAGGTGCAATTGATCAGCGACTGGGGTGCAGAGGCCAGTTCACGCGGCAATAGAGCGTCATACCAGGCTGTTCTCCTCCGCATACAGCAGGGCCGATGATGTGTCTCAGCCTGCGGTTTGAACGTTCATATTTTGATGACCCATTGTTAGCTCACCGAGGTTGATTTGTAAAGCGTCGCAGCAATCGGGTTGCGGCATAGATTGCCTGGCAGATGGTCCACGGCGCGTTCTGGACGCGATTTTTCCGCAGCCGGGTCGTGGCCGTACCGTGAGAATCGGAATGTCCAGGAAGACGATGGCCAGGGCCTTCGGTCGCCCGTCTCCCCCGTTGGGCCTCCCTGGCTTGACATTCCGGCCTAATTCAGTAAGGTGGTTTTGAAGGTTCAAAAAGGCAGCATCCGAGGACGTCAAAGGTCCTCGGCCAGGCCCTGATGGCAAAGGAAACTCTGGAGTATCTGTCTGAATGACGCCGTGAGTGGAAGGGCAGCCCTCACGGCGCCCCATTCTTCCCAATGCACATTCAAGTTCGCTCCCTGGGCTCGGTCGAAAAGAAGCCCTCACTTTGACACATGCTCTAAGCTCCCGCGGCCCTCACCCTGAAAGCGCTGAACCTGCTCGCCACACCCGACTTGGCGCGGTGAAGTGGAGCCAAGCAGGCAGGCGCCCACACTTGCGACGCGGATTTGTTCCATCATTCCAGGAGAACATATGACCCCACCCAAAATAGCCATGGTTGGAGCGGGCAGCACTGTGTTCGCCAAGAACCTTCTTGGAGACATCCTGAGCTTTCGCGAACTCGCCGACGCTGATATACGTCTGTTCGACATCAATCAAGAACGGCTTGACGTCACCGAGCAGGTCGCCGGGCGTGTGGCGCAGGCGGTAGGAGCACGTCCCACGGTCAGCGCAACGACCGACCGTGAGCGGGCGCTCGACGGTGCGGATTTCGTGATCAACATGATTCAAGTCGGTGGGTACAAGCCTGCCACCGTCACGGACTTCGAAGTTCCCAAGAAATATGGTTTGCGTCACACGATCGCGGACACGCTGGGCGTCGGAGGCATTATGCGGGCGCTGAGGACTGCGCCTGTGCTGCTTGGCATGAGCCGCGATATGGAACGCCTCTGCCCAGACACGCTGCACCTGAACTACGTCAACCCAATGGCCATGAACGTGTGGGCGTTAAGCCGGCAAACGCCCATTAAGACGGTCGGCTTGTGCCACTCCGTGCAGCACACCGCCTCGGAACTTGCGCAGGACCTTGGCATTCCGCTGGAGGAGATCGATTACCTGTGCGCGGGCATCAACCACATGGCCTTTTACCTGAAGTTCGAACATCAGGGTGAGGACCTCTATCCCCGGTTGATGGCCCTTGCCGAGTCGGGCCAGGTGCCAGCCTGGAACCGCGTGCGGTATGAAATGCTGCGCCGCTTGGGCTTTTTTGTGACGGAATCGAGCGAGCACTTCAGTGAGTACGTGCCCTACTTCATCAAGCGGGGACGTGAGGATCTCATCGAGCGATTCAACGTTCCTCTGGACGAATACCCTCGCCGCTGCGAAGCGCAGATCAGCGGCTGGGAGGCCCTGCGCACGCAACTGCAAGACAGGGAGGCACCGTTGGAAGTGGCCCGCAGCCCGGAGTATGGCTCGCTGATCATTCATTCGGTGGTCACGGGGCAACCGCGGGTGGTGTACGGCAACGTCATGAACGGCGGCGGGCTGATCAGTAACCTTCCGCACGACTGTTGCGTGGAAGTGCCGTGCCTCGTGGACCGCCAGGGAATCCAGCCCACCCACATCGGGCATCTTCCTCCTCAACTCGCCGCTTTGATGCAGACGAACGTCAACGTGCAGGCCCTAACGGTGGAGGCACTCTGGACCGGAAGGCGCGAGCACATCTACCACGCGGCGATGCTCGATCCGCACACAGCGGCCGAATTGGACCTTGATCAGATCTGGGCCCTTGTCGACGAGCTTCTCTCACAGCATGGGGACTACTTGCCCGAAGGGCTCCGGGTCAAGCTGGCGGCAGATTGAGACATCTGCGCAGCGCTGGCCTTACCGGACCGCCGCGCAGGAGACCCTCGGGGAGCAGGTGAAGTACCTGACGGAAATCAAGTCGGTGCCCGAACGCCGTGGCCATACCGTTGTCACGCCGAACCTGCCGGGCAAGGGGACCCTCGACACCCACCGTGGCGCGGTTCTTGTGGGCCCCATCTCCCGGGGTATGGAGATTTCCGCCGTTACGGAAGCTGTGCCAGAGCGCATCGCACCTTCGGGCAGCACCGAGGGCGCGATTGACCCACGTGATAGTTGAATTTGGACACCCTCCCTTGCGGCCCGCACAATACCCCGGTGGGGGTTTCCCTTGTACACCACCCGTGAAATCGTGCAGCAGTTCCTGAATGAAGTGCGTTCTGGTCAGGCGCCTGACCGGGTCCATGACCTGATGGCCCCCCGCGTCCTGGCGCATCAGGTGGTGTCCGAAGCGCCCAACACCGTCGAGCGCAGCCCCGCCAACTATGCTGAGCATATTCGTGCCTTCCTCTCGGTCTGCGGAGCGTTCAGGTTTGAGGTGACCGAACTGGTCGTGAAGGAGGACCGGGCGTATGCGCGTTGGAGGCAGGTGGGACAGCATGAGGGGGAGGTGGACGGCTTTGCCGCGACGGGCAAACCGGTGGTGGAAGTGGCGAGCGCGGTGTACCGGGTGGAGGACGGACGAATTGTGGAGTACTGGATTCAGGTGGACCGGGAGGGTATGCGGCGACAGCTCGAGTCGAACATGGCGTCTCCTGTCGGGATACAGATGCTATCCAGGATTTGATCTCCGCTCCCTCCACCCCGGCGTCCTGAACAGTTCGTCCCCAGGAGTCCTGCCACAGCCGCGCCCTACCATGACCGTAGGCAAGGGTTTACAGGCCCTGACGTGCCCAGGCCGCTTCGAGGGCGGCTTCCACTTCTGGACCTTTGCCAAGGTGATAGGAACGCTCATCGCCGCGCATTCGTATCCGCACCAGGTCTTGTTTCACCAGTTGGTCAAGCACGCGCTGCAATCTCTCTGGAGCAGCTGAAACTCCGGCCCTGCTTAACTGGGCTTCTATATCGCAGGCCCGTTGCTCGGTAAGGGAAAGGAACAGAAGAACCTGGCTTGCGGGAAAGCGTGTCATTCGGCTTTGTTTCTGGGCGTTCACACTGACGACCTCCTTATTGACGGGCGGGAGCGACCCTTTGGTCTGAAGACCTGAACGTCCAGGGCGTTCAGGTCTTCGGACACCCGGTGGCGTTCAGGAACGCCTACTCCGAATAGGTCATTTTCAGTAGAGGGCTCAAACAGTCGGCCAGTAGCTGATCACCCGGTCGAACAGCCCGGGGTGCAGGTCACCTGAGGCGTCCTCCAGGTCCGGGCCGATGTGTTCCTGAACGTCCCTCTCCATCGAGACGCCCAGCAGCGCGCAGAGATAGGCGGTCACGCCCCGGGGCCGCTCGGGACCCACAATGAAGAGGAATTTCGCTGGCAGCTGTGACCCGGCCTTCCTTAACGGCCCCCTGTGTGCCTGCACATCCTCCCGGACCATGGGTGCCGCCGCAGAGGGTACGTTGCCAGGTACCCTGAGGAGCAGCCAGGAACTGGCCGAAGCGGTCGGGGGCATTCCGCTCTGGCATACGGGCCGGGGCAAAGACGCGCCCGCATGCCTTGAACTGGGAGAGGGGGGCAGGAGGGTGTTGACCTCAGGCTGCCCCGCCAGAGGAACCAGAGCGGCCGGACCCAAACGGCCCAGGCCGAGTGCCCACACGGCCCCGCTCTCCCAGCGGACCACCCACTTTCCGGTCATTCGGAGGAGGCCGACGAAAGTTCAGCAGGACGGCGGAGGCTATCCATTCCATTCCTGAAAG
>NZ_FWWU01000007.1:300000-390658 GCF_900176165.1 Deinococcus hopiensis KR-140
GCAGGGGGTGGTAATGTTCATGGTTCTCCTTTTGCTCACAGGTGATGGAGTCAGAAGAGCAGCTGCTTTTCGCGGGGTTGGCGCCCTACTCTGCCAAAATAATAGGCTTTTGGATATGTGTTGTCAATAGCTAAAAGCCTATGTATGCTGGCAGAATGGAATGGTCAGAACTTGAAGCGACGATCCGGCAGAAGGTTGCTGAGCAACCTCGGGGGTTTCAGGCACGATTAGGAGAAGCGTTGGGCGTGAAGCAGCCGTCAGTCACCCAGGCCCTTTCTGGTAAAAAGGCGTTCCCCCGGGAATGGGTGGGAAAGACCCTCGACATGCTTGGTCTCGAAATCGTGGTCCGGCCGAAGGCGCAGCAGTGACCGGCGGCCAGAAGGCTGGGCTCCAGACCATCGATCAAATGATTGCCGTCATGCCAGACGGCCCCATTCGTCTCCAGGACCGGATGGCGCTTCTCCCCGAGGAGGTCAAGCCCAAAACGGCATTCGGTGAGGCCGGTCTTCTCGTCGCTGATCGCCTCACGACCCGTGACGGTCGCGCCTTTGGGACATCCGTCATCACCGAGAAAGGGCGACAGCGGCGGGCAGAGATGCATGCCCTGCTGGCAAGGCAATGAAATCGCCCAAACCCCCCTCAATGCGGACCATGCTGATCCTCACCGGCATCTGGGCTGCTGCCTTTGGGATCGGCTGGCTGTTCTGGCCAAGCAAAGAGGCGGCTCAATGGTTCGGCGTCCCAGCAGCGTTGCTCGTGCTGGGAATGATCTGGGCCATGCGCTAAAGTGCGACTGAAAAACGTGCTGGAGCGGGTTTTGCCTGATTAGAGGATGGAGGGATGATGGGGCGGAGGTGGAACGTCCTCCAGCCGCTGACCCCACCTGAATTGCTTGTGGGTCGACCGCGCAAGTGGTCTTTGCAAGAAATTCTGGAGAGCATCTTCTCCGTCCTCCGCGGAGGTCGTGGCCTGGCAGGCGACGGCCTCACGATCTTTCCCCCTGGCAAACAACCGACCACGCGCACAGGATGTGGAGGCGGCAAGGCGTGTGGGAAACGTTGCAGACCAAATTGCGTGAAGGTCGTCCGGGTGCGAGAAGGACGCCCTGAGACACCAAGTGCTGGAATGATTGACAGCCAATCGGTCATAACCACCGAGGCGGGGGGGCCACGTGGTGACGACGGCGGTCAGAAGGTCAATGGACGGAAGCGTGATCTGCTCGTGGATACGCCCTGCCTCGTCATGGCGATCAAAGTGCATGAAGCGGACGTCCTTCCCCCGCGCGGGCGCGGTCCTCCTCCTGCGAGGGGGCGCCGAATGTTTTTCCCCGAATGAAGCACCCGTGGGCGGATGCGGGATACACCGGAAAACTGGCAGGAGAACAGGGAACGTTTCTCGGCTGGACGCTGGAATCCCTGGTCAGGCCGGCAAAGCACCTGGGCACCGAAAGGCGCACCTCCACGACGTGTGGAGGTGCCCGCGGGATTCGTGGTGCTGATGTGGTGCTGAAACGCCGCTGGGTCGTCGAGCGGACCTCTGCCTGGCCCTGGAAATCCAGGCGCATGGCCGGGGACGATGAAGCGCTGCCGGAGACAGCGGAGAACCCTGTCTACGAGGTGAGGATCCGCTTGATGGTCCGCCGCTCGGCCAAAGGTCCACCCTGACCTTTTTCAGACGCACTGAAAGCCCCCATGCCCACTCACGTTGGGTACTCCGACATGTACGATGGCTCTTCAGTAAGTCGTCCAGTACGCCCTTCACCTGCACCAACCTGATCTGGGGCCCACTCCCCGACATGCCGCTACTGTAGGGAGTGATCATGCGGCTTGCTCGACGAAAGATTCCACAACCATGACCGCGCCTGACCTGCTGCTAGACGCCAGCAACCTGATTGTCCGGGCCTACTTCGCCACAGGCGGCGTTCACCCTCAGAACGTGCTGCGTGACCGACTGCGTGAGTACCAGCATGTGTTTGGGCCCAGGCACGTGATCGCGGCCCTGGACTCTCCGTCGAATTTCCGGAAGCGGCTTGAACCCACGTACAAGGGACAGCGGGGAAGCAAACCGCCGGAACTTGAAGCGTTGCTGAGGCGGGGTGCGGAGCTGATGGGGGCGCTCGGGTGCATCTGCGCAGCAGCACCGGACCATGAGGCAGACGATGTGATGGCTACACTTGCGGAACGTGCACCAGGGAATGTCGTGATCGTGACGACCGACGCCGACCTGCACGCGTGTGTGCGGGACGAGGTGCAGGTGTACAGCCCAGGCACCCGTAAGCGGTTTACCCAAATGGACTACGAGGCGAAGTACGGATTTCCACGTGAGCGCTTCGCGCTGTATAAGGCGCTGTGCGGGTGCGAATCGGACAATATCCCTGGTGTCCGGAACGTGGGGCCCGCACGGGCGCAGAAGGTCGTGGCGCGCTGCGGGACGGTGGAAGGGGTCTACAGCGAACTGGGGTCATTCGACCGGACCACGCAGGCCGGCTTACAGGAGACAACGCCTGAAGCGATTCACGCCGCCATGCAACTGACCCGGTTGGTCAGTACCGCACCTGTACGGCGCATCTCCACCGCCACCGCTGGAAGTTCAGGCGCCCCCCGCAAACCCCGTGGCGAGGAGTGAGCTTGTCTGCGGCAGCGAGTGTCAACGCGGTGGTAAAGGCACCGGACCTGGCTGTGTTGGCCTGTGAACACGCAAACCGTTCCACTCATCCAGTGACATGGGCGCAAGGATGGCGACGGAGAATGAGCGAATGAGCCGCTTGGAACTGGTGGGCCATTTTCCTACTGGGTGGAGCGCACTTCCTGAGGCGCCCTTGAGGCCACCAGAGCTTGGCACGCCTCATCGTCCTTGAGCGTGGTACAGCACCACTTGCTGGCGTGCCGGCAGAGAATATTGGCATGCTCTTGCGGGACGTCAGCGATCAGGCCCCATCGCTATACCACAGGCCTTGGTAGGCGGACCGGGAAGATTGACGTCGTTCACTTTAAGCAGCATGCCGTCGTTCCTCGTTCGAGACGGTAAAAAACTGTTCTCGTGCCCTCTCAAATTCAAAAAGCGGCATCCATACGGCACACTTCATGCGGGCCCACCGAGTGAGCGCACCCCAGGCAGGCCAAGCGACTCTTCAACGTTTTGAAGAGCGCTTCAATCTTCCACCTACGCCGCCCTGTGTTTCGCGGTCCTGGGCATTGTGAACCTGGAGGACACAAGAAAGCGTTGTTCCTGCCGTTCTCCCCGTTTGGCGGGAAGCCAAACCCAGTACAGCCGCAAGGGAAGGTCCGGGAGACCCTGGAGGAAGACGCGGCGCAGCGGCGCCGTGATGTCTTTGACACGCTGACCGTGCGCGGTCCGCCCGCATCCCCACCGTAAAATGGAGCCCCAACGCCAGATTTCAGAGAAGAAGACCGTGGTGGCCACCCGGCGTCCACGAGAAGACGCTAGCTGTACTTCGGGGAAATTCAGGGACCGCTGAATAAAGCTGTGCAGGCGCGGCATTGCTGGCACGGAGGTGGCAGGGGCAGGTCCCCTGCCACCTCCGCTCGAATAGCGGGGACAGTGTCACCTTTGAGGTCATCGGGCTGGGTCAATCGCAACCATTGAAGGAAGGTCAGGGCCAGCATGCAAAGCACGGCGTGGTGATGGAGGCCCTGCCAGGAACGGCCCTCAAAGTGGTCCAGACCGACTTCGTCCTTCAGCTCCCGGTGGGTCAACTCGCAAGCCCAGCGGCGCTTGGTCACCTCAACCAGCCGAGAGAGAGAGGTGTTCTCGGGGAGATTACAGACGTAGTATTTGCGTTCCTCTCCCCGTCGCTGTTCACGGATGATCCAGGCCGCCTGCCCGGGAAGGTGCTGGCCCTGGGCATTTTCCTCTCCATCGGCGAGACGCACGTACACAGCGGCAAAGCGTCCTGAGAGGGGACCCTTGGTCCCGTGTCGCCACACCAGGTGCTGCCATGCAGCACCTTTGAGGACGTCCTCCACCGATTGCCGGTCTTCGGAGGGGGTGGGGTGCTTGGGTCTTCTGCCACGAAAGAACTTGGGGATAGGGATTAAGCGAACGTCCTTGGGATAGACCGTCTGTGTGCGAGTCACACCCACCGACCACAGCAGTCCGCGCGTGGTGAGGGCATGGCGGAACTGAGCCGTCACGCCATACCCAGCGTCCGCCAAGACCATGCCGAAGGTGACGTGTTCGCGTACCCGGTCCAGTTCCTGGAGTGCCAACGCCCATTTGGTCTGTGGCTGCTGGTGTTCCATTGGAACACCAGCAGCCTGGAGACGCGCCGGATCGCTGGTCCAGTCCTGTGGCAGGAAGAGCCGGAGGGCCAGGGGAACAGGGACCTCGTGCTGGGCTAAGGTCAGGGAGACCAGACACTGACAGGACGTGATCTTGCCCACCTGTCCCGAATACTGGCGAGCAACCCCCACGGATTTCGTCCCAAATTTGGTCAGGCAGGTATCGTCAATGATCAAGACGGCGTCTTTGCCTCCAAGCATTTGCTGGGCCCGCTCGGCCAGCAGCGTTTCCAGGGGACGAGTTGGCCAGGGACTGTCGGTGATGAAGTGCTGGAGGTGGTCTTCTTTTCCAGGAGCCACCACAGCAGCCAGAGGTTGCATGCTTTTCCGGGACGCACCGCTGCACAGTCCACGCACGTACAACGGTGCCCAAGTGCGCCCTGCACGGTGGCGAAAGTGCGTCAGAAAGGGTGCGAACCAGGTGGGAAAATGTCGGGTCCAAGGGGGCAAAGAACGTGGCATAGCAGGAGGCCAGCATCACCGATGCTGGCCTCCCTAGTTCCTCCTGAATTTCCCCGAAGTACAGCTAGAGGGTGAAAAGATGCCCATCCAAAATAGAAGGTCTGGTTCTGTGGCGAGCGAACAAACAGGCTGAAGAAGTACGTGTGGGACGTTTATTGATGACGAGGTAGCCGCATCCCCAGTTCCGAGATTCCAGATCCAGCCTGGCAGCAGAGAGCCGGGAAGGGTGCTCGAAGTTGATCAAAGGTCTCTCCGCTGACCAGCAAGAAAACAGGCTCTGGGTCGGGTGTTTACGCAAATACCAAAATCAGGTCATTCAAGTTGGATCGTGATCTTGGCAGCTTCTAGCTGTTTGGATGTGGAGCGCATTTCCGGGAGGAGTTGCCGGACCAGCCGCAAAGCCGGGCCTGGCACAGGGGACGTGGCTCGACCACGCCAGATCTTGAAGCCCCAGGGCAGGCGGAGCTTCCCGCGACAGAGCTACGGCAGCGCGCCGTGCAGACCCCTGATGCCATTCAGGGTGTGAATCCAGCCCTCCAGTTCAGCAAACACGCCTTCTTTGGGGATAGATGCGGTTTCCACGATGATCCTGGGTTGGCGGTGGACGCCAATGTGCCGACGGAGGTACGCCTGGAACGTATCCAAGGTACGTTGGCGCATCACCTGCAGGAGCGTGCGTAAACGCCAACGTTGGTGGTTGAGAAAGCGGCGGATCGCCCCCCGATGCTGCTTGCGGCAACAGGAGGTGGGCCTGGCAGAATAAAGTCGTCTGGCACGGTCACTGCCCTGAATTACACCCTCAATATGAGGCGGGAAGCTGTTCTGGACCTCCTTTCCCCAAAATGAAGAATGTCAGGTAAGTAACCCCGCCTGACCCCACGGGGGAGACTCTCGTGGCTCTCAAGGGACATGACTGGATTCCAGAATTTCACGGAGCAGTTGACGCCACGGCTGGTACTGGGCTTCTTCACGGCCCTTCAGCGCAGCGTGCACGTGTATAAGTACGGTGCCGTAAGACAAGCTGACGAGGCGTACACCCTGGGTCTGTCGGCCGCCCCACGACGTGGACGCCTGGTGGGGTGACTTGGCGCTTGCCTGTAGAGGGGCCCACCTTGGGCTGAACTGGTCTGTACCTGCCGCCTTTTTCGCCACCCTACTCTGACAGGAACTTCTGCAGTCTCCCGAACTCTGGCGTCGTCCGGTACATCCGCAAGGCGTCGAGAAAGGCGCGGGTATGCGGTAGCCCAGCCCGCCCCGGCTGGATGGCGACGCCCAGCGTTCTTGCGAGGGGTACGGGCAAGGGCTGCGTCATCAAGCTCTGCCGGAGGGGCAAAGCGGCCAGGTGGGGCAGAACGGCCCAGCCCAGGCCATGCTCCACCATCGACAGCATCACCTCGTCCTCAGCAACTTCTTCCACCACAGTGTCTGGCGTGAGAAATGTGTGAAGGTGGCGGTGCAGCTCAGCGTTGCAGGCGTGATGCGCTGGGAACAGGAGCAGGGGCTGCGCCTGGAAGTCCACCCACGTCAGGCTCCTGGACAAGCGTCTTTTCGGCAACACCACCACGTGCTGGTCCTCGACCACCGGCAGGGTGAAGAGAGAGGTGTGAGCGGTGAGTTCGGTAAAGGCCACGTCGGCCCGCCCGTCCTCAATGAGGTGTTCCCCGCCCTCGCCTGACGTGCCGTCAAGGATCTGGACCCGGAGGTGCGGATGACGCCGGCGCAGCAGCGACAGTACCGGGGGCAGCAGGTGCACCCCGAGGCTGCGGTAGGCCGCCACCCGCAGGGTTCCCGCCAGCGCTGCCCCGTTCCCATTCAGAGCCAGGGTGAAGTCTTCACTGTGCTGTACGGCCAGCCGGGCGTGCGGCAGGGCACGTTCCCCAGCGGCAGTCAGGGTGATGCCCCGGGGAGAGCGCCGGAAGAGCGGCTCTCCCCGCAGCTGTTCAAGCGCGTGCACGCTCTCGCTGACGCTGCTGGGGGCCAGACCCAGGGCATTTGCGGCCTGTCCGAAGCTCCCGGCCTCTGCGGCCGCGATGAACGCCCGCAACTGGATCAGGGTCGGTCCGTGGGTCATGCCCCACTGTATGGCAGGGTCCCCGGAAGTTCCGGTGGCTGTCTGCCTCAACGACGGCTGACGCGGGTGGGCAGCCCTGTCCCACCCGGCCAGACTGGTCTCCATGCTCCGCCTCGCCCAGCCGCTTCCCACCCTGCCTGCCGGCCCCGCCCTACTCCTGTCGGTCCTGAGCGTGCAGGGTGGGGCAGCCATCGCCAAGGGTGTGTTCCCCGTGGTCGGGGCAATCGGCACAACTGGGTTGCGCATTGGCCTCTCGGCCCTCCTGCTGTGCCTGGTCTTCCGCCCCTCCCTGCGGCAGCTCACCCCCGAGCAGTGGCGGGCCGTCCTTCCGTACGGGATGGTGCTGGGCAGCATGAATCTGCTCTTTTACCTTGCGCTGGCCCGCATTCCCCTGGGTCTGGCCGTGACGCTAGAGTTCGTCGGACCCCTCCTGCTGGCGGTGGTGGGTTCACGTAGGGCACTGGACGTGGTCTGGGTGGCGTTGGCAGGCGCCGGTGTGGCGATGATTACCCCCTGGAGCGGCCAGGGAACGGACGGTGTGGGCATGCTCGTTGCCCTGCTGGCCGGTGCTTGCTGGGCGGGCTACGTGGTGCTGGGGAGCCGGGTATCTCAGGTTCTGCCCAGCGGCACGGGTGTGGCTGTGGGCATGGGCATCGCCACATTGACCGCGCTCCCGTTCGTTGGTCTCTCCGGTGACTGGGACCACCTGACTTCAGGGTTGGTGCTGGCGGGAGCGGCGCTGGCCGTGCTGTCAAGTGCAGTTCCCTTCACGCTGGAGCTCGTGGCGCTCCGCAGCCTCCCGCTCAGAACCTTTAGCGTGCTCCTTAGCCTGGAGCCTGCCGTGGCGGCGCTGTGCGGCACACTTTTCCTGCATGAGGTGTTGTCCGTGGGTCAGTGGACCGCCGTGGTGCTGGTGGCCGTGGCGAGCGGAGCAACCGCCTGGACGGCCCCAGGGGTGCGGATTGACAGTCCAGCACCCTGAGGAGCCGGCATGGGATTTCGGGCAGGGACACAACGCTCTGGCCACAGGCAAGCGGGGGGCAGTTGGAACGGAGCGGTTGGACACGCGCGAGCAGGGCACGGTGCCCGACGTCAGAGCGCCAGTACAGTAGCAGGGAGGGAGGAGGACCGTGAGACTCCCGCTGATCTTGCTCCGGAGAGGGCCGCGCACGGCGCGCTTCAGGACTTCTCCCGTTGTGGCCTCAGCGTCACGCCAGCAGCCGCAGCGTGCGCGGCCCTCTCCGGAGCGTCCTGTTCAGATGACAGACGGAGTGCCGCGAATGACTTCCCCCGTGCAGGGAGAACAGCAGGGTGTCCACCAACCCACATGATCACCAGCAACACTCGGGACTGGAAGACGAAGCCTTACGGGAGCATGCCTTTGGAAGGGCCGCAACCCGTGGAGGCGTGGCAAGCGCGAGCGGCCACGCGCGCGGCACAGCGGTGCAACTGATGTCCAACGGACCCGCACACGTGCTGGATGGGCACAGGTGCCACCGTGGTCCCCCGTCGGGTTGGACTGGAGCTGCTGGAGGCGTGGGCTGCGCAGGGGCAGATGAGAAACCGGCTTCGCTGGCCCGGCGGTTGCTGGAGATTGAGCCAGGCAGTGCGGTCCTGGCCCCCCGCGCACCTGCTACCTGCTGCACGCCGCACCGGTGGTCCGGGAGAGCCGCTGCGAGGGCCCTTCTGGGGAGCACTTGGTGCCCGGGAAAAACCCCGTTTCCTGCGGGAGCCAGGGAAGTGGAGCCATCGCCAAGGAGCAGTTCCGCCCGTTTGCCGGGGACGCTACGCTCTTTGAATGACGCCCAATTCGAGCTTGATTCCAGCCACCGTGGCCATGGATGCTGCACGGCTTCAAGCCGCCGTTGACCACGTTACCGCTCGACTGCCGCACGTGAGGAGTCTGCTGGTGGCGCGCTGTGGGCAACTCGTCCTTGAGCAGTACTGGAACTGCACCTCGGCGGACCCACAGGATTTTCAGTCTGTGACGAAGAGCCTGCTCGGTGCCATGTGCGGAGGCATCTTCAACAATCTGCAGGGGACAGTCCTCGACTTCTTCCCGGAATTCTCTGCCGACGTGATTGACCTGCGCTGGCGGCACGTGACGATCAGGCATCTGTTGACGATGACGGCGGGCCTGCAGTCGGAGCTGACGCACCCAGCGTACGACGACGCGTGGTTCTCCGCGGATGACCCGGTCAAGTTTGCGTTAACCCAGAAGCTCGTCGCTGATCCTGGTGCCACCTTCCATTACTCCAATGCGAGTACGCACCTGCTCGGTGAAGTCCTAGCGCGGGCCACTGGCGAAAGACTCGACACAGCGCTCCGCTCGCGCCTGCTTGACCCCATCGGGGCCGAATTGCATGCGTGGCCGACCGACAAGGTGGGACGCCCGTTCGGGTCGGGTTACGTCCACCTCACTCCGCTCCATGCGCTGCGGTTTGGCCAGCTGGTGCTGCAGCGTGGAATGTGGAACGGTATGTCAGTTGTCGATGGGGCGTGGCTGCAAGCGTCGATCCAACCTCAAGTGAGGGCGTACGAGTGGATGGAAGGGATCGCGTGGTACGGCTACCTGTGGTGGGTCACGCGGGAGGCTGGACTGGAAGCGTGGTACGCGACCGGGTGGGGCGGCCAGTACATTGCGGTTTTCCCACAAGTGCAACTTGTCGTCGTCATGACGGGTGAGACCGTTGACCATCCGAATCACCGTTACGTGATTCGAGAACTCGTGCTTCCGGCAGTGGGGCATG
This sequence comes from Deinococcus hopiensis KR-140, assembly GCF_900176165.1. Lineage (NCBI taxonomy): Bacteria > Thermotogati > Deinococcota > Deinococci > Deinococcales > Deinococcaceae > Deinococcus > Deinococcus hopiensis. The sequence continues at coordinate 309,585 of NZ_FWWU01000007.1, forward strand.
ACCTGACAGAAACTCAGGTTGCGCCTGGCAGTTTCTGAGTGCCGCCACACTCAGGGCACGCCGTTCTGGAGTGCCCGTACACCTGAGGATCAGTTCGGGCCGTCTTGAGCACGAGCATCAGGAGGCAGCGCAACGAAAACTGGAACGCATGTCACCGCTCACATCTCCATCCCCCTCCCGGCCGACCGCCTCGAATGACACCGGATGGCTCAAGCAGATCGTGACCAACTTGCAGGTCCTGGGCAACCGGGTGGGAGGGACCCTCAAGACCCGGTGGCAGTCCGTATCCTATGCGTTCCGGTTCACCGGTTATACGGAACTAAAGTGATTTCCGCCTTTTGGTGCATGAGAGCCACTCCGCACTGGGTATTCACAGACGAGTTTTATAGCCTCACCACCGACTTTGCCACATACGGGAATCACTTTGGTCTCGTATTATAGGGGCCACCAGAGGGTGAGGGAGCAAACGCGCTTCCCTCTGGTGCTCCAGACGGCGACGCGGCACGGCGAGCAACTAAGGGCTTCGGGGGTTTGGAAGAGTTGATGCTTCAGAAGCGCACCGCTCAAGGACCAGAGGCGTTTGACAGGTTGCAGCGCTGCGGAACAGGGAGGCGGCCAGACGAATGCCCGGCGGGCACTGCAACTGCAGGGCGTGCAGGACCAGGACGGTCTCCCGGCTCTTCCCCCTGGAACGCCGCGGTATTGACCGTGGGTCACAGCCCGTCCTGGCGTTTTCCCACCTGCGGGCAGACGCAGGCACAGACGTACAGCCACCCGTAACGGTGTTGGGCGCGCACAGTGGGCGCTTTGCCTCGCTTGGCCCGGCGCCTGCCCACCAGGGGCCTTAACCCCTCACGGTGCTCCTCGATGCCCGCTTCTCGGCGTCGTTCAGTTCCTTCAAGACCTGCCTGGGCTACTTGGATCACGGCGGGGAGGACTTTTTTTGAACGCATCCTGGGTGGCCTGATCGGCCCTGAGCTGTCGAGGCCGGGGCCGTTGAAGGCTACACGCTGAAGGCTGCATCCCGCGCGGTCCAGCCGGCAGCGCAGCGGCTGAGATGCAGCTCTGTGCCCAGTTCCTGCTGCACCCAGGACTGCACGCGTGCGCCATTCCAGACACCGCCAGCGGCGGTGTCTGCCCGAATGGTTTGGGGCAGCAGCAGGAGTTCGGGGTCGCTCAAGGGCATGCGGGCGCCCCTCTTCTGGTGCCGCTGAAGCTTGAGTCCACCCACCCCACGTTCACGGTAGGCACCGAGAATCCGCTTCCTGCTCGGCATAGCCCGGAAGTCGCAGCGCTTCTGCGTAGCTTACCGCCAGGAAGGCGAGCAGCTGGCTGCGTCGTCGCTCGACCGCACACGTACTCCGGCGGTAGATCTCCCAGAACTCAGCGGATTCGTGGGGCAGGGTAAGCTTTTTGATCTTGTTACTGCTTTCCCGGAGTCCGTGTAACAGGGCGTGACTTATTAATCGCGGCATCAATCGGTATGAATTCCAGAGGGACGTTCTGCGTGCATGCCATTTTCCCCGTGACCCGGGGTGCAGAGGACCGGTGCGAACTGACGCCGTGATCAAGAGGATGTCCGGGGAAAAAAGTGGTTGCAGCCGCTTCCGGTCAGGGGCGACTCCCCCCACGGTTGGCCTGAAGTGAAAAGGTCGCCGTTCTGCCCAATTCCACGGGACCGCTTTCCCAAGTCCGAATGGCTGGATTTCCTTCATGTGCGTGGTCTTGCGCGAGATCAGGTGATAAAACTTGTCCCTCGTGGCGGCGCTCAAGGCCCTGTCCCCGCATGAGAGGAGCGCGATGAAGAATCTGTTTTTCCTGCTCAGTACCCTGCTGCTCGGTCAGGCGCTAGCCGCGGGCACATTGGTTTACGGCGCGCCTGGCGAGCCCGTAAACCTCAACCCCGGCAACGCCAGTGACAGCCCCAGCCTTCAGGGGCAGGTGCAGATCTACGACCGACTGGTGCATTTCCAACCCGGTACCGCGGTACCGGTCCCTGGCCTCGCCACCGCATGGAAGAGCAACACTTCGGCGACCGAGTGGACCTTCACCCTGCGGCAGAATGTAAAATTCCACGACGGAACACCCTTTAACGCCGACGCCGTCCTCTTCAACGTGAACCGCTGGTGGGACAAGAAGAATCCTTACCGCTACGGCGGCACCTTCGAGATTTGGGGTGAGCTGATGGGCGGGTACAAGGGCGAGAGCGGCAGCCTACTGAAAAGCATCTCCAAGGTGAACGCGAACACCGTCCGTTTCTCGCTCACCCGCGGCGTCACCGCCTTCCCCGACCTGCTGGGCACCGATTACTTCGGGATCGCCTCGCCGTCGGCCGTCAAACGGTTGGGGGGGAACTACGGCACCCCAGCGGGCGGCGCGGTGGGTACCGGCCCCTTCCAGTACGTGAGCTGGCGCACCGGGGACCGCCTGGTGTTGAAACCCAACCCAGGCTACTGGAGTACGCGCAGCACCGCCGATCAACTTCTCTTCCGCTTCATCAAGGATCCCAGCCAGCGGCTGAATGAGCTCAGGGCCGGGACCATCGACTTCACGAGTAACCTCGACCCCCAGGTGGCAAAGTCAATCAAGGCCGATCCCAACCTGCGCTTGGTGTTGCCGCCGGCTTTCAACGTGGGCCTGCTGAACATGAACGTTCGGCACCCTGCCCTGCGAAACACCAAGGTGCGTGAGGCCATTCGCTTCGCCGTCAACCGCCCCGCGATCGTGGACGCTTTCTGGGGTGACTTGGGTGCCACGGACAACAGCCTGCTGCCGCCAGCGTTGAGCTGGGCAAACGCCAAGACCATTCCCAGGGTGACCTACAACCCGGCTGTGGCCAGGCGGCTGCTCGCAGAGGCGGGATTCCCCAATGGTTTCTCGGTGGACCTGTGGTACATGCCCATCAGCCGCAGCTACTTCCCGCAGCCCAAACCTGTCGCGGAAGCGATCGCCGCCGACCTGGGTGCCATCGGCATCAAGGTGAACCTGAGGACCGAGGACTGGGCGAAGTACCTTGAAGACCGGCAGAAGGGCCGCTTTGACATGTTCCTGTATGGCTGGAGCGGGGATTACAGCGACCCCGATAACTTCTACAGCGCCTTTTACGGGAAGGCAGGCAGCGTTGATATTGGCTTTGACCCCGGCAACATTAACGCGTTGCTGGGCCGGGGCCGCGCGGCAATTGACCGGCAGACGAAGGCGGGAATATACGCACAACTCCAGGAACTGACATACAACGCCAACGTACGGCTCCCCATCGTGCACAGCGCGGCCCCGGCCGCCGCACGCGCTCGGGTAAAAAACTGGATTACCGGGCCGCTGGGTACCGTGGGGTCCCTCAACCTGGTCCGGGTCGGGGGCAAGTAACCCTGACAGAGGGACGCGGCACACCCAGGGATCGCCTCGGCGGTGCAGACGGGTGTGATTCCCTCTCTCAACAGCATGGCGGTGCCGGGCATCGTGGGCCTGCCGGACATAATCACCGGCAGCTCCAGCCTGTCGAATCAAGCATGGAGGTCGCCCTGGTTCATGTGCGCCATAGGCGCACAGCGTGGAGGGCTTGAAGCGCAGAGCCCCGGGCTTCAAGGATTCTTTTCAGTGTTGGTATTTCAGGCTGTCGTCCTCCGGGAGTGCTCTCAGAAATGCCTCCACTTCGGCGACATGGAAAGCGACCGCCCCCGTCTCCCGAGTCACCCAGTACACCCCAGGGGACGCACAGGCGGGGCAAAGGTCAGGAGTCACGTTGGGCGTGTTGTCGGTGGGGCTGCTTGGTACGTGCTGGTCCTCGCCTGCCTGCTACCGCCGCGCCTCCCTCACATTTCGCAAAGGCGTACTGTCCGCGCAGTGCGGGAAGTCGGGAGGCGTAAGTGTTCCGCCGTGTTGGCGCAGTCGTTCCCTTCGCCTCCCCATCTCCATCCCTTAACCTGCCCTAACCCCACGCCCGTGGGGGGGCGGCCCGAGGTGGCGCGTGATGGCCCAACCGGGCTTGGACGAACGCCTCGTTCTGACCTGTCGGTCCGCGCGGCGCTCGCAGCCCATCCCTGCCTCCCGTCACCTCTGGCCTGCAACCGTCGGCCGACTCCAGTGTGCGGCAGGCGGTGGCAACGCGGGCGGACTTTTCCGCCGACCTGCTCAGCCAGTTGCGCTGCGGCCACATCCGCTCGTGCGGCGGGCGGCGCGTGCAGGAGGTGGGGAGGTGTTCTAGCGGCGCTGGAGCTTCAGCGTGCCGCCGCCCATCGCCTGCCCAGCGGCGTTCACCGCCTGAAAGCGTCCCTCGTAGGTCTCCCCCGAGAACCGCCCGGCAGTGCGGAGCTCCACGGTCTGGTCGTCGTTGACCTTGAGCGTGACGACCAGCGTGCCGGACGCGCTCTGGCCCTGAACCCAGCCCAGCACGTCGCCCTGGGGTGAGTACACGACGCCCGCCACACCCCGGTCGTCGTCCATGCTGAAGCGGGCGTCCAGCCGGGTTCCGCCGTCCGTGGTGAATACGGCGGTCCACGACCCGGCGGCTCCGGGCCGGGGTGGCGGCCGCCGGGCGGGGAGCCGGTGTTGCCGGAGCGGACGTGGGGTTCGCCTGGGACGCGGGCGGATGCGGGGTGGACCGCGCGTACTCCAGGCTGGTGTCCCCAGTCTGGAGCAGCAGCGCCCCTGCGCCTACTTTCCAGGTGTAGGGGCGGGGCGCGGCGTTGGCGCGTTCGTTGCGGATGCCCGCGAAGCGGACGCACCCGGCGTTCAGGCGCGTGGGCGCCGCGCCGTTGACTCCATGCGCCTCGCTGGGGTGCAAAGTGAGCTGCTGCCCCGATATCCGGAAGGTGCCTCGCTCCCAGTACACGCCAACCGACTCGCACGAGATCATGTGGCCGCTCATGCCGAAAGTGCCGGGAATCATGCTGGAGCTGATGCGGGCGAGCTCATACGAGCCGTTTGCCCGCAGCACGAGGCGGTTCGAGCCTCCGTTGGCGTCCAGGTAGCCCTTGGTTCCAACCGTGTACACCGCCGCCGGATAGACCTGCCCCTGATACCACTCGCCCGTCAGGGCGGCGGGCACCGTGGCGGCCGGGGCAGCGGGGCCAAGCGTCCCCAGGACCGCCAGGAGCAGGAGGGGACGCAGGACGGGGGGACGCGCGCTCTTCATGCCCTGAGCGTAGGCGGAGCGGGATGATGGCGGGATGGCGCGCCGAGCGCCCCTTGGCCCTTTACAGTGCCCGCGCGAGCGCAGCCCCACGCACACCGAAGAGTTGGCACCTCCCTCTGCCCATACCCGCATCCGCGCTTATCGTGCGGGCGAGGAGGTGGCGGTGTTCGTGGTGCTGACGCAGCGGCTGGCCGTGTTTGTGGACACGCTGACCACAGACGCTGACTGGGACCACGTGTACGGCAATGCCGAGTTTCTCAGCGGTGGGACGCTGCCCGCCGCTTGGCCGCCCAGCAACGTGAGGAGGACCGCTTCCACGAAGTCGCGCTCGTGCCCCGCGTTTGAGAAGTGATCGAGGACGTGGGGCGGGCCACCCGTGAACGGTTGGGCGTGAGGCAGGCGCCGCCGGAACGCGGCTTCTCCGCCACGTTGACAGCTTCAGCGCGCTCGTCAAGACTGGGGGCCTTTAGCAAGGCCGCCCGCTCTACGCTCCGGCTGGGGGTGGGAGCGCGCCGCCCTCCCGCTGTTTCCCCCTCGCGCCCCGGAGGAGTTTCCCATGTCGCCCACGCCCCTCACTGCCGCGCAGCGCCGCACCCTGCTCACCCTGGCCGATACCTTCGTGCCCGCGCTGCCCCGCGCCCACGATCCCCACGGCTTCTACGCCTCCTCGGGCAGCGCAGCGGGCGCGCACCGGGTCGCCGAGGCCTTCTTGCTGGACTTGCCCCACAGCGAGCAGGAGGGTGTCCGGCGGTTGCTGGGCGTCCTGGGCCGGGTGGGCCTGCGGCCCGGCTTGCCCCTCGCCCTGCGCGAAGCCCTCCTGCGTGGGCTGTCCCGCCTAAGCCCAGAGGCCGCTGTGGGGATTGAGCAGCTTCGCCGCCTGCTGCTGATGCTCGCTTATGCCCATACGGAGCCGGGGCAGGCCAACCCCTTCTGGCGGCAGTTCGGCTACGCCGGACCCACCTTCTCGGGAGGAAACACCGAGCGTGACGTGCCTACCCTGACGCTGCGGGGCGGCGAGACGCTGGAGGCGGACGTGGTGGTCGTCGGCTCCGGGGCCGGGGGCGGGGTGATCGCCGGAGAGCTGAGCGCTCGGGGCCTGCGCGTGGTGGTGCTGGAGGCCGGGCGGCAGTACGCGGACGCCGAGCTGGGCCACTCGGAGCTGTGGGCCTACCGCCACCTATACTGGCGCGGCGGCTTTACCTCCACCGCCGAAGGCAACGTCTCCCTGATCTCGGGTCAGACGCTCGGCGGCGGCACCGCCGTCAACTGGATGAACTGCGTGCGCCCCCCGGAGGACTTGCGGCGCGAGTGGGCCGAGCTGGGCCTGGACGGGCTGGACAGCCCCTCATTTGGGAACGATGTGGACGCCGTCATGACGCGCATCTCGGCCAACGACCGTTGCAGCGAGTTGAGCGCCACCCACGAGCGGATGCTGGAGGGCGCGCAGGCCCTGGGCTACCGCACGCGCCGGGCGTTTCGCAACGCTGACCCCACGCGGCACGATCCGCAGCATGCCGGGCACATCGGCTTCGGAGACGCGACGGGCAGCAAGCAGAGCACGCTCAAGACGTACCTGAAGGATGCGGTAGGCCGCGGCGCGCGCATCGTGGAGGGCGCTCGCGCGCAGCGCATTCTGATCGAGGGAGGCCAAGCTGCCGGGTTGGTCGCCACGCTGGGGGAGGGGCAAGAGACGTTGACCGTCCGCGCGCCTCAGCTCGTCCTCGCCTGCGGAGCGCTGGAGACGCCCGCCCTGCTGCTGCGCTCCGGGGTGGGCGGTCCGGCGGTAGGCGACTTCCTCCGCCTGCACCCCTGCGGAGCGCTAACAGGCGTATTTGCCGAGGACCAGCGCAACTGGTGGGGACCGACGCAGGCGGCCCTGGTAGACGAGTTTGCAGGTCGGCGCGAGGGGTACGGCTACCTGATCGAGACGGCCCAGTACACCACTGGCCTCTTTGCGGCGGCGGCAGCGTGGGGCGGCGCGCGGGCGCACCGCGACCTGATGGCCGACCATGCCCGCAGCGTCACCCTGATTCACCTCACCCGCGACCGGGGCCACGGGCGCGTGACCTTGGGCGGTGGCGGCGAGGCCGTCGTGAACTACGCCCTCACCGATCCTCTCGACCGCGAGAACTTCCTGCACGGTCAGGCCACCGTCGCTCACATTCTCGAAGCGGCGGGGGCCGAGCGCATCTTTTCCCTTGTGCCGGGCGTGCGGCCCTGGCAGCGTGGGGAGAGCCTGGAGGCTTTTCTCGCCGGATTGCGGCGCAAGCCTATCGGGCACGGCGGCCATCCCGTCTTCAGCGCGCACCAGATGGGCACGGCAAGGATGGGGCGGGACCCGGAGACGAGCGTGGCCGACACGCGCGGCGAACTGCACGCCCTGCCCGGCGTCTGGATCGGCGACGCGAGCGCTTTTCCCAGTGCGTCCGGCGTCAATCCCATGATTACCTGCATGGCCCTGGCCCGGCGCACGGGCCGCTTTATCGCGAGGGCGGCGCCGGAGCAGAACTGGGGGGGGAGCGGGGCGTTCACGGCGCGTCAGGGGTAAGGCCCAGGCCGGAGTCAAACCCGCCCCGTGCCCAAACGCCGCGGCCGCCCGCACAGCGTTTTCCAGCCCGCGCTCCGGGGCGACGTCAAGCAGGTCAGCGCTACCGCTTCCCGGGCCCACCAGCACCTGATGGGAGGCGGGTCCCCGCTGCTCAGGACCAGAACGGACGGCATGGACCACGGCCTCTTTCCCCTCACGCGCGCAGTTTCTCTTCGTCCTCCAGGGCAGTGAGGATGGCCTGCACCTCCCGGTGATGTGGGGCAAGCGGGCACCTCATGGAGACGGGGAGCGTCTCGGCGGAGGCCTGCTTGCCCGGCGGCACCAGGGCGACGATGAAGGGCCGAAGGGGTTGTGCGGCGAGCGTTTGGATCAGCTCCTCACCGGCGTCTGCCGGGAGGCTCAGGTCAATTACGAGCAGGTCCACTGGAGGCGACTTCCAGTAGGGTCCTCTCCGTTGTAAGAAGGCCCTGGCATCCATGACGCTGGGCACGGTATGGAGTTGTCCGGGGAAGCCCACTTCTTCAAACAGCAGGCAGAGGTGCAGGACATCCAAGGCCCTGGGGCCAACGATCAGGATATGTTCGGGGAAAGGACTCATCGCTCCACCTCGGCCCGCACCACGAAGGGTGTTCGGTTGAGGGCAGCGTAAGGCGCCCTATCTCACAACGTTCTTGCAACAACGGGAGAAGGAGCGCAGTCGTCTGCTTGAGAAAACCACCCGGTACACGGCTCGACGAACTCGGCCTCGAGCCTGTACTCCGCGTCCCGACGTTCTCGTGGGGTTGGGAGAAAAAGTGCAGCATGAACGAATACGGAGTGTGGCTGAAGGACGGCGCCTACATTCCTGGCGTAGAGCGCCTCTTCCGCAACTTCCGCTGGCAGCTGGCTGAGCGCTTGCCCCAGGTCCTGCTGGAACTCCTCACCGACGACGGCTTCATGGCCCGTATCCTGCGCCCAGGCGAGGCCACCCGGCACAGGTGTGGCCGCGCTCCGCACGCAAGGTGTTGCTGATCACTTGATCGGGCGAGGGGGAGTCGCCGATGTGGTACGCGGTGGTCTCCCACAGGTTGTCGAGGGCTGTGCTGTAAGCGGGGGGAAAACTTCTGCTACCACAGAGCGTCAAGGCTTTGGCGGAAGGAGGCGCTCAGGCCAGTTCACCAAACGGCTGCTTCTCCAGAACACGACGAAGGTCTCTACCTGCTCAACGAACGTACCGAAGCTGGGCGACTTGACGACGTAGGAATTTGCGAACAGCGAGTAGGCCTGGTGGACATCCCTCTCTTCGTTGGACGTGGTGAGCATAACGACAGGAATGAGGCTCAGGCGGCCATCTGCCTTCAGGACTTTAAGGACGTCAAAGCCGTTCATGGTGGGCATGTTGATGTCCAGCAAGATCACGTCCGGGAGAGTTGCCCCAGCCCGTTGGAGGGCTTTCACTGCCGTGCTGCTCGAAGAATAGGTCTGCACAAACACAGGGTGCTCAAGCCCCTCGAAGGCCTCCTGAGCGAGGAGGAGGTCGGGGAGGCTGTCGTCAATGATGGCGACACGGAATAAGCGGGTCATCTCTGCCACACCCAGCCATTATGACTCGAAGTCTTGTTCGACGTGGAGCGCGTACTTATCCTGCCAGTGAGCCAACCCGAGATGTCTTTAAAGTCGTCAAATAGGGCAGGTGGGGACCAGGCGCATACTTCTGGCCCGACGGAAAACGTCCACCTTCTGAAAAACGGACGTGCGAGCGGGGCGGCGGTCTGGCCCTCAAGCTGGTTAAGTTTGCTGATCAGCTATTGGTCCTTGCAGGAAGCGCAGCACTTGAGTAGTTATTGGTACTCCGTTGAGTCTGAAAGTGCTGGCGAAGAACACGGGGGATTCCCACTCTTTCCGTACCGCGCTGACCCCAGAAACACGGGCGCCATCCATCAGGTTCCCGCCAGTCAACGGAGTACCATTATCGGCAGCCGCTCAAGTTTGGGACGCTGTTTGTGCTCACCGCACTCACAAGGCTGGCCCGGATGGAACATCTCCTTGAGGTCGCGTCCCAAATCGGGCCCCGTATCCACAACCGCTGTTCGCCCCTCGTTCCGCCTGAAGCCTCGGTGCAGGCGGGAGTCCACTATGCCTTTCGCAGCTCAGCAGCTCGAACAGCGTCGCGCCATTGTGGCGTCCAGGGATACGTGATGTCACTGCGGCTGAGCCGTAGGGAGCGCCCATCACCCATCTGCCAGATCGCAACGTACTCCTGCGATTTGAGCCAGCGTTTCGGCTTGACGTACCTGTCGATACGCTAGGTGCTTCACAGGACTTCACCGTTCTCTTCCAACTCAACGCCAAAGTCGTTTGCCCGGATCATCCACGTAGCAAAAGTGTAAAAGTCCTATTTGGTTTTTTCCACATATTCTCATTGTCTTCTTAAGATATGCTCTCTGCCATTTTCCACCATCCTTCCTCGCGCCCGCCTGTGGGCCGGGGTGCGGGCGGGTCATTCATTGGCAGGAGCAAGGAGACGGGGTAAACGTGCATGGGGTCCCCCTCCACCTTCCAACTGAAGAACAGCAGGCCCCCTTGGTGTTCGGTACTTCGGCGGGACCATCATGGCGATTTTCCGAGCTGGGGTGGCAGAGCGGGAGGCTACACCCACGGGACGGCCTGCCAACGCCCGTTCGTCTCCTTCCGCACGCTGGGGCGGATAATTTCACCGTGGAATTCCTCACGGATTTCTGCGTATTCCGCCACAGACGCTGTTTTCTGGTTCACGACCTGGGCGTACCGGTCCAGGCAGCGCCCCGGAGGAATACGCTGTTCGCTCAAGGGTGACGTGCCCCCGACCGCTGCCGGGTTCTGAAGTGCCGGGAGAAGGGGCACGGCATCGAGAGGGCGCCGCGGCGCCCTCTCGATGCCGCTTTTGATGACTGGGGTGGTGTTCGCCACGCTCATGATCATGCAGTTCCTTATGCGCTGCCCTCCCACGTTCTCACCCACCCGTCCAGGCCCCGGCCCTGGGCGGGTTCCGCTTTTCTGCTGGGAGAAGGGACGGGCACCGTTGCACCGGCATGCTTCCCCTCGTGCTTATTGCGGTCCTCAACATGACCGCTGTGCCTTTCGCTTCCCCATGTGCTCCGGCATGGGCGGTAGCGGGCTTTTTTGCTTTACGCTGTGGTTGCGCGGTACAGGTATAGGGCCAGTGCCGCCCGGAAAGGCCCCGGGGTACAGGTGTGATCTGCCCGCAGCTCTACCAGGGGCAGTGCTGCGGACTGGAACGCCACGTTTTTCACCGCTTCCCGGTAGTGCGCTCACTGTCGTCGCTCGCGCCGTCCAGCTCAATAGCCGCCACAGGGCGGAGATGTAGAAGAGGTCGTTCAGGCGGATGTTGGGGAACACCCGGTAGCGCCCGCTGTACTTTTCGGCCACGCCTGCCTTCCACATGTTGAAGGTGACCCGGGAGGTGTCGGCGACCGCCTTGTCCTTGCCGGAGAGGGCCGCACCCAGCTCCCCGGCGGCCGGTGGTATTGGTGGGTCAATCATGAATGCGGTCACCTCCTTCGGCCTAGAGTGAGGGATGAGCGACAAAGTTTATGTGGACCGGGAGCAGCTCCAAGCAGCAATGAAGCAGGCATATGCCTTCAGGGTACTGCTGCAAGTCCTGGCTGAAAAGAAGGTTTTATCCGAAGATGAGCTGCGACTGATCGAAGACACGGCCGAGGAGTTGACAAAGAATGGTATGTCCCAGCTCTATGTCGAGCCTAAAAATTAGTCGCTTGCACCCCTGATCACCGCCCCCTCATCCCCGGGCCCTATCGGCCCACTTCTCAGCAGCCGGTTGTATTGGGGCATCGGTCATGGGTGCAGTCACCTTCTTAGGGATAGGGTGAGATATGAGTAGAGACACACCACTGGCCTGGGCAACAGCAAAACAGCTGGCCGTGATGAACAACCGCATGGCTCGTAAAGACGGAATGACCCCACAAGCCGCCGCCGACCTCGCCATGAGGACCCTTGAAAATTTCCTCCTCGATGCAGGTTATGGAGAGGACCTCTTCGATAAGGAGAAGGACATCCTCCACAGAGAACTCCTTAGCCGCTGAGGCGGATCACCCGGCCGGCCTCATGCTTCGCTCTGCCGCCACATTTCTCGGTGGGCAGTCGTTTCGGTGCATCCAGAATGGGTCCAGTCCTGACGGCCTGACAAACTTCATGAGAATGCGTCTCTGGTAGGGACACTCTCTATTTGTGACGACAAAACGGGCCACCGGGGACGTTTTTCGACTCTATCAAACCGTGCTGGCCCATGTGCAAAGTGGGCTCTGGAACGATAGCCGCAACGTGCGGTGTCAAACTCGCTTCACGGGAAGTCCGCTGCTTTCAGAGCGTGACCCTCGCAGGGCACACTTTGGTCCGCTTTACGCTGCTCTGGCCCACCCATTGGGCGGGCCAGAGCGGTGGCACCGGGTCAGTGACGAATCAACCGGTACCGAAACCTTTGACGAGTACGGTGAGCGCTTCCGGATCGAAGAAGGCGTCCTGGACGACAATGGTGGCCTTTTTAATCTGGGGAGCAGAACTCACAGGGCAAAGTGTTTGTGCGTTCTCCTCGCCAGGAGAGGCGTCATGGGGTGAGGGGCTGCGGGACGCAACTCACTTTCCTCCACCTTCCCGGCCCCCCGTCTTCCAGGCATCCACATTTGTGCAGCCCCTGGAGCGACTCCACCGCCTTCCCGCTATCCTCCGCCCATGCGCTTTCTCACCTACCGTGACCTTGACGCCTCTCACGTCGAGAAGCAGCTCCGCAAGGTGCAAGAAGCTATCGAGCGGGACGACTTCAAGACGCCCGATGTCAAGAAGCTGGCGCAGGGAAACTATTACCGGGCGAGGCTTGATGCCGCCAACCGCCTGCTGCTGACCTTCGTGAAGCGAAACACCGAACGGGGACCGGAAACCGCTTGTCTCGCATTAGAGGTTATTCACCAGCACGCCTACGACAAGTCGCGCTTTCTGCGAGGTGCAACCATCGACGAGGCCAAGCTGCCCGTGTTCGACGTGGCCCAGGCCACCACTGGGGCCACCCCCGTGCGCTACCTGCACCCCACTCGGCAGGAGTTTCACCTGCTGGACAAGGTGATTTCCTTTGACGACACCCAGGACGCGGTGTACCGCACGCCCCCGCCGCTCATCCTGGTGGGGTCGGCGGGCAGCGGCAAGACCGCGCTGACGCTGCAGAAACTGCGCGAGGTGCCCGGGCAGGCGCTGTACGTGACCCTCTCGGCTTACCTCGCGCAGAGTGCCGCTGAGCTGTACGGAGCGCACGGCTTTGAGAATCCGGCGCAGGAAGTCTCGTTCCTGTCCTTCGCGGACTTTTTGGGAACCATTCGCCTGCCCAGGGGCCGCGAGGTGGCGTTTGAAAACTTCCGCACCTGGATGGCGAGGCAGCCTGGCCTGAAGTTTACCGACGCCCACCAGTTGTTCGAGGAGTTCCGGGGCGTGCTGAGCAGTTCACCCAACGGTCCCCTGTCACGCGCGGATTACCTCGCCCTGGGCATCCGCCAGAGCATCTACGGTGCGGGGGAGCGGCCCACCGTGCATGAGCTCTTTTCCCGGTATCTGAAGTGGCTGGATGAGGCCGGGCTGTACGACGCTTCGCTGGTGGCTTCCCGTTACCTGCCGGTGGTCCAGCCCACCTACGACTTCGTGGTGGTGGATGAGGTTCAGGACCTGACGGCGGCGCAACTGGCGCTGATTCTCAGGACCCTGCGGGTGCCGGGGCAGTTCCTGCTGTGCGGCGACTCCAACCAGATCGTGCATCCCAACTTCTTCTCCTGGGCGGCGGTCAAGACGCTGCTGTGGAAGGACCCGGACCTGGCTGAGCGGCAAGCCGTCAACGTGCTGCAGGCCAACTTCCGCAACGCATCACGGGTAACGCGCGTGGCGAACGACCTGCTGAAGGTCAAGCACGCCCGCTTCGGCTCGGTGGACCGCGAAAGCAACTTCCTGGTGCAGGCGGTGACCGGCGAGCCGGGCTCGGTCACCCTGCTGCCCGATGAGCCCCGCGTCCGCAAGCACCTGGACGAGCAGACGCGCGACTCAACCGAATACGCCGTGCTGGTTTTGCGCGACGAGGACCGGGCAGCGGCGCGCAAAGCCTTCGGCACCCCGCTGGTTTTCTCAGTCCATGAGGCCAAGGGGCTGGAATATCCGGGCATCATCCTGCACAACTTCATCAGTGGGAGTCGGCAGACATATACAGACATCGCCGAGGGGGTCACACCCGCCGACCTGCAACGGGACGAGCTGATCTACGCCCGAGCAAAGGACAAGGCCGACAAGTCGCTGGAAATCTACAAGTTCTACGTCAATGCCCTTTACGTGGCTGTGACCCGCGCTGTGGAGCGTGTGATCCTGGTGGAATCCGACGCCCGTCACCCACTGCTAACGCTGCTGGGAGTGGAACTGGGCGACGAGGCTGAGCAGTTCCGGGGACAGAAGGCGTCGCGGGGTGACTGGGAACGCGAGGCCCGCAAGCTGGAACTCCAAGGCAAGAAGGAGCAGGCCCGCGATATCCGCCGCCGGATTTTGCAACAGAAGGAGGTGCCGTGGTCGGTCTGGACGCCTGCGGTCCTCGCAAAGATGCAGGCGGACGCGCAAGCCCATCCCGGCGATGTAAAGCGGGCACGCGAACTCACCGATTACGCTCTGCTGAGCCTGAACGAGCGCTTGCTGGAAGAACTGGCGGGTTTGAAGATCAAACCCGCGCAGTCGTTCCTCCGCAATTCGGAAAAGGACCGTCGTATCCAGCGTCAGGCCGTTGCGGACAAGTACCGCAAGCCCTATGAGGCGGGCAACTTGCGGACCGTTCTGGCGGATACCGACCGCTACGGGGTGGACCACCGCACCCTGGAGAACCTGACCCCTCTGATGCTGGCGGTGGAGGCGGGCCACACGGCCATGGTCACCGCCCTGTTGGAGCGCGGCGCCGACGTGACCCAGACCGACCTGCACGGGCGCACGCCGCATATGCTGGCGCTTGGGCGGGCCATGCGCGACCCGCACTACGCGGGGAACGTCCTCGGTTCCCTGTGGAACGGCCTGCGCCCCACGGCCCTCGACGTGCGGGTGGGGGACCGGCTGGTGCGCCTGGGGCACGAGGGGGCCGAGTTCTACTTTCTGAGCGTGATGCTGGCGCTGCTGCCGTACTACACCTCGAAACTGGTTTACCCGGGCCTGACCCCACGTGACCTGTACGAGCGGCGCACCGGCTTCTTCGTGAACGCTCTGCAGGGCAACCTCGAACACTTCCCCCTGAACGTGCTCTCCGAAGCCCGGCGCAAGCGTTCCTATTTCAACCAGGTGCTCGCGCGGGCCGAGGTGAGCAGCTCGTACACCCCTGCCCGGCGGCTGTGGCAGCGCGTCAAGCAGGGCTATTACGTCCTCAATCCGGACATGCAGGTGCGCCTGAAGCTCGCGCCGAACTCGGAAGGCGAGTGGGTCAGCGTAGGGATGCTCGCCGACCCGCTGGGGCAGGGGTGGCTGACGGGGGAAGGCTCGGGATAAGCGGCTCCCGGGCGCCACGCCACAGCGGCGCCGAGTGACGCTGCCCGCCTCTAGACTCTCTCTATGCTCCCGCTCAACCGCTCCTGCACCGTCTTGCGCGTGACCTGCGGGCGCTGGAGCTGGCGCAGCTTTCCCCTTTTCCGGCTCCAAGCTGGAGGGGACGTTTCGGGAAGGCGCTGTACCGGCTTGGTCTGTAGGCAGTCGGCGCGGGAGGGGCACTGACACGTCTCCCACGGCGGCTGCCCTACGCCTTGAGCTGTGCGCTCCGGCTGCCGGAAGATATGCACGTCTATCGCTGAACACACCGCCGCACCGCTCCCGTACCTGCTGGCGACCCTACGCTAGGGGAGGTGGGCCGGGACGCAACCCTTCCTGGTGGAGATTCACGCGGCCTTCAAGCCCATGCGGGAAGTCGCCGCACCTGCTGCCCCCGTGGTGCCGGCCAATCCCTGGGAGACCACACCCGCTCCTGCAGTTGCACCGAAGCCGGTGCCTGTTCCCGCGACGCACCCGGTCTGGATCGGTTGATTCTCGTCCTCGCTCTGGCAACGTTTCTTGTGCCGCAGCACTTCGGTCATCGCCAGGCCTCGCCTTCCACCCAGGGGGTGCCGTCGCTGTTCTTCCGGGCGAGTTTCAAGAGCTGAACCGTCATGGGCAGCTGCTCGAGCGTCACGCCCAGGCGCCCGGCCCTCGGACGGTCCACCATTTCCTGCCGCAAGTACTCAATCAGGAAGCGCGACTGAAAGAAGCCCACCTCTGCGATGAACCGCAGGGCTTCCGCGTACCGCTTCAGAATCTGCAGTTCCTGGTCCGGGACAAGATCCTGGATCTTCTTTAACTCGGTCTCCACGGCGGTGGCCACATCGGCCGCGCGTTCTGTCACGGCCGGGCTGAGGCTGGGAATATCGAGCATGTGGGCGAGGTGGGCGGCAAAACCGCTGTCGAGCAGGAGATGCTCGCTGCCTTTCATGCGCTCAAGGTCCTCAGGGGTTTGAGAGGGTGCGCGGGACAGAGCAAGCTCCCGCAGGTCGTCTGGGATGGGGCCAATAACCTGACTCAAGGTTTTCCTTCCTGGCTGGTAGCGCGTTCCTCGAACCACATGATGGTTTGGAGGAGGGGTAGAGCGGCCAAAGCCAGCGCAGCAGCACGGTGCTGGTCAGTACGCGGAATAGGTACTCAAACACATCCTGCGCCTGCTCAGCTCTGGAAAAACGGTGGTACCACGCAATCTGTTCATGGAGCGAGAACGCGGGCCGGTTGATGCTGATCGGCAGGCCGATCAAGAGGTACAGGGCGTGTGGAGTCATTCGTGAACCCCGTTGAGGTCGTCCTCGCCCTCCTCCGGCTGCAGTCGGGGCAGGTGCTGGGTTAAGAACTCGGGAGACATGCCCCGAAAGGGCCAGCCCTCCGGAGGCTCTCTCACCCAAAGTTCAGGCACCCCAATGTGCCCCCAGCATCGACACGAGTCCCAGGCGGAGGGACAGAATCACCCCCCACGCTCAGGTGTTGACCGGCATCGTCAAGCGGTAGAAGCCACGCTGGCTCCGGAGTTCACTGCATTTTTCGTCGCTCAATGCCGTTCCAGGAGATCACTGTCCCCCTGTTCCCGGTGGCTGCACGCCGGTCTGCTTTGCGCCGCTTCTCCGCATACATCCTTGAATCTGCCCGCTGCATCAGAGCAGCAATACTTCCGGCGGTGGTTCCACTGGATAAGCCCACACTCACGTCCATATCCGGAAAACCGTGCTGGCGAACTTGCGTGACAGCATCGCGAATTTGATGCCAGACGCGCGAGAGGTCCCCGTGGGTGCACAGCACCACAAATTCGTCTCCCGCCAGACGGAACACCGTCTGACCCTCCTGAAGCTGGGCCTGCACCGCCCGGGCCAGCGCCTGGATAAGCGCGTCACCCACGTCGTGGCCCTGCTGATCATTCACGGCTTTGAGGCCGTCCAGATCCACAAACGCCAGACCGACCCGTTCCGGTCCAGCTTGCCACGCCTGCAGCAAGGCTGCCTCAAAGGCACGCCGATTCCCCAACTGCGTCAAGGGGTCGGTCAGTGCGGAGCACGCCATCCGCTGCAGGGCCTGCTCGGTGAAGTTCAGGAGCCACGCCAGCATGCCACCGGCGACCAGGGCAGTGACGGTACTCCAGACGATCGCCATGCCTTCGAGAGGCATGAGGTTAAAGCAGAGCCCACCGATGATGAGGCCGTACAACGCGAACAGCAAGACGCCACGCACGCCCAGGGAGACAGCGGCCAATACGGTAGGGAGGACCAGTAAGGCGCTGTAGGCGGTGAAGCCTGAACTGAACAACGACTCCACTTGCACTGGGCGGTTGAATCCCACCAGGAAGGGAGGCAGAAACAGAAGGAGGAGCAGGGGACCCAGAGGCGTTGGCCCTTGGCTCAAGGTCTGGGCCATCACGACAATCCCGACGAGAATCAGACCGTAGCTGAGGTTGTGGGTGTCTCCCAACACGATCTGCAGCAAGACCGCCAATATGGGAACCGCCGCCATGAGGAGCAGGCTGTAGCGCTGGAGTTGCGCATGAGGCGCTTGTCGGAGAGGAGAAGGAGTAAAGAAGGCCCACATAGGGTACCTCGGTCGCATCGGAGCGACCCCTCCTCCCGCCGGAGTGCGGAAAGGTCGGCCGAAGGGGAAAGGCGATGCGAGAAACTAAGCCCCACTTGGGGTAACCTCCCTACCATGCCCGTGTGTTGACTCAAGCACGCTTCAACAGCGTGAAGACACCTTTATTCGGAAGGTCCGATCTGTCCAAGAACGACGAGTTGCGTCATTCCAAAGGGCAGTCTGGGCAATCACATTTTCTCTGGAGATGAGAGCATATCAACACCTCACAAAGTTCGCGAAGGTGGGCTTTAGTACGAAGCATCTGCTCTAATAAGAGATGCGGTTAAATCAACACATCATATAGCTCTGCCTAACACGTCTGCATTCTTAAGATCGGAAATAATACATGACGGATAGAAATTTCACACCCTACGCTGCACTGACCTCAGTTCCTCCCGTCAGCACGGCAACCCCAGATTCACTCGTCATGCCTCTTTCTCCCGCGTCCCTGCAAGGTCCGGGGCGCCTCACCGTTCATCTGACCCTTCATGGCGACGCGTTTGCCTTGAGATACCAGGCCAAAGCCGGCGGCTACACCTGGACTGGAAAAGAGTGGCAGCGAGAAATCAGTACAGCCGTCCTTGGTGAGGGCGCCACCGAGATGGACCTCGGGAGGGAGAGGTTGCTGGGCCTGGCGAGAGCCGAAGCAGCCATGTTCACCTGTGCTTCCAGTCTGGATACTCCTGTGCTCAGCGCGTAAGACCAACGCGGTAATTCACCGGAATGACGTTATGAACGGATGGGTGGTGCGGTCGCTCCACTCATCCCCTAAACCTGCAATGCAACTCGCACACGAGTTTTGCACTACCGGGTCGTCCAAAGGCGAACGGATGTACAGGTTTCGGCGTTGTTCCGTCACACCGAGGTTCAAGAGGAGCAGCATATGAGTACATTGGTTTTAAAAGGACAGTGGCAAGGAGAGGTCAACTCAGCCGATCGGCACTTCTGCGGTGTCGTCCACGAGTCAGGCGAGGCCAGCGTAGTGGCAGGTACCCAAGTGAAGGTTACGTTCACTGGTGGGACGCACAGGCAAGAACATTCGACAGACTTTCACGGACAATACATCCTTGATGGGCTGGAGCCGAGCCGCTTCGTCCTGACCAGTTTTATCCGCAAGGACAGAGACGCGGGGCAGCGGGGTGAGCAGTCCGGGAATGAGGTGCAGTTGTGGGGTGGCGAACTCTACTCCACGCCCTGAAGTTTAGACGCCTCAAAAGCCAGGAGACCTCATGTTGATCGGGTACGTCCGTTCGGCGGAACTGCTGGAGCTGCCCTTCACGCAGGCCACACGGCTTATGACTGCTGGTTGTCAGGTCATCTACATTGAGATGAGCAGCGGAGATCATCTTCAGCGTCCAGTGCTGCACCGGGCGGTAGAGAGTTTGCGTCCCAGCGACGTTTTGCTGGTCAGTGACAGTGACCGACTGAGCCGCAATGATTTGCAAATGGAGATCTTGTTGCGTCGCATTCGTGTGCAACAAGCCTCACTGCATCTTCTGGGCCCTGAAGGTGAGGTGCTCGGGGCGTTGAGCTCGTCCGTCCTCGGGAGACCTCACGCCTGACTGGAGCTGTCGTCAGCCTCGTCTCTGACGGCTCTGGGTGTGGAAGCGGTCCATGAGAAGCCTTGCTTTGCCCTGTCTGACCAAATAGCACCTTGGCCCAGGACATGTGGCGGTGGGGCGTCCAACAAACGCACCATGCCGTTGAGGGCATTTGTCCAAGCATATCCGCAGCCGTCCCTTCTGATCACGCTCCAAATTGACTGGACACTTGTTTTCCTCTTACCTGCATAGAATTTGTCAGGACATCAGGACTCGCGCCTCACTTGGATTGGTAGTACTTGTGTATGTATTGAATCAGCTCCCACGACTCTTCCAGTGACGTATTTCTATTTCCCCAGGAGAATGTGATCGAGTACTCAGCATCCCCATCTGAGTGATACCCCGCCCGCTGCTGAAATTCGGGAAGTGAGAGTCCCCAGGCATCGTATTGCTCAATCAATGCCCGGAGCTCTTCAAGATTGGAGATGGAGTGTCCGCCAGAATACGTCCATTGCATACATCAGCTTAAGCGATTCGAAAAAATTTGCCTCTTCTCTTTAAGAAGCGCCAATGTGACCACTCACCGACACTCCAGGTCTCAGGACATCAGCCGGTAATACTGGAGTTGCAAGGGTTTAGGCGCTTGTACGCTTTTGGTGCAGCCAGCTCCCCCGAGAGGACCCACAGCCGAAGGAGGTCAAACCCAGCGCGGCCATACATCTGCCGCTTAATGGTCTTCAGCAGGTTGACTGCGCCTTCGGTTGGAACATTGCTATAGGGCACGGTGAGCGCTGCTTGTAGCGCTCACCCCTCTCGCTGGAGACCCTTGGCAAAGTTGATCAGATCCGTCATTCCACTCGCGATAACCTTTTCGGCCCAGGTGTGGAAGCTTCACCCTGACGGGTTCGCAGCATGGTGCGGAACGTATGGACCAACTCCCCAGTCCGGCACAGGGGGCAGGCGTGGAGCCATTTGAGAAGTGCCTGCTGATCATTCTCCAGTTCGTCCGGGAACGAGAACAGCAGTCAGGAGGCTGCTTTGACCGTCAGGGCTGGAGGACTGGCTCCAGCCTGAGGGTGCCCATTTCGTACAGCAGGGGTTCTGAACGGGCCCGGCGTCGTTGGTGCGGGGGCTTCACCCGTTCCTGCGCCCAGAGGCTGACCCGACGTTTTGGACCCGCATAGCCCGCCTGAACGAGGTCGCGGTAGAGCTGACTGGCGTTGTGGCAGCCCCACGCCCAGCGCTCTGCCAGAGGGTCTTGAAATGGCATCAGGATGCTTGGGGGCCGGGCATGCCGTCTGCGACTCACCTGTCCCTGACTGCGAATGGCACGGTAAACCGTGGCCCGGTGGACGCCAGAGGTGCGGACAATCTCGGCGATGCTGTGGCCCTGTTGGGATTGCGCATAGAATTCGGCATATTGTGCTTGTTTGCGCTCCGTCGCCTCCTGGCTCGACCGTTCTGCTGAAGCAGGATGGAGGGGAAGCACCGTGTGCTTCCCCTCCGACCCGAGCACTCGCTGTAGACTCTCCCGGGGTCTTTGAACCTGACGTTCCAGCGCCTCGCGCAGGTTTTTCACCAGGTGCCACCGGTCCAGGACGTGTTGGGCTTGAGGGGCCCCTTTGGTAACGCCTCGTGCATATTCTGTGGACCGATTTCGAGTCACCACTTCGAATTCAGAATGACCTCGGAGCCAGTGGGCAGGGTCGTCGCTGTACGGTCAAGCAGCATCTCAACAGGTTTGCCCGTGTCCAGGTCAATGACAGGGATGCCGTAACGTGTTCCCCACTTGAAGTGAAATCGTCGACTCCAACATGCTTGAGGGATGATGGGGGAGGGACAGGGGTCATGCGCCGCATGACCCTGGAGATAAGTGGTGCGGGAACGCTGTACGCCCCAAATCCGACCAATGCGCCGACTGACGCTCGCCCCACCTTGAAGAGCTGACTCCTGAAGAGTTGCAGCGAGGCGGTGGGTCATACGGGCAGACCGCTTGGCGATGTCGGGGAGCCTTTCACAGAACACCTGTCCAAGACAGGTGTTCTCCCGACAGCGGAACCTTCGGACACGGAGTTGAGGGTGGACAGTACGCCCGAGTCAGGGTAAATCGGCCAACGTGCGCGGGTAACGGCTGTGGGGAGACTGCTGGAAACGGTCTGACAGGACGGACAGGTTGCTGAACGGCTGGAGACCCGAGCGGTCATCAGAGGCTGCTCAGCACTGCACGTGACAGAGGTGATCTCCAGAGGACTTTCTGGAAACATCAAAGGGGACCACCAGTCGGGAATGGTCATCATGCTTCGTGGCACCAGGGCCAGACGGGTTGCACCAAAAGCGTGCAAGAGCCGGTTTAGAGGAGGCGCAGTTCAGGATGGGTGGTTTGCTCCTCGAAGGCCACAGGGGAGCGGTGGCAGGGCGACGAGTGACGTCGTTGCTGGCTGTAAAACACCTGAGAGCATTTGTCAAAAAGAGGACTCATTTTTGATCGAGTAGAGCGAACTTGAAACAAATGCTCTAGAGCATTTGACATCATAAGAGGGTGAAGAAGCGGGTCGGGGCACGCAGATACAGCGTTGATCTTCGAGAACGGATTGTCGCAGCGGCGCTGAAGGAGAAGAACCATCAGCGGGTGGCTGAAACGTTCGACGTCGATGTGCGAACGATCGCGTTGTATCTGAAGAAACACGAGGTAGGCACCTTGACGCACGTGAAGCGCCCGACTGGGCGTCGCCCACGGGTGCACAGCGAGCATGAGCAAGTCCTCCAGCAACTGGAGGAGGACTTGGACGCCACCCTCGAAGAACATGCCCGCAAGTTGGAAGCTGTGACAGGACTGAAGATCAGTTATCGAACGGTGGACCGAGTCTTCCGTCGGCATGGCGTCACCTACAAAAAAAACGCGGGTCGCGTGCGCACAGAAGGAGGAACTGCGTCAGCAGTTCCTGAACGACCTGAAGCCGTACCTGCAGACCCCTGCCCGTCTGGTCTTTCTTGACGAGAGCGGCTTCCACACGGCCATGACCCGAGGCTATGGTCGCGCGCACCACACACAGCGTGCGGTCGCTTCCGTCCCCCGCAACTGGGGACGGAACCAAACTTCGTATGCGCGCTGCAGGCGAGTGGTCCCTTTGCGCCCCTGATCCTGGACGGTGCTGTCAACGGCGTGAGTTTCGAGTGGTACGTCCGAGAAATCCTGTGCCCAGCTTTGACCCCAGGACAGGTCGTGGTGCAGGGCAATCTCTCGGCACATCACCGTGCACCCATTCGGACGCACATCGAAGCCCGGAATTGTATGGTCCTGTTTCTGCCTCCCTACAGCCCTGACTTCAACCCGACCCAGGGCATGTTCTCTAAAGTCAAAGCCCTCGTCCGTGCCCGTGAGTGGCGAGACCGGACTGCTCTGCTTCAGGGCATTTGGGACGCTTTGAACGCCGTTTCGCTACGAGACGTTTTTGGCTGGTTCACGCACGCCTTCCCCGACATCTTCTGATGTCAAATGCTCTAATCCACTCGAACACGTCACTGCGGTGTGGGCACAGCCACCGCGGCGCTGACGCAGATCAAGTTCGACCTTCAAAGTTGAGAAGAAGCTTTCCTACACAGTGTTATCCTACCACTGTCCTTTGGTGCTCATGCTCTGGACCGCCTCCAGGCGGTCCAAGGCTGGTCGGTAGACCCCACTGCTGTACGGGCGGCCCCGGTCGGAGTGGTGGAGCAGCCTGGCTTCAGGTTGCCCTCGCTGCCAGTGGGTCCCTTGCCACAGGTGAGCGGTTTCCCAGGCTCGAGGATGTCGAGGTGAACCTCGACCAGGGCAGGTTACTGTTCTCTCATCACCCAGGGGTCTGCAAGCCTACACCCGTGGCAAGTGACCCACCGGGCCATGTTCAGCGCCGCCGTGGCCAGTGGCGTGTGAAGACGTTCACTCATCGCCCAGCCCATGATTTTTCTGAAAAACAGGTCCACTGCCGTCGTCAGGCACAGGCTTTTCACCACTTGAGTCAGAACTGCAAATCTCAGGTATTGAGTCGAAGGACGAAATAAAGCGGAAGCGCCCGCGCTCGGCGGGGGCTTTGCCGTTTGAGCGAAGGAGACGGTGTTGTGGAGATTACCCTTCCAGAGCACTGATAATTTCCCTGGCCGCCTGGAGGGCATTCTTCTGGGCAGCCGTTTTGGCATGGGCCATTTCGTCCGACAGGTTGAAGTTGTGCTGGTCTCCATCGCGTTTCATACGGTCAAGTACCTGTAAGGCTTGAAAGCCCGGTGTAAGCGCTCTGGTCAGCGCCTCTTCCATTTTTTCTTGATGGATGTCCATGCCTTCACCCTACACTTGAGCGTCGACACCTACTGTCACCAGCCAAGCACTAAGGTACGCCTGAGCGCGTGGGTTGCAGTCAACTGCGGGTATCGATGTGACTGGCCCGGTTCAGTGGGTTGACGTTGTTCGGTTGCAGGCTTTGCAGGTCACGCCGAATCCAGTATCCCGCCTCTGTCCTTGAGTCGGTATCGCGAATCGTGTTGCTCAGTAGATCTACCGCCTGCATCATCGCAAAATCTTCGGCCTGAGCGCGCGACATGTCCCGGTCCAGGCAGAGGACAAACCAGAGGCGAGCGAAGTGCAGTGCGGTATGGGCTTGAGGCATTTCGAGATAGTGCATCCCCAATCATCCCACCGGACGCACTGTTGTGCTCAGGCATCTGCACATTCGTTGAGGCTGCAGTCTGGGGCCGGCCACCAGGCCGAAGCACAACGCTCCGCTTGCAACGCCTACCCGTGAAGCCGACAACAAATCCCGAGGAGGAGCAAGACGGTCCGCGAGACACGCAAGGCCGCCGGCACCCGGGGAAAGTCCCGCGCTCCTGAGAAGCGGGCCTACCGCCCCCGCGGGTCACCCCCCTCGGGCCGTGGAGCGCCGTGACCCTGCTCTACACCATGGCCATCGACCTCCCCGCCAGCCCGGCCTGCGGTTCTAACCCTCCCTGATTGGTACGCCTCCGGCTACGCCCGGGGCGCCGCTCTATTCCGGCTGACAGCCCCCATCTCCCCCTGGGCCTGGCCCCGCTCGGCCTCTGCCTGCCCGCCGCTGCTCACGCCCAGATGGATGAACGCCACATTAAGGGCACAGCATCGTTTGACTGGAAGTTTCGCGATCTCTAGATCTCTACATCCTGCGGAGCGTGAGCACCGTGCTCCCAGATGCCGAGTAGACGGGCCAGGCCTGCCTGATGTTCAAGTGCACGGGAAATAGGGACGTGCACTTCTACGTGACCATGCCGCAGCGGCGGAGTCCCGAGGGCAGCCCAATCAACCTGGGCAAACGGGTGGGCAACCTCTACCGCGTGACCGACCAGTTGGGATGGGAAGCGCTCAGCCCCAAGCTCAGCGTGGAGGGCTACCTTCCAGTGCAAAACAAGACGCTCGCCTCTGACGAGACGTCCTCCATCCGCATCTGCAACGCCTTGCTTGACGCCAAGGTCGTCAAGGTTATGCACCGAGGGCCGTCCTGGTGCCGCCCAGCCCCGTCTCAACGTCACCAGCTCCGGGCTGCAACCCTGGGGAAGTTCTGCCCAGGGTTGCCTGTCTCAGCGTCACTTATTCCGCGCGCAACACGTACTGGCAGTCGCCCACACAGTCCGAGGGGCGCGCGCGCGCCCCTCGGACTGTTGCTGTCGGCCCGGAGTGTCCCGTCGCTGGTCCGCACCACCGTGAACTGTAGGCTGGGGGTACGGACCTCGTTGCGCATATGGGCACCCTTCTGGTCCTTACCCCTACCCGCCAGTGCACCTCACAGCCCGCGGGGGCAAAGGCCGCCGTGTTGTAGATACCTAGGGCAGCGCTGCGCTGCGCCCTCCCCACGGGTCCACTTCGCGTGCGTTCCAGCGCAGCGCTCAGTTCGTCTTCCACAGTCTCAGTGGCCGTCTGGTTGTCTTCCCAGCGTGAAAACGCTGCCTCCAGAGGACGCCCGAACGGTGTATTTCCGATCGCTCCGGATCTGGACCGTCCATACGTCGCTCCGTCGCTGTGGACGTGCACCGTTCGCCCACGCCAGCAGCCGTGCCAGCTGGTCCGGTTCCAGCCCTACCTAGCCCTCGCAAGTCCGCTGCACGCCTGCCCAGACGAACACAGCACCGCGTGGGTCTGCCCCGCTGAGAGCGCTTGCCAAGCACCCTCAGCTCCAGGAAGGGGAAGGGGGGCAAACATGTCAACGCGGAACTCCAAAGCAGCCCTGCACTCGCCCATCATGCTCGACGCATCCTTGCCTCCTGAAGGGTGTGAAAAACTGCGTGCCAACGTACACAGCAGCTTGCCATTTTTTTCATTGCTCAAGCGCGCGACACCTTCGCAGGCTTTCCGGATCTCCAGGTCAACGCTGACAAAGTCTGTATAACGCGGGTGGAGGGCGTGTATCACGCGGTCGGGTGAGGTGCCGCTCCGACAAAGGCAGCCCGAGGTGACCAGAGCTGAATCTGCACCCCCACCCAACGGAGAGCCAGGCGCGGTGTCGCCGAATACAAGGGTGCCGAAAGGCCGGATCCAAACTCGCATACCAACGCTGCCTTGAACTCAACAGGCGCCATTCTCGGTTGCCTGACTGTCCTCAACACACGTGAAGGACACGCCCGGCGCTGCACGCTGCACAGACGTGTAGACGTTGGTGCCCTCCATGCCGTCGATTGCCACGGTGAACCTGACGAGACGGAGTTGAAGGTGGCAGCTACCAGGGTTTTTTGCCCCTCTGGATTGCCCATGAGGGTGCGGTCGCCTGCAGGGCAGCTTTCTACAGGCCGTAGTGTTTCAGCCCAAGAACGGGGTAATCGGGAGGGAATCGGGTGTACCGGGTGGATTCCTGGTAACAACACTGGAAGCGTCAAAAGGTAATATATACAATCACGGAGCCATCAAGACGTCTCCGTCCGTATCCCTGACCCCCTGGCTCCCACTCCGGCCTCCTTATATCCTCGGCGGGCTCTTTTCGAACAACTGTATCCGGACCAGGAGGAGAGCGGGAGGCGCGACTTCGCAGACCCCGCTTCCCCCAGGCGTTCCGTTCCTCCTTACTCCAGCTGGACTGACCCCTGAGGACTGGACCAAGAGGCCAAGCATTTCGTCCCCGTCAGCCCGTAGGCTGACGGCACCGAAGGAGCCCGTATGTCCGGACGCACCCACAACCGTGAGCTCAAGCTTGACATCGTGAATCAAATGAGCGGGGTCAAAAGACAACCGCCCAGCTCTGCCGCGAACACGCTCTCTAATCCACCGCTGGCAGAAGGAGGGCGGGTTGGGAGAGGCGGCCTTCACCGACCAAGCCAAGCCCGGTCAAGGGCTGGAACAACGGATCGCCGAATTGGAGCGGTTCTGTAGGCCGTCGTCCTTGGAAAACACAATCCTAAAAAGTCGTTGGCAACGTACCGTTCGGAAAAAGACATCAAATGATCGAGGATGCGTGAGTCGCGCATCTCCAGGAGTCGGTGCGTCGTCTGTGCGAGTTGAATGGGGTCAGTCGCTCGTGGTTCTACGAACAACAGGGCCGGGAGGAAGTGGACGCCAATCAGGCATTGTCCCAGGACATTGAGGCCGTGATGGAGGAGTTCAACGGAAACAGATACCGGCGTATCACCCGTGAGTTGGTAAGGCGAGGCCGTCCGGTCAATCACAAGCGTGGCATGCGGGAACGCCGGCTCTTGTGCCGCGCCAAGCGCTAAATGCAGGGCGACAACGGATTCCAACCACAGCGAGAAACGCTTTCCCAAACTGCGGCGTGAAGTCGTTCCGGTACGGCCCAATCAGATCTGCCTGCCAGATCTGACCTACATACGCGTTCAGCAAGGCTTTATCGACTTGGCCTGCATGTTGGACAGCTTTACCCGTGAGGTCGTGGGCTGGTCCATGCCAGCGTTTCTGGACGCGAAGTTGCCGTTGGTAGCGCAGGGCAACGCGCCGCAAGCGCGTTGCCCTGCGCCTGGTCTGCCGCACCACTGATGACCAGGGGGTGCGATATGCGGACCAAGCGTACGTGGACCGCTGGTGGTCCGCGAGGCATGTCCAGGACGGGCTACCCTTATGGCAACGCCAAAATGGAGAGTTTCTACAAGACGCTGAAGCGGGGGGAGGTCGACCTGCAAGAGGTACGTCGATCTGGACGATGCCCGGCGACACATCAATTTCTTTATTGCGGACCTGTACAACCGCCGCCGACTGCATTCCAGCGTGAGCTACGCTCCACCCGCTGGGTTTGCCGCCCACTCCACCACAACCCACATGTGACTTGCCCTGCGGTCCGCTCGATTGGGTTCACTTCATACACTTCTGGGTTCTTCCGCTGAACCCTCCAGATGAAAGCGCAGCTTTCCTGGAGGGTCCCCAGGTCATCCTCTTCGAAGGGCTGTCGCCAGCCAGGAGCCCCACCTTATGACTGCCCTGCCAGAGGTCAACTTTCCAATAGATACTCAGAATCGGCTGGCTCCGTTGAGCTTTGAGACGAACGTCCGCCACACCCTCAACCCTTCAGGGCATACCGTTCGCGGTCAGGGTGCCCGTTAGGACGGTTGTCGGCGAGGTGTACACCGCAGCAGTACGGATTACCGTTCGCCCGGTAGCTCCTGCACGCGCCACGCCAGCCGCACTGAAGGATGCGTGAGTCGCCCGTTACAGGAATCATCCCCACCACTGGGTGTGCACAGGCTGCGGGCCCTGGCAGAAGCCCAGCAATCAAGGGAGTGCTGAAGACATACCGAGTGGCGGAGGGGTACGGTCCACAGGACGAGGGAAAGACAGGGGGCGAAAGCTTGGGGTCAAGCAGGGATGCAGAGCCAAAATAAGGGCGCGAGGACGGCGAGGGGGAGGTGGGGAGCCGGGCGTCAGAGACTGAATTTATATATTCCAAAAGGAGGTAGAAGGCTCTCTGGACTGGCCCCGAAATGGGACTTGTCCTCTGCTTCGCAGCCAGGAAGAAAGGAGGTGAATGCAAAAAGGATTGGACGTCTGACGGGAACGTACCCTACGCTCAAGCGACTGTGGAGGCATGGGCGGCAGGCGGCAGGGTGGAGCAGTTCGGTGGCGTCCGTTTCTCCGCGCCAGGGCTTTTGCACCGACGTTAAAGTTGACGTCCGCCGACAGCCAGGGTGCGGTGCAGCACGAGGGCGTCGCCCTGGGCCCCTGGAAGCTCCTCACCCATTCGCTCTCCCTCGCTCGCCTCGTGCTGGGCCAGGCGGAGGAGCTCAAGCGGCTGCGGAAGCGGGTAGGGGCGGTGGAACAGGTGGCGATCAAGCTGCACTTTTACTCTCGCCGCTACTGCGACGGACGCAGCACCTACGCGCCCTCCGAGCACAACATGAACACGCACACCTTGCTGGCCCTGGGGACTGAACTGCACAGGGACCCGATCAGCAAGACGGGCCCGTTTGCCAATGACGGTATGTACGGCCTGACGGACAGGGAGCGCGCCGTGCTCGCCCAAGCCGGGCAGGAAGGCGGTGCGCTGTAAGGTACTCATTTCTGAACGAGGCGGTAGCGCCGTCGCGCGACATGTTCCAAGTCGGGATATTTGCCTGCGTCTCGGCCCTTGGCGTTGACGCACATCACGACCATGACGTGGTACTGGATCGTGGATTCCAAGAACTTGGTTCCTCGATCTACCATGGCCGTCACAACGTCATCTACGCGGAAAGTCTGATCGGGTTGTCGTTGACTGAGTATCCGCGCGACTTCCAGAATTTCGTCCCGACAGCTGACCACAAGTCGATTGTGCAGCGTCGTGGTGGGACGGGCGGTGCTTCGTGCTCGGCAGGCGGCTGAGGCGTACCTCGCGCACATCCCGGACGTCGCTGTGCGTGGGGCCACGCGAGCACGACGCGGTCTATTAGAGCCGGAAAAACCAGCGCAATCGCCTGGACCGGCAATTCCCGCTTCGGCCACACTAAGTTCCCCAGTCATGTCACGCGTCTACACGCCCGCTATACCCGACTTCCAGACCATCACCCCTGTGTTGCCCTACCCGCCGAGC
The DNA here is from genome assembly GCF_900176165.1 of Deinococcus hopiensis KR-140. Lineage (NCBI taxonomy): Bacteria > Thermotogati > Deinococcota > Deinococci > Deinococcales > Deinococcaceae > Deinococcus > Deinococcus hopiensis. The sequence continues at coordinate 338,988 of NZ_FWWU01000007.1, forward strand.
ATCTACGCCTACTGGCGCAGCCGCGGGGTTGAGCGAGGCGTTTCACTGCTGCGCGCTGGCCGTCTTGTACCTGAACAGGGCGACGAAACGTGCGCTGACGGATCTCGACATCACTCCTTTTTGAGGTGCTTGCCATGTTGAAAGTTGCTGACCAGATGGATCTTCTGACCCGCGCCGCGCTCGCCCAGGCCGGGCAGGAAGGCGGTGCCTCGTGACGCCCTCGCTGTCACCCCTACATTCAATGCCAAACGGCCAAAAGTTCAATCACGGTAAAAAAAATTGTGTAGAGCGCGAGTGGGACCCCTATGAACGGCGCGACTGGTCGTCCGCGCAGCATTCGGTAAATGAACAGGTTAAATATCAGCAGGCCTACGATGGATGCCATGATGCCGACAAGCCGCAAGGGGAAAGCCACTGTGTCCCATGGGCGTTGGACAATCCACATACCTATCAGGAGGAGGGCCAGACCCACAAAGTTCAGCGCTCTAAATTTGGGCGACATGGTACTGGCGTTCGGCACTTCTTCTTAGCACGTGGCGGCGTCTCTCAGAGGCGCATTTGCGCCTCTTTCTATGGTTGGAGATACGTCGTGACCGCCTCCCTCTCTGACCGTCTGGCCACGTTCATGCGGATGCGGACGGCGTATGCGGAGAAGTTGAGCGAGTACCTTTCCCGGCAACAGAGGGAGGCCGCGTGATGCTCTCCCTCTGGATTCCGGGTGAAGCCCTCTCGCTGAACAACGCCTACTTCAACCGTCGGGGCGGTGGGCGGACCTTGACGCCGGAAGGCCGCGCATTCAAGGCCCACGTCAAGCACCTGGTGCTGCAGGAACGGCCTGCTCTGCCTGCGCGGGGGCGGTTGGCCCTCACGCTTCAGTTCCACGGTCACTGGGAGACGAAGGCGGGCGAACCGCGCCGCCGGGATCTCTCGAACGCTGTGAAGCTGCTGGAAGACGCGCTCTTCGACGCGTTGGGCATGGATGACTGCCGGGTGCGGGCGTTGAGCGTAACGGCCACCCAGTCGGATACGCCGGGCATGTTCGTGCGCCTGGAGACGATATGACCCTCGCCCCTTCACGCCCCCAGGAGGTGGCCGTGTCCAAGTTCAAGACGGAGGACCTCATCGTGGCGGCCCTCCAGACACCTACTCAGAAAGCTGCCCAGCGTCAGGCGGAGGAAGCCCGGGCAGCTACAGCCAAGCAGCGGGCCGGACGTAAGAAGCTCACCCCGCGGCAGACCATTCAGGCGCTCACCAGCGGCCGCACGCAGGCCAGGGAAGCGCGGCAGTATGCCGAACGCTGGTATCAAGCTTTGCGAGGCTGGGACGTGCGGGAGGTGGAAATTCCGTATAGCTTCCACTACGAGCCGTCAGAAGACGGGCCAGAGTTTCTGACACTGGGGAGCAACACGCCCATGCCGACGCGCTACCTCCAGACATCTGCCGGAGAGTTCACAGAGGGCGAGGTGGGCACCTTGATCACCACGATGAGCCGGAGCCCGGTGCCAGAGCAAAAACAGCTCGGCAAGATGCTCGACAAGCCGCGGCACGAGCGGCAGGTATGCATGGCGAGCCTCGTGCGGGAAGGCGGGCGTTGGAAGCGGCATCGTGAGCGGGCTGTGAGCTATGCCATCGCTGTCCTGACGCTGGCAGTTCAACTGCGCGATGAGCCGGCGGAGCACCCCCCTCCACGTGATGCAAGAAGAGCTGCAGAGATTGACTAGTAGTAGTTGTTAATCTGGCGCATTTCTGCTAGCGCTTTTGTAGAGTCCAAGAAGAGTCGAGGCATCCCGGGCGGGTGCCTTTTTCACGGTTACACTAATGACATGAAAGTCACTGGTCTCAATGGATGGATTTTTGTTGGAGAGCACGTCATCAACCCTCGAGCGGTAACACGCTTACAGTTGAGGCGTAATCCCTTCAATAGAAATCCTGGAGAGTCTGTGGATGAATGGTCCTACAGTGTAGAAATTCATCTGGGGGCAGACATAGTTGCGCTTCAGATGAAGAATGAGGACGGCTCAGTTGCAACAGATGCAAAAGTTGCCCACAGCTTCATTGCAGATATTGTTGGGATGGCCACATGGCAACAACTGGAAAAATGATCTTCCTATATTAATAATTCCCTGCTTCGGCGGAGTTTTTCGTTGCCGAAGCGGGCCAAAAGAAGGTTCAGCGCTGTCGTTTCAAGCGACTGAAGGCGAGGAGGGCAGCGTGCACCACTTCTTCCTGAAATGCATTCACCCTGAGGCAAAGCTCCGAGGTGATGTCTTCACCATCGAGGTGCACATGCCAGAAGTGTTCTTTGCTGCCAGCGGGGCAATCCTTGCGCTGGCTGGTGGTCTTTGAAATTTGCAGCTGGTGTTTACCCACCTTCTGATTGAGGACAACCAAGGGCTGGGGCATAGGTCCATTTTAGTCCACACCTGCGCCGCTGTCCTTGAAAAACAGTACAGGGGTTGGAGGTGAATTGCTCTGTCCAAGAAGGCCAGCAAGCGAGCTCGTCGCTGTGCCCTCCAAGAGCAGATCCCAGATGTGCGCCGGGCGTACTTCATGGCACAGGAGCAGCGTGGCCGGGTCAAGACCACGCCGAGAACGCTCGAGGAGCAGGCGCACCAGGCGGTGAGGGAGCCGTTCTACCTGCAGGAGCTGGGGCTAGCGCCGGTGGTGCTTCGAGGCATGAGCTTCGAGCCCAGGTATGAGCCTGGGCCGGTGATTCAGACTTCCTCGTCCTGTTCGTCAAACTCCTTTAATACCCGTTGAAGGTAGTTCACATTTGCTTGCAAGCGTACGTTGAAGTCTTGCAGGAACACCACCATCTCGTCACGCTTCTCAATTGCTTCTTGGCTGATGGCGCGACTGTGCTGAAGAGATTGGAAAGCATCCGAAGCTGTGGGGTCAACCAATTTGATAATCGGATGCTGCTCTAGTTGCTCCATCAAATTCTCAAATTCTCTGGTTAGGCGCTCCTGTTCCCGGAGTAGCTCGGTAAGTGCTGCAATTTTCATTACCGCCAGTTTAGGAGATGAACCGTACCCATGACCGACGCACCGAAACAACCCACGGCCGAGGAACTGGGCGCGGCCCTCGCCGACAAGGACCGGGTGCTGGCCGATGCCTACCTCGCGACCTTCAATAAGCGCAAGGCGGGCATTGCGGCGAAGTACAGCGAGAACAGCAAGAAGTACCTGTTCCGCTTCCGGCGTCCAGACGTCCAGGCCTACATCAAGGCCCGGCTCAGCGAGGAGGTCATGAGCGCGGAGGAAGTCTTGGCCCGCTTGAGCCTGCGCGCAAGCATCGACGGTAGTGACTTCTTTGAGCAGGAGTCCTACGAAGTGCCAGTGTTCGAGTCCCGCTCCATACAGGAGCTGATCGACAATGCCGAGGCCAAAGTCGGGCGTATGAACGCGATTGATCCCGAGTTGCTGAAGTCGGCCATTGAGAGTGAGCAGCGCAGGATCGCCGACTGGGAAGTCCAGCTGGCCATGGATCCGGAGGCCACCTACCAGAAGCAGGTGGGCACCAGAACAGAGACTCGCATCGTGCCGAGCTTGAAAGCGGCCGAGCGCAACGGCGTGCTGCAGTTTGTGGAGGGCACTGAGTACGGCCCCAACGGGCTGAAGTTCAAGTGGGCAGACCCCGTGAAGGCCCTGGAACTGATCGGCAAGCACCACAAGCTGTTCACGGAGCGCACCGAACACAGCGGCAGCCTGGACCTGGGCGTGAAGTACATCGTTGGCCTGTCTGAGGATGACCTGTGACGGCTGCCCAGCTTCCGCCGGGTGCCCGGGTGTACTTCCCGCGTGGCAGCGCGCTCAACGTGCTGCGGTGCAAGGGCGACGAGTTTGTGCTGGATGGCCCGGCAGGAACGGGCAAAAGCCGCGTTTGCCTTGAGAAGCTGAATGCTCTCGCCGAGAAGTACCCCGGTTGCCGCCTCGCCATCGTGCGGAAGTTTAAGGCCGCCCTAACCGAGACGGCCCTGGTGACCTTCGAGCAGCACGTCAAGCCGCGGTGCGACATCACCAACCAGTAGCGGCATGTTCGGCAGTCCTATCAAGTACCCGAACGGCAGCGAGATTGTGGTGGCGGGAATCGATAACCCGGTCAAGCTCATGTCCGCCGAGTTCGACGCCATTTACGTGCAGGAAGCGACTGAACTGACTCTCAACGATACGGAGTTCCTGAGCACGCGCCTCCGCAATGGCGTCATCCCGTACCAGCAACTGTTCGGGGATTGCAACCCTGGGTCGCCTACGCACTGGCTGAAGAAACGCATGGATGCGGGGCTCACCGTGCGCATCCTCTCTCGGCATGAAGACAATCCCAGGCTCTTCACGAGCAAGGGCGAACTGACTGCGTTTGGCGTCTCCTACCTGGCCCGCCTCGACAAGCTCACGGGGCCCCGCAAGGCCCGCTTGCGCTACGGCAAGTGGGCGGCAGCCTGGTCGTGGCGAAACGCGTAGGAGATTGAGCGCACGTCTGGCCTGGAGGTCGGGGAGGACGGGTGGCGGCAATTGATGGCGCTTCCCACGCGCTTTGAGACCAAGCCAGGCGGGGAGTAAGCCTGAATATCTACCTGCGTGAATACTTGACTTAAGTCAAGTATTCACGCAGAATACCCTTATGCCAATGGCTCCTCCTCCTCCTGACCAGCATGAAGAAGTGAGCCGGTTTCTCGGCAGCATGTGGCGCTTCAACCGCGCCTTTGGTCAACAACTCGAACCCCTGCTCGAAGCCAGACACGGTCTGGAAGCCCGCTCGTTTTTCGTCATGAAACGCATAGGGGACGGCGATCAGTACCCCAAAATGCTGGCCGGACACCTTAAGATTCCGCCCACCTTGATCAGCCGTTACCTTGACGGTCTGGTCAAGCGGGGGCTGATTGAGCGGCACATCGACGAGCAGGACTCACGCCGCACCCGCCTCTCACTCACCGGAACAGGCCAACAGTTGTTGCAAGAAGCGCAGGAAACGGTCTACGAACTCGCTGCAGCACGCCTGGGCCGCCTGCCTTCAGGTGTGCTGCAGACCGTAATCAACGCCCTTGACGCCCTCTCCGAGGAAGGACCCACCGCTGTATGACCGCCTCCAACCCTGCTCCTACACCCGAAGACGCCCGTTTCAACTTCACTCAGCAGGAAAAGAGCATCACCCTGGTCGGCCTGATGGTTGTATTTCTGCTTTCAGCGCTCGACCAGACCATTGTCAGCACCGCCATGCCGCGCATCATCGAGCAGCTTCAGGGCCTGGAATACTACTCATGGGTCACCACCGCCTACCTGCTTGCCAGCACGGTCATGGTCCCCATCTACGGTAAGCTCGGCGACCTGTATGGCCGTAAACCGATCCTGATCACAGGCATCTTGCTGTTCCTGTTGGGTTCCATGCTGTGCGGCATGAGCGGTGAGCCCTTTATGCACGGCCTGTTTGGCGGTGGAATGCTGCAACTCATCGTGTTCCGGGCTTTGCAGGGTCTGGGCGGCGCGGCGCTCTTTACCAGCGCTTTCGCCATTCTGGGAGACATGTTTCCACCAGCGGAACGGGCCAAGTTTGGCGGCCTGTTTGGAGCTGTATTCGGTCTGTCCAGCGTTGTCGGCCCTCTGATCGGCGGCTTCCTGACTGACCACGGCAGCGTCACGCTCCTGGGCTACTTTATCGAGGGCTGGCGCTGGGTGTTCTATGTGAATCTGCCTATCGGTATGTTGGCGCTGTTCATGATCATCAGCAAGATGCCCCGCCTGAGCCACAAGGCCAACGGCAAGATCGACTTGCTGGGGGCTGGGTTGGTCATCGCTACGACCATTCCACTGCTGCTGGCCCTGACTTGGGGCGGCACGACATACGCCTGGGACAGCGCCCGCATCATCACGCTATTTGCCATCAGCGCCGTGAGTCTGGCGTTGCTGCTGCTGGCCGAGCGGGGCAACCCCGACGCCATCATTCCGCTGGGGCTGTTCAAGAACCGCACTTTCACCGTTGCCAACCTTGCCAGCTTTGTCATCAACATGGCCTTTATGGGCATCGTGATGTTCCTGCCGCTGTTTATGCAAACCGTACAGGGCATCAGCGCCACCAATTCCGGCCTCTCCATGTTGCCGCTGATGGCAGGCCTGATCTTCTCCAGCATCGTCTCTGGCAACCTGGTCGCGCGGACCGGCAAGTACAAGCCCTTCATCGTGGGCAGCCCGGTCGTGTTGCTGATCGGTGTGTTCTTCCTGACCCGCATCGGAATTGACACCACCCGCGCTGACCTTGCCTGGCGCATGTTTATCGTGGGTCTGGGCCTCGGCCCGGCCATGAGCTTGTTCAACATCGCTATTCAGAACGCCGTGCCGATGCACCAGATGGGCATCGCTACCTCTGGCGCACAGTTCTACCGCCAGATCGGCAGCACCATCGGCGCGGCGCTATTCGGCACCCTGCTGATCAACAATCTCCAGACCGAGCTGCCCAGACACCTGCCCCAGGTGCCCGGCATGGCCAACGCGGCGCAGCACATTAATCTGGGAGAGATGCGTGCCCAGAGCGGCAACAGCGACACGGGCAAGGAGATCAGGGCGGCCTTTGCAAAGCAGTACGCACAGATTGAGCGGGCGTTCAGTGGGGACGCGGCGGCCACCCGGACCCTGCTCCAAAACCCGCAACTGCCCGCCGACCTCAAGGCCACCCTACAGGGTGGTGGAATCCAGGTTGCCGTTCACCAGAGGTTGACGCAGGAAGCAGAGCAGCTCAGTGCCGCTTTGCGTCAGGGAGAAGCCGGACGTCAGGCGCTGCTGAAGAATGCCGCCATCCCGGCCCCCCTGAAGGCACAACTTCAGGCCCTGCCTGTTCAGGCTCTGTCCACTCCCCAGGCGGCACAGATCACTGCTCAGCGCTTTGGCCAAGGCGTCTTGGCCCAGGAAGACGCCGCCGTGAAGGGGGCGACCGCCAGGGCTCTGGCAAAGATCAAGGCTGGGCTGGATGTTCAAGCCGACAAGCTCACGCGGCAGGTCACGATCGGCATGAAGGAAGGCTTTACCGCGAGCGTCGTGAAGATGTTTGGAACAAGTATCTGGATTGTGCTGCTCGGCCTGGTCATCACGCTGTTCCTGCCGGTCGTGCCGCTGCGCAGTCGAGCACCGCAGGGCCGGAACACGGACGAGGGGGCAGGGGTGCCCACGCCGCTACACTGATTTCGTGCACCCCGACCCACAATGACGTTCAGCGTCAATACCGCTGTTCATGACTGTGACCCCATTAACTGGGTCACAGTTTTCAGTTGGAGTTGGGGAAGCTCCACTCACTGGCCGCAGCACTCTGCCAGCGAGCACCACCTCAACGCCTGGCCCCGGCAGGCGGGCACATCCGTCTGCCGCACGGGGCATCCGGAGTGAGGGTTGCTCAGCAGGCCCTGGGGGCAGCCGATCAGCTCGGTCGGATGGTCTTTGGGTTTCCTGAGCAGATGAGTAGACGCGGCTTGATTGGACTGGCACTTTCTTTTCTTCACTCCGTTTCCCGGCAATGCCGCCACACGAGCAGCGTCTCAGTCTGAAGTCCGTACACACTGGAACGTACGGACGTCCGCTCTGATCCCCCGTGTCGAGAGGAGACCCCTGCCCTGTCAGCAAGCGAAAGGCGAAGACAATCTTCAAGTCACCCTTCAAAACAGCAGTCACGGTTCTGCAACCCCACCGCCGCGGCAGTGCGCTCAGAGGCGAGCGTCACGCGGAATTGGCAGTTCTCCACGCGGGCCGCCCGGCGTACCCTCGCGCGCCACCACGAAGCTCTTCGGATGAAATGAACGCTATACTCAACCCGCGCCGAAGCCGAGCGCACCGCTTATCGCCGCGCCAGTACAGAACCTCACTGGACGCCCAGGCACCTTTCGGACCACGCGGACACCCGTCCATTCAGAAGGTGCAGGTCAATTTGCCGTTCGGGCGGCGTTATGCCGTACGTCATGGCGTGCAAGTGTGGGCAGACCTGCCGCACGCCGGATACGCCATTTGGCGGGCCCGGGACGCCCTGCCCAGGGGCGGCACTGTCAGTCTACGGCAGCGCACAGTAAGATCCCCGATGTTCCTACACCCGCAAACTGAAGAGCGGATTTAAGATGACGGAGAAGCTGGGGGCGATTGCATGAAGACATGCTGCAGAACAACAGAAGTCTTACCATGACGTCGCCAAATCCGGGTGAGGGCGCTCACGCCAGGAGCACGGGGGCTGATCTCCTCAAGAGGATCGCCGAGCATGGAGCAGAGCTCAGCCTCCTCCTCAATCGCCATCACCGTATCGTGTACGCCAGCCCTGCCCTTATCCGCATTCTCGGTTACCCCATCGGCGCTTCCGAAGGGCGAGATGTGCACGCCTCTGTCCATCCCCAGGACCGGCCCATCATTGCGCAGAAGCTTCAAGAGCTCCTGCCAAAACACACCCTCGACCTGCCACGCTTTCGTGCTCGGCATGCCAACGGAGAGTGGGTGTGGCTTATCGGCCGGGTGACGCACCTCTTGGACGAGCCGGGTGTTCACGCCCTCCTGGTCCAGCTTCGCCCCTACCAGAGGCGACGAGACGCCTACCGTGACGCGCTCAAGGAGATCACCCGTACGCTTGCCAGCACGGCAGAAGTGGCCGATGTCGTCGCTGCCGTGCTGAATGCAGGTCTGCGAGTCACCCAAGCGGACGCGGGTGGAATATACCTCCTGAGTCCTGATCGTCAATTTCTCGAACTGATTGGACACGCGGGATATTCCACAGAAGCCGCCGACAGATGGGCCAGATTCTTGGTGGGGTTCGGTACACCTGTTTCCGAAGCAGCTCGCAAGAAGGAGCCCGTCTTCCTGAGTGGCACTGATTTTCAAAAGGCTTACCCATACATTCACGCGCACCATTCCAGTGCTTTTGGCAGTACCGCTGTACTTCCCCTTCTGATCGGTGACCGGCTCATTGGAGCCATCTCCCTATCGTTTGATCGTGACCGGCACTTTGAGGAGGATGAGCGTGAGTTTCTCCTGATGGTGGCCGACCTCTGTGCCCCGGCATTAGACCGTGCACTGCTGTACCGGGAAAAAGAACGTCAGCAGTCCTGGGACAAGATCGTCAATCAAAACAGTTCAGACATCGTGACGATCATTGACGCAGAGGCCGTCATTCGGTACGTCAGCGGCAGTGTAGAGAACATTTTGGGCTATCACGCTGATGCCCTCATCGGTCAAAGCGTCTTTGAACTTGTTCATCCTGAAGAGCATCGGCGGAGCCAACTGGCCATCTCCAGGCTGGTCCCAACGGGCGACCCCATGATCGTCGTGGTGCGTTTCCGCCACCAGCAAGGCCACTGGGTCTGGCTGGAGTGCGTCGGGCGAGACCTCCGGAACCAAGAGCACATTCGGGGAATTCTGGTCAACTCAAGAGATGTGACGGCCCGAATTGTGGCAGAACAAGCCCGTGAGGAGTCCATTCGGGCCCTGGCAGAAAGTGAGCGCAACTTCCGCCGGTTGGCCGATAACGCCAGCGACCTTGTTCGTCAATACGCGCCGGACGGACGCGTGGAATATTCCTCCCCCAATGTCCGCGACCTCCTGGGGTACACCAGTGAAGAGGTGCTCAGTCCCGACCCCCTCCACATCGTCTTCGAGGAGGACCGTTGTGCATTACAGCAGGCCTTTCAACGCCGCTTTACTCCCGAGTTCGAGCAGGAGAAGTTCGAGTACCGGCTCAAGCGAAAAGACGGTTCGCTGGTCTGGGTTGAAACCACGTTCAAGACAGTTCGTGATCCCGCGACGGGTGAGGTGGTGGCCTTCAACGGCACCACCCGCGACATAGAACAGCGCAAACAGGCCGAGTTCGAGGTGAAAGCACAGCTGAACCGGTACCGGAAACTCCTTGAGTTTACCGTTTCCCTCGAGCAACGGGTCACGCCCTTGGAATTGGTCGAGGAGGCCCTCTACAAGTGCTTGTCCTTGACGGAATACGACTACGGGTACGCCTTTAGCTTCAACGCTGGAACCATCTCTGTTCTCGTCGCAGCGGGTGAAACCCCCCCTCCTCTCGCTACCCGTCCCCAGGAGCTGGCGCAGCTGCCTTTCACGGACTCTGTTCTAAGCGCTCTGACACGCCGGGAACCGCACTTCATTTCAGAGGACAAAGCGATTCTCAGTCCGCCCGAGCTGCTTCCCCGCCCACATTGGCGGTCTTTGTGTGTCCTGCCTGTGGCGCAGGAAGGAGATCTCAGCGTCGTCTTGGTGTTCGGAACCGATCAAAGCGTCACGACCAGCGAGGAGACCCGCCAACTCCTTTCGAATGTCACAGCCCGCTTGAGCCACGCGCTCGAACGCTCGCACCACATCGAGCAACTCAACACGTCCCGGGAAGAGACGCTCCGCGCACTGGGCCTGGCACTGGAGTACCGGGATTACGAAACCAAGGGTCATACCGACCGTGTGGTTCACTTCACGGAACGGTTGGGTCAAGCAATGGGATTTTCCGGTGATGATCTCGACGCCCTACGGTGGGGGGCTTTCCTGCACGATACGGGGAAAGTCGCCATTCCAGATTCCATTCTGCTGAAACCGGACAAACTCACCCCGGAGGAGTGGGACGTCATCAAGCGCCACCCCAGCATCGGGTATGAGATGCTGCACCACATTCCTTCCCTACCCCCCACCACGTTAGAAGTCGTCCTGCATCACCAGGAACGTTGGAACGGGAGTGGATACCCCAGGGGCCTTGCTGGAACGGAAATTCCACTGGCAGCCCGGATATTTGCCGTCGTAGATGTGTATGACGCGCTCACAAACGAGCGCCCTTACAAGAAGGCCTGGACGCATATAGAGGCTGCTGACCAACTTCGGAAAGAGGCGGGGGCTTTGTTGGACGAACGCGTCGTCCACACATTTCTGCAGCTCTTCTCAGCTGAAGAGACGTTTACCTCTGACGGCACGGATGTGATGCATGATTGACACGGATTCGGATTAAGCATTTGTCAAAAAGAGGTCATTTTTTTGACCGAACAGAACGAGCTTGAATGTGCAGTTGGGAGAATGGATCTGTGAGGGGTACCCTTCCTCACGCGCGGCGCAATTCAGACAAATGCTCTAATTCGTTACACGAGGCCACGTGTGAACGAGGGTGAGGACGCAGAGCCGTTCCCGCTGCTGCTTCAAGTAACGGCACTGCTCACGGCGTACCGCGGTGAGGGCTTGAAGGGTTTTGAAACGTTGATTTTTGCGCGCGGCATTCGTCAATGACCAAAGACGTTCAACGGCTTGCAGTTTTGATCGGGGCCAGTCCGCGCTGGCCCAATGAACCCGCCTGTCGAGGGATGGGTTCGGGAAATCGGTCACTGGCAGGCTTCTGGGCGCTGGGGACCACGTCACCCTCCCTTAACAACTCGCCACAACGCCTCTTACAAATACCTTGCCGTGACCGACCGCTCGCACGCCAGCAGCCCTCTCGGCGGGCCGCTGTACAGCACCTCGCCGCCAGCCCGACCCCCTTCGGGCCCCAGGTCGATCAGCCAGTCGGCCTGCCGAATCACGTCCAACAGGTGTTCAATCAGGATGACGCTGTTGCCGCCGTCCACCAGCCGGTCGATGATGCCCATAAGGAGGCCGATGTCACTGAGGTGCAGGCCCGTGGTGGGCTCGTCCATGACGTAGACGCTGCCCTTCTTGTGCAGTTCGGTCGCCAGCTTGAGCCGCTGTGCCTCGCCGCCCGAGACGGTGCTCAGCGGCTGCCCCAGCGTCAGGTAGCCCAGGCCCACATCGTTCATGGCCTGCAACACCGCGCGAATGGGCTTCTCGGTGAAGAAGGCGAGCGCCGTTTCGGCCGTCATGTTCAGCACGTCGCTGATCGTCTGGCCGCGCAGCGTATGCCCCAGCACCTCGGGCTTGAAGCGCTTGCCCCCACAGACCTCGCACACGGCCGAGACGCCCTCCATAAAGGCCAGGTCGGTATACACCACGCCCAGTCCCGCGCAAGTCGGGCAACTCCCCTCCGAGTTGAAGCTGAACAGCGCTGGGCTCTGGCCGCTGGCCTTGGCAAACCCCTTGCGAATGGGGTCCATGATGCCCGTGTATGTCGCGGGTGCCGAGCGGCTGTTTACGGTCACGCGCGACTGGTCAATGACCACAGCGTTCGGGTAATGGGGCAGAAAAACGTCGTGGATCAGGGTGCTTTTGCCCGAGCCTGCCACGCCCGTCACCACCGTCAGCACGCCCGTCGGAATGTCCACCGACACGTCGTTGAGATTGTGAAGGCGCGCGCCCTTCACGCTCAGCCAGCCGCGTGGTGACCGAAGCTGGGCCTTCAGCGGCAACTGCTGGGTGAGGTACCGTCCTGTTAGGGTGGGAGCGGCCTTCAGGGCCTCGTAACTGCCTTCAAAGACCACCTCGCCGCCACGTATGCCTGGTCCTGGGCCCATATCCACCACGTGGTCGGCCACCCGAATCACGTCCGGGTCGTGTTCCACCACCAGCACGGTGTTTCCCTTATCGCGCAGCGCGCCCAACAGGCCATTCAGGCGGGCCACATCGCGTGGGTGCAGGCCCACGCTGGGCTCATCCAGCGCGTACAGCATGTCGGTCAGGCTGTTGCCCAGGTGACGGACCAGCTTCAGACGCTGACTCTCCCCGCCGGACAGGGTGGTGGTTTCGCGGCTCAGGCTCAAGTAGCCCAGGCCAATCTCGATAAGGTGTGCCACGCGCTCGGCCAGGTGAGAAACCACGCGGGCAGCGGTAGGGTCACCCAGCCCCCGTAAGAAGGCCAACAGGTCGGTGGCTTCCAGGTTGGCGAGCTCAGCAATGTTGCGGCCCTCAATTCGGCAGGCCAGTGCCGCCGCGCTCAGGCGCGCGCCGTGACATACCGGGCAGGTCTGGCCGGTTACAAACTGCTCGAATACCGCGCGGCTACGGTCAGACATGGAGGCGGCGTCCTTTTTCAGGTACATACGCTCGAAGCGCAGGGCCAACCCCTCGTAGGTCATGTGGATTTCACCCAGCGGAACCTTGAGGTCGCGGCCGTAGAGCAGCAGGTGGAGTTCTTCCCGGTTGTAGTCCTGCACCGGCTTGTCATTGTCAAAAAGGCCACTCAGGGCGTACGTCTTCCAGAGCCACTTGCCTGGCTTGAAGTCCGGGTGCAGGACAGCGCCACCGTTCAGCGACCGCGTGCGGTCCAGCAGGCGGTCCAGGTTCAGCCGCACCGTCTTGCCGATGCCCTCGCACTCGGGGCACATTCCCTGCGGCGTGTTGAAGGAAAAAGCGAAGGCTGGCCCTGCAAAGGGCTGTCCGAGGCGTGAGTACAGCAGCCGCAGCGGCGCAGCGATATCGGTGTAGGTGCCTACCGTGGAGCGCGACCCACCGCCCACCCGCTGCTGACTGATGACGACGGGGGCATTCAGGTGCTTCACGCTGTCCACGTCCGGCTGCCCGTAATGCGGCAGGAAACCCTGCACGAAGGCCGTGAACGTCTCGTTCAGCTGCCGCTACGCCTCAGCGGCCACCGTGTCGAATACCAGGGAGGACTTGCCCGAACCCGACACGCCCGTAAACACCGTGATGCGGCGCTTTGGGATGTCTACCGAGATGCTCTTGAGGTTGTGCTCACGTGCGCCGCGCACTTCAATGAAGGTCCTGTCGGCCATGGTTGTTCCTCCTGCCTTCAGCCTCTTTGAGCCAGATGTGAAGACTCCCGGCATCTGACCTTGAGATGGGCTTAACATTTGGCTTTTGGGAGACGCCTCGTCCCAGGCATGAAAGGGGAGGGCGGCGGCAAAGTGGGAGGGCTTCTCGGAGGGTGTTGCCTCCGCAGCAGTGAGATTGGCAGTGGATACCCCAGACACGCCGACTCGCCGAGGGAGGTGGAAACGGGTGTGGTCGTGCGCAATGGTCTCGTCGGCCTCACCCCAACCCGTCTCCGGGCAGTGGCGGCCCTGCACGGAGGCCATGCGGCAGCACTCGCGCCTGGCTGCCCGCGGCAGGTTCAGACGTGTGCCGCGGGTCGCTTCATCCGCTCTGGCGTAGGCGTTGGCCAGCTTTACGGCATGTGTGATGAGGACATGTTGCCATTGCGCCGCCACATGACTGTCAAGCCACCCGCCCAGGACCTCAATCTCGCCCCCCGGAACGGACGAGAAGACAGTCATTCTGACCTCCTTTTGACAGTCTGCTGTCAAGTAAGGCAGTGTACCCAAGTTGACAGTAGGCTGTCAACGCATGTCCCTGACGCCTATTGCCGCTGCTTTTTCTGATCTCGTGTTGCGGATCTTTCGCCTGAACGGCCTGCTGCTGGACGCTGGCGACCGGTTGACTGCACCCAGCGGGCAGACGAGCAGCCGCTGGCAGGTCATGGGCTGCATCGACCACATGCCGCAAACAGTGGCGGCGGTGGCCCGCACCATGGGCCTGACTCGCCAGAGTGTGCAGCGCACGGCTGATCTCCTGGTGGCCGACGGTCTGGCCGCCTACGGGCCGAACCCTGACCACAAGCGCGCCAAGCTGCTGCGCCTGACGCCTGAAGGACAGCGCGTGCTGACAGCCATTGAGCAAGCGCAAGCGGCCTGGGCCAACCGTGTGGCGCACAGCCTGAGGGAAACAGACCTGCAGGCAGCGGTGCAGGTGTTGGCCGCAGTGGAAGGGGCTCTGTAGCTCTTAGCGCATTTGTCAAGAAGGGGACTTCTTTTTGACCGAACTTGAATGCGCATCGGGGAGAATGGGGAGCCGTGAGGGGTGCCCTTTCACCCGCGGCTCCCCCCCTTCGGACAAACGCTCTAGAGCATTTGACATCAGAAGATGTCGGGGAAGGCGTGCGTGAACCAGCCAAAAACGTCTCGTAGCGAAACGGCGTTCAAAGCGTCCCAAATGCCCTGAAGCAGAGCAGTCCGGTCTCGCCACTCACGGGCACGGACGAGGGCTTTGACTTTAGAGAACATGCCCTGGGTCGGGTTGAAGTCGGGGCTGTAGGGAGGCAGAAACAGGACCATACAATTCCGGGCTTCGATGTGCGTCCGAATGGGTGCACGGTGATGTGCCGAGAGATTGCCCTGCACCACGACCTGTCCTGGGGTCAAAGCTGGGCACAGGATTTCTCGGACGTACCACTCGAAACTCACGCCGTTGACAGCACCGTCCAGGATCAGGGGCGCAAAGGGACCACTCGCCTGCAGCGCGCATACGAAGTTTGGTTCCGTCCCCAGTTGCGGGGGACGGAAGCGACCGCACGCTGTGTGTGGTGCGCGCGACCATAGCCTCGGGTCATGGCCGTGTGGAAGCCGCTCTCGTCAAGAAAGACCAGACGGGCAGGGGTCTGCAGGTACGGCTTCAGGTCGTTCAGGAACTGCTGACGCAGTTCCTCCTTCTGTGCGCACGCGACCCGCGTTTTTTTTGTAGGTGACGCCATGCCGACGGAAGACTCGGTCCACCGTTCGATAACTGATCTTCAGTCCTGTCACAGCTTCCAACTTGCGGGCATGTTCTTCGAGGGTGGCGTCCAAGTCCTCCTCCAGTTGCTGGAGGACTTGCTCATGCTCGCTGTGCACCCGTGGGCGACGCCCAGTCGGGCGCTTCACGTGCGTCAAGGTGCCTACCTCGTGTTTCTTCAGATACAACGCGATCGTTCGCACATCGACGTCGAACGTTTCAGCCACCCGCTGATGGTCCTTCTCCTTCAGCGCCGCTGCGACAATCCGTTCTCGAAGATCAACGCTGTATCTGCGTGCCCCGACCCGCTTCTTCATCCTCTTATGATGTCAAATGCTCTAAACGCGTGCGGTAGCGCCGCACGTACAGCACGCGGAGTCCTGGTGTTCTGAGTGAGAACACGGTCGTCCCCGAAGCGCTGGGTGAGATCACGCGTTCGCTGCGGGAGGTCGGTATCCTGCGCATCACTTTTGTGCTGGACCGGGGCTTCGGTGACCTGGAGGTATTGAAGCGGCTGAGGCAGCTGAGCACAGAGGGGCGTCCAGCTCAGAAAGCGACTTGAAACAGGGCCGTGTTGCCGTCAGGTCGACGTGTCCGGTCCCGGCGACTCCACGGGAGGTGCACTCATCGACCGTCTCCAGCGCCGCGACGACCGGTGGTAAGTAAGCACCGATGAAAAAGAGAGCCTGAAACGGCTCTCTTTTCCTTTGCGCTCTCCCTACGCCCGGAGAGTCACCGGCACCCCTTGGTATTCACCACTCGGCCGAAAGAGTGCCAGACCGTTCGCTCCCCGAAAACAGCAACTCCGCGTCCCTTTCGGTGTACCTGCCCCTCCTACCACTCGGCCACACTCCCGTCTGCATGTCGCCATACTGGGTTGCGCCAGCGGTGCCCAGTGCGCGCCTGCTCACGAACGAACGCCTCATTCACTTCAATGCCCAGCCCAGGGCTTGTGGGAATGGCCACGTATCCGTTGGAGTACCCGAAGACCGCTGGGTCCGTCAGGTAATCGAGCAGGTCGCTGCCCTGGTTGTAGTGGATCCCCAGACTTTGTTCCTGAATGGCCGCGTTGTGCGCCACAGCGTCCACCTGGAGGCATGCGGCCAGCGCGATCGGACCCAGGGGGCAGTGCGGCGCAATCGCAACGTCGTATGCCTCCGCCATCGCGGCGATCTTCCGGCATTCGGTAATGCCTCCGGCGTGCGACAAGTCAGGCTGCAGGATGTCTGCCAGCCCTTCGTGCAGCACCGCCTTGAATTCCCAGCGGGAGTACATTCGCTCACCCAGCGCGATCGGCGTGCTTGTCACCCGGCGCACCTCACGCAACGCCTCCAGATTCTCACTGAGCACCGGCTCCTCAATAAACAGTAACCGCAGCGCATCAAGTTCCCGGGCCAGCACCCGCGCCATAGGCAGGTGAACACGCCCGTGGAAGTCCACCGCAATCCCAAAGTCAGGCGTCGTGGCGTCCCGTACGGCCTGAACCCTCGCCAGGACCGCGTCAATCTTGGAGTGCACGTCCAGGTAGGTCATTTCCTCAGTGGCATTCATCTTGATTGCCGTAAAGCCCGCCTGCTGTGCCGCGCTTGCAGCGGCAGCCACTTCAGCGGGCCGGTCTCCTCCAATCCAGGAGTACACCCGCATGCGGTCACGGCACGGCCCGCCCAACAGGCTGTGCACCGGCGCGCCCAGCACCTTACCTTTGATGTCCCACAACGCCTGATCAATCCCCGCGATCGCGCTCATGAACACGGCGCCACCCCGGTAGAAGCCCCCCCGGTGCATCACCTGCCACAAGTCCTCAATGTGCCCCGGATTCTGCCCGACCAGCACGTCAGCGAGCTCATCCACCGCCGCCTGAACGGTATGGGCGCGCCCCTCGACAATCGGTTCGCCCCAACCGCAGATGCCTTCGTCGGTCTCCACCTTGAGAAACAACCACCGGGGCGGCACCAGAAAAGTCTCAAGCCGGGTGATTTTCATGCGGTGCTCCCCACAGCGGCGACCAGGTGTTGCGCGGCCGTCCTCAGCGCAGCCCAGTCGGGAGAGGCCCAGTTTGTCCGGGTGAGGGCACCGCCCACCCCGGCCCCGAGTGCCCCGGCGTTCAGGTACTCCCCGACGTTTTGAGCGCTGAGGCCTCCAACGGCGAGGAGTGGAGCGTCCGGGTAGGGTCCGCGCAGGTGCCGAAAGTAATCCGGCCCGAGCGGGCCCGCCGGAAACACCTTCACGGCCGCACTTCCCATGGCGAGAGCCTCAGCAATTTCAGTCGGGGTGAGCGCCCCCATCAGCAGGCCCAGGCCCTGTTCCTGGGAGGCCCGGGCCACTTCGGGAGCCACGTGCGGCGTCACAACGAAGGTTGCTCCGGCGGCCTGCGCGGCCCTCACGAGTTCGGGCGTCACCACCGTGCCGGCTCCCAAAAACAGGTCAGGGCCGAAGGCGGCACGGACAGCCTGCAGCGCACCCAAACCGTGCCCGTCACTGAGGGCCACTTCGAACAGTTGGATGCCTGCGCCCCGCAATTCCGCCACCAGGCGCGGTGCACGCGTGCTTGGCACGCCGCGCAGGATGGCGAGCAGTCGGTGCTTACGCAACAGCGGGAGCAACTCAGGCATGGGAACGCAGCCTCGCTCCGTCAATCAGGCCCTGCAGGTACGTGGCGCCCAGGGCACGGTCGTTCAGGCCGTACCCCGGCCGGCCGGTCTCCCCCCAGATCATCCTGCCGTGATCCGGACGGATGGGCACCTCGGGACGCAACTGCGCAAGCCGCGTGACCGTCTGCGCGAGGTCAATGTTGCCGTGGGCGCTGATGTGGGCCACCTCATCAAAATCACGCTGTCCATGCCGACGCACATTGCGGGCGTGCACGAAATGGATGCGGTGCGCAAAGCGCCGAGCGAGGGCGGGCAGGTCGTGGTCTGCACGTGCCCCCAGGGAGCCCGTGCAGAAGGTCAGGCCATTGTGTTCGTCGGGGGCAGCGTTCAGCAGGAAGTCCAGGTCCTCGGCGGTACTGACCACGCGCGGCAGTCCCAGCACAGGCCAGGGTGGATCGTCCGGATGAATGGCAAGCTTGACCCCCAAACGCGCGGCGTGCGGGACCACGGCGCGCAGGAAGAAGGCCAGGTTGGCGCGCAGTTGCTCCTCGCCCACGGCCGCATACGCCATGCGGAGCGCGCTCAGGGCCTGCGGAGTGTACGCTTCCGCCCAGCCTGGGAGCGGGAGGGGCTCCTCACCGGGGGTGCCGTCCACATGCGCTTGGCGGAACGTCAAGGTGGTGCTGCCGTCAGGCAAGCGTGTGGCGAGGTCGGTGCGGGTCCAATCGAACACCGGCATGAAGTTGTAGCAAACCACAGGTACACCCTCCGCGGCGACGGCCTCCAGGCTGGCCACGAAGGCGGAGATCCGTTCATCTCGGCGGGCATTGCCCAGCTTGATGTCCTCATGCACCGGGACGCTCTCGATCACGCGGAGTGTGAGGCCAACCGCTTCAACTTGCGCGCGCAGAGCCGCCACGCCCTCCCGGGTCCACGGTTCACCGGGAGGAACGTCGTGCAGGGCGCTCACAATACCCGTCAGGTTGGGCACCTGGCGGAGCTTCCAGAGGGGAACGGGATCGGCGGAGCCAAACCAGCGCATGGTCATCTGCATAGGAACCTTCCTTTACTCCGTACCCAGCACGTCGGCGCGCAACGTCAGCGGCGCGGTTCATCCGTTTCGCTGCCTGCCTGGACGGCCCGCAACTCCGCTTCGCTGGCGCGCAGCTGGTCACCAGGAAGGGTGGTTTTCAGGGCGGCGCACGCAGCGGCGAAGCGGAGTGCCTCGCGGGGAGACCCGCCGTCCAGGTAGGCGTGGAGGTACCCGCCTGCGAAAGCGTCCCCACGACCCACCCGGCCGGGCCCCGCGGTTGGAAACGCGTCCTGAGTGATTACCTCGCCGCCCGGCAGGTGCGTTTCGCTGCCCCGCGCGCCTCTGGTGACGATAATCTGGGCCTGGGGATTCAGGGCGCGCAGACCCTCAGCTCCTCCGAAGAGCTCGGCGTCACGTTCCGCAACGAAGGTGAGATCTGCACGCTGCGCCGCTGGGCCATAGGTGTCTGCCGCGGCATGGTCCGGGAGCAGCAAGCGGCGGTGATTCACGTCGAAAGACACCACGGCGCCGCGTTCACGTGCCGCTCCCACCAGAGCCAGCGCAAGCGCCCTCGGCCCCGGTCCCAGCGCGAGGCTGATGCCGCTGACGTGCAGCGCTGAGCGGCCCCCGAGCCAGGACCCGTTCAGGTCCGCGGCGGTCAGGGCCTGAAACGCTGTGCCCTCACGGTCGTATACGGCGCGGCTGGGGCGGGGTGGATGGTGATCTTCGAGGTAGAACGTGCCCAACCGGCCTGGGCGTTCCAGGCTGAGGTCCTGAACGTCAAGCGCGCGAACATGGGCGCGCACCCAGTCCCCCAGCGGACCCCCGGGGAGACCGCTCACCCACGCTGCCGGACGGCCCAGCGTCCGTAGCGCCGCCGCAACGTTGAGCTCAGACCCCGCGCATTCCGCGCGCAGGTTCCCGAGTTCTTCCAGGCGCTGCGCTGGCGGGAGGGCCAGTTTCATCAGCCCCTCCCCGAAGGTCAGGACGCCTCCAGGAGCCGCACCACTCATGGACGCGCCTCACTGGGGGTCAGCTGCCGCGCGGTGGCCAGCAGGGCCTTCAGGCGGCGAAGCTGCTGCTCAGCCGGCAGCTTGAACAGTGCGCCGCCCAGCCCGACTGCCAGAGCGCCAGCTTCGAGCCACGTCCTCACGCTTTCCTCGGTGGGCGTCACGCCGCCCGTCACCAGCAGCCGCGCACCGGGCAAAGGCCCGCGCAGCGCGCGGACAAAGGCTGGACCCAGAACCTCAGCGGGAAACAACTTCACGATCTCGGCCCCAGCGCCCTGCGCCTCAACCACCTCCCGCACCGTCCCCGCACCGGGGAGATACGGCGCGCCCACCTCGCGGCAGACCCTCGCCACCTCCGGGATCAGGCAAGGGCCCACGAGAAAGGCCGCTCCCTGCGCAAGGTACGCCCGGGCCGTGTCGGGGTCCAGAATGGTGCCCGCGCCAAGGAGCAGGTTGGGGAACTCACGCCGAAGTGTGCCGAAGTTCGTGGCGGCCTTCGGGGAGCGGGCAGTCAATTCCACGGCTCTTACGCCCAGGTCCTGCAGGGCCTCCAACCGGGTGCGGGACGCGCGTAGGTCCTCCGGCGTGAAGAGGGGCAGTACCCGGTCCCGCGTCAAAACGTCCAACAGGCCGCTCACCCGACCCGCTCCCGCAGCGTCCGCAATTCCCGCAGCTGATCGGTCAGGCAGTCCATGCGGACGTGCAGTGCCCGGTAAGCGTCATGGTGCGCAGGGTCAGGCTTCACGAGGCGCTGGGCGACCGGTTCGGTCGACACCTGATGGCCTTGATTCTGCAGGGCCATCAGCGCTGCGCCGCGAGCGCTCGCTCCTGCGCGGATGTCCTCCAACAGCAGTGGGCGTCCCAGCGCGTCCGCAAGGATCTGCTGCCACGCCCGTGAGGCCAGCAGCGCCTGACCGCTGGCGACAAACAACGCGTCACCGGAGACGGGGAGCCGCCACGCGACGTTCGCCAATCGGCAAGCGACGCCCTCCATTGCGGCCCGGGCGATTTCAACAGGCGTTGTGGCGTACCCCAGGCCGTGAATGGTGCCGCGCGCGTGCGGATCGTAATCGGGGCTGCGGGTGCCACCCAGCGCGGGCAGAAAGGTCAGGCCGTGCGCGTCCGGGGACAACGTCAGGAGCTCCTGATCCAATTCCCGACCCAGGCGTAAGGTGGTCTGCAGCCACGAGTAGAGGTTCCCCCCCTCGGTCAGCGCGCCGCCCAGCAGGTGCGTCTCCCGGTCAATGCGGTACGACCACAAGCCCGGCGGGATGGGAGGCGGGTCGCCCCTCACGGCGAAGCGCACCGCGCTGGTGCTGCCAACGGTCACCGCCGGGCGGCTGAGGGTGAGGGCGCCACTGCCGACGTTGGCGGTGGCGCCGTCCGCCACCGCCGGATGAAAGGGCGCAAGCGCCAGCTTGGGCCAGCGGTCAGCCCATCTGCGCTGGAGGAACAGGGGCGTGTCGTGGTCTCCGAGGACCGGCAACTGCGAAGCGTGCAGTCCCGCCGCTGCGAGCGCCCGCGCATTCCAACCCAGCGTTCGGCGGTCCAGCAGTCCCGTCCAGGAGGCGAGCGAGTAGCTCGTAACGCACTCACCCGTCCAGCGCTCCAGGAGAAAATCCGGCACCGAGCAGAACCGGGCGACGGACAATTCAGGGTGCGTCAAGCGCCACCAGCGTACCTGCGCTGGCCAGTACGCGCTGAAGGCAGGACAGCCCGTTTCATCGGGTGACGTCAGTCCCCTCAGGGCCTCCACCTCGCCAGCAGAGCGGGTGTCTGCATACGACAGGACCGGGCCAACCGCTTCGCCCCGTTTGTTCAGCGCGACGAGGGTGCTCGCGATGGACGTTAGCGCGACCGCCAGCACGGCGCGGTTCCCCAGGCGGCTGTGCAGCCGGTCGAGCACCCTTTCGGCCGCTGTCATGACGTCGTTCAGAGGCACCTCAGCGACGCCACCCGAGGCGTACCGCAGCGCGACGCTTTCCTGCACCTCCAGGCCCGCGAGGCTGCGCCCCCACGTGTCGAATGCCGCGCCCTTCACGCCGCTGCTGCCCAGGTCCAGGGCCAGGACGACGGGAGGCGGAGCGTGGACTGCCCTCATCCCTTGACGCCCCCGGCAGTCAGGCCCTTCACGATGTAACGCTGAACGGTCAGGGACAGCACGATGATCGGGAGGGTAATCAGCACGGCTGCCGCCGCGATCGCTCCGTAGTCCTGACTGCCGTAACTCAGAAAGTTGAACACCGCCACGGGCACGGTCTTGGTCGCCGGTCCGCCCAGAATCAGGCTGAACAGAAACTGGTTCCAGGAAAAGATCATTGCGAGAATTCCTGCAGTCACCATGCCTGGCGCGACGAGCGGCAGGATAATCCGCACGAAGGCCCCCGCCCGGCTTGAACCGTCCACCAGCGCCGCTTCCTCGAGGTCGGTGGGAATGTCCTCGAAAAAAGCGATGGTGATCCACACGATCAGCGGCAGGGTAATGATCAGGTGGCTGGTGATCAGGGCGGTAAACGAACCGATCAAGTTCAGCCGTGTAAAGGCCAGAAATAACGGCAGCAGGAACGTGATGTAGGGGATGATGCGGCTGATCAAAATCCACAAGCTCAGGCCCCGCTGCTTGAAGCGCGCAATGGCATACGCCGCCGGCAGGCCCAACACCATGCCGATGAACGTGGCCGCTACCGCGACGATGAGGCTATTTTTGGTGAACACCAGGAAGTCATTGCGCTCAATTACGTTGCGGTAGTTGTCCAGTACGGGCGTAAACAGCCAGACTGGTGTGGGCGCGGTGTTCTGCACCTGGGTCTTAAGGCTCATCAGGATCATCCAGACGAACGGAAACAGCATCGCCAGGATGATCAACCCCAGCAAGACGTTCAGCACCAGGTCCCTGAGGGAAGATTCGCGACCGCCACTCATCCTCGGCGCCTCAGCAGATTCACGCCGATGGCGACCACGGCAACCGTAACGAGGAGCAGGGTGAGCAGTGCCGCCGTGTACCCGACCCGCAGGAACTCGAAGCCGGTGTGATAGGCATACACGTTCAGGGTCTCGCTGGCACTGCCAGGCCCCCCCTGGGTCATCACTTCGATAATGTCGAAGGTCTTCAGGGCATCAATCAGCCTCAAGGTCAGCGCGGCGAACACCGCGGGCTGAAGCATGGGCCAAGTGATGAAGCGAAAGACTTGCCAGGGTGACGCGCCGTCGATTCGCGCGGCTTCGAACGGCTCCTCGGGCATGGTCTGGAGCCCCGCGAGCAAGATCAGCGACACCAGGGGCGTCCACTGCCAGATGTCGACCAGGGCCAATGCGGGAACCACCAGCCGCGCGTCCGCCAACCACAGGCTGCGGTTCAGCCCCAGCGATTGCAGGAAGTAATTCAAGACGCCCAGGTTGGGGTCCATCATCAACGCCCAGATCAGGGCCACGGCCACCGGCGTGGAGATCATGGGCAGCAGCACGACGGCCCGCACCAGCCCGGAAGCGCGCATTTTACGGCTGAGCAGCAGGGAGAGCCCCAGACCCAGCAGCATTTGCGCGGGTACGGCAATCAGCGTGAACAGGAACATCAACCGTACGGAATTCCAGAAACGCGGGTCCTGCAACGCCGCGGTGTAATTGCCCAGACCCACGAAGCTGCTTGGCAGCGCCGCGCTTACCGAGCGCTCCTGCGTGCTGAGCACCAGGTTGAACATCAGGGGCAAGATGGTCAGCGCAAAGAGGGCGAGGACGGCCGGAAGTGGAAAAACCCAGCGGATGTTGCGGTCCAGCCAGGTGGAAAACCTCCGACCGGGAAGGGGCTGGGACGTCGACTTTGAACTGGGAGCCAGGCTCATGGGTCACCTCGGCGAGGGGCACAGGCGGAGGGAACCGGCCCCACTGGGTGCAGAGGCCGGTCCGTCAGGAGAGTTCGCCTACTTTTCCTTGCTGATAATGGTGTTGGTGGCCTGCTGGGCCCGCTCCAGCAGCTCCCTCACATTGCCGCCCTGCAAGATGCCCACAATGGCCTGTCCGAGCGCGTCGCGCACCTCACCCACCTGGCTGACAGGAGGATTCCACAGGGGTGTGGCCCGGGTGAGTTGACCCAGGTGCGCCCTGGTCCACTCCGGGTTTTTGTCCTGGCTCTTGAAGGCAGATTCGTTCCAGACACTGCGGCGCACAGCGGGAACGTCCTTGAGTAGGACGCGCAGCTGGTTCTGGCGGTTGGTGGCCCACTGGGTAAAGAGCCAGGCGGCCTGCTTGTTCCGGCTGCCCTTGCTGATGGATAAGGCCCACGAGGTCACGGTCGGCTTGTTGCCCGGCATGGCCGCGAAGCCGACCTTTCCGGCGACTGAACTGCTCTTGGGGTCGTCCACAATGGAGCGGAACAGCGAGGCGTCCGTGAACATGGCGGCCTTGCCCTGCGCGAAGAGGTTCGTTACCTCAGGCCAGCTCATGGTCACGGCGGCTTGCGGACCGTAATTGCGCAGCAGGCCGGTGTAGAACGTCATCGCCTGTACGAATTTGGGGTCGCTGAAGTTGGCGTCACCGTCCTTCAACCACTGGCTCCCGTAGGCGTACATGTACGGCGCGAACTGGCTGGTGGCCGCCGCACCCTTACCGCGCAGCGCAATGCCGACCACGCCGTCCTTGCCGTGAAGTGTCTTTGCCGCTGTTTCCAGCTGCTTGAGGGTTTTGGGCACGGCGACGCCGTACTTCTGAAAGAGGTCCTTGCGGTAGAACAGCATGGTGGTCTCGGTCTGGATGGGTATGCCCGTCATCACGCCCGCATACCGGGTGGAATTCACGACCGAGGGAAAGAAGTCGCTGAAGCCCCAGTTGCCGGCGGTGACGGCCCTGTTGTTCACGTAGCTGTCCAGGTCCTCCACCCAGCCGCTCTTCGCGTACAGCTGCCCTTCCTGGCCGGGGGACATCATGAACGCATCGAGGTTCTGCCCGCCAGTGGAAAGCTCCACCAGGACTTTCTGGCGGAACTGCGCTTCCGGGTAGGTTTCCGTGACCAACCGGATCCCCGTGAGTTTCTCGAACTCCGGCAGGTACGGCTGGATGGCTGTCGTCCAGGGGTGCTGGTTAAGCAAGACGCGCAGCGTGGTGCCTTTGGCAGAGTCCCACTTGAAACTCTGGGCCTGCGCAGCGCCCAGCGAGAGAACGGCCGTCAGGGCGAACAAGGTAACTTTGCGCATACTGGACCTCCTGGTGGCCACGGGGGCCGGCGAAAACGTGAATCAGGTGGGGTCGGCGTTCAACTCACGGCGAGCGTCGCGTGCCCGAGCAATGCGTTCGGACATATAGGGTTCTTGCGAGGCGTGGAGGCTGGTAAACAGGGCGTCGAGCAGGCACAGCTGCGCAAACCGGACGTTCAGGCCCTCGGGGCGGTAACGGTCGCCTGGTGCGGAACTGGTCAAGGTGTGGTGTGCCGCGCGAGTGAGGGGAGAACGGCCAAGGCCAGTGATCGCCACCACGGACGCGCCAGCTCCCCGCGCCAGGCGGGCAGCCCGTACCACATCCTGGCTGGCGCCACTAAAGGACACCGCGATCAGTACATCGGTGGGTTCCAGAAGGGAGGATACCTGCAAGAAGGCACTGGGATCGGTATGTGCAGCGCAGGATAAGCCGAGGCGCAGACCCCGCTGCTGCCCATCGAGGGCGATGAGGCCACTCCAGCCCAGGCCGATCAACGCGATGTGCCGGGAGAGGGAGACGGCCTGCACCGCTGAACTGAAAGCCTCCAGGTCCAAATGGCCCAGCGTGTCACGCAGGGCCATGCCCGCGCCGTCGAACACCTTACTTAAGACCGTCACGGCCGCGTCTCCTGCGTCCACCCCAATGTTCGTCTGCCGGGTGACGGCCAGCGAACGGGAGAGCTGCAGTTTAAACTCCTGAAAGCCCCCAAAGCCCAGGCTCTGCACCACCCGCACCACAGTGGCGTCGCCCGTCCCGGTGCGCTCACTGAGTTCGGCTATGGTCAGCCCGAGAAAGCCCTCAGGGTCGTGGAGGATGTATTCAATGACTCGCCCACTGGCCACCCCGACCTCACCCCTCAGCAAATGCAGGCGGCGCAGGATCGGCGGCAGATGGGAAGTGTCACCGGACATACAGGATGTGCGTCCTTCCTCAGACCAGAGAACCGGTCCGCGTTATGGGTGGATTGAGAAACACCAGGAATATACGTCCGACACTTCGGGTTTGGAATATCAACGTGGAGTGCATTTCCACTCCGCTCAAGACGAATAGCGCCTCCCCGTCTCCCTCACTTCAGTTCAACCACTGCGAGCAAGCTGCTCCCCAAGGCCTGATCTATTGGCGGCTGGACTCCTACTGCCGTTCAAGACGGTTGGTGCGAATGATCCCTGCCAGACTGCTGTTGACAGCCTGAAGGGGAAAGAGGACCTGTTCCGCTTCCAGAACAGTTGCGCATATGGAGCAAAATTCCATAATTGGTCCTTTCTATACAGAATAACACTCTCTAAACACACTGGGGAGAACGGAAGATGCGTCTGCCTGTCTCGTCTCGGATGGTCGAAACGAGAGCAAGCCCCCTGGTGTCTCTTCAGGAACCCTGAAGAAACCCACCTGACCCAGCCAGACCGAGCAGCGCTTCTTTCCGTCCTGCCTCAAATCCAGCCAACTGCTCTGCGGCAAGGTGCAGGTGCAGCGCGAGGATGGAATTGGCCGCTTCCCGAGGACGAGGTGCTCGCACGACTGCTGGCTCAGCCTGGAGCGTGGAGGTCAACCGGTAGCTGCCAGATAAACAGACACGTACTCCGCACCGGCACAGGAACTCAGTGCCGGGCTTCTGCATCCGGCGCTGAGAGCGGCGGTACGCGAGCCAAAGGTCCGTGCACCCCTCAGGTACCTGACGCAACAGGCCCAGATCGTTTAGAAAGCCCTGCGCAGACCTTGAGAAGGTGGGCCAACAGGGCCTGTCCAGCGGCACGGAGGGCAAGGATACATGCATGTCCTGGATCATCACCCTTCTCGTTGGCGCCCTCTGCGGCTGGCTCGCTTCCCTCGTCATGAAGACCGACGGCCAGCAGGGCGCCGTCGCCAATATCCTCATCGGCGTCGTCGGCAGCCTCCTCGCGCAGTTCCTCTTCGGCAACCTCCTCCACCTTGGCGGCAATGCCGCGGGAGACGGCTTTAACCTCATGAGCATCGTTTGGGGCGTTGTCGGCAGCGTTGTCCTGATCGCCATCCTCAAGGGCCTGCGCGTCCTTCGGTAACCCTCCCTTCGCTCACCCATTCAGCAAACGTGCCACCTCTCCGAGGTGGCACGTTTTGGTGTAGGAGGGTGGCCTGCGCTGCAGCGTCCCCCTATTGGTACTCCGTCGACTCACGGAGGGGGTGCAAGCCAGCGAATGGATACCCTGCAGCGCATTCCTGCGAGCCACGGCTCAAACGTATCTCCAAGGTCTACTTTTAAAGGGGGTCTGAAATCCCTGCTGGCGGGGGGGGTGTATGACTAAGGGATGGGGGAATGATGGGGCGGAGGTGGTGAGCACATGACGCGGACGCTACCTCCCCTGACGACCTCACAGATAATGAGCGGAACGTCCTCCAGCCGCCGGCCCCTCCTGAATCTCTTGTTGGTCGTCTCCATAAGTGGTCTTTGTGGGGAGTTTTGGAGAAAAACTTCTCTGTCCCCGTATGACGGAGCTCTGCCGAAGACAGCAGCACACCTTGTCTACGAGGTAATGATTCGCTCCGACCAAAGGCCCAGCCTGATCTTCTTCAGACCCACTTTAGTCCTTGACGCACTCTAGCAGAAAGCCATGATGCGTAAAGAAGCAGAATCAGGCAGCTGACGGCGACAGCAGTAAGGTGCTCTTGACCACCGAGGAAGCAAACAGTGTCATACACAGAATGCCACAGCATCAAGGGCACCAGCGAGCCCACTTGGAAGCGTAAAAGGGCCGCAACCACACCAAACAGAAAGGCAAACCCAACCTGGAGGAGGGTTTGAGCAGCGATCTGACCGCCCAGCATATTTAGGCCGTGCGTTACGGAAAATAGCACTGTTGAAATCAATACGGCTGTCCAAAATCCTTTTGGCAGGAGCCATTTGATGAAAAGGCCCCGGTACAAGCCCTCCTCCACAAAGCCAATCGTACAGCAAAACCAACGAAGTATAAGAGTTCTCCCCCACTGTGGGGCCACGCAGGATGTGTCCCAAAGGCCTGAATCAACACGACAAGTCCGGGAATGAGGAAGAAGCGTGCGTCTCGCCAGGAGAGCTGGCCAAACGGCTTCGGTGACGCAACGCGCCACTGGCGCTTCCCAAAAAACAAGAAGCTCAGCCAGAGGGAAAGACCAGGAGAACGGGCTGAAGTTGGGGTAGCGCGTGGTGACTCCTATTTTCACTCAGAAGGGAAAGCAACGTTCCGGCGGCTCCCAAAGTGACCAGGAGTGTCAGGGTCGTGAGCGTAAGTGCCCAACCCGGGTATCGTTCCCCGAAACCCGTCTGGTTGATCGTCTTCATTAACATGCGAATTCCCCCCGTTTCGTCTCAGGTCAGCAAAGGCCTGCAGTCGCCTCGTGGCGTACGGCAGGTCTTCCGCGGGTCCCGATGAAATCATTTTTATTTGCCGTAGAACATGAGGTATTGGCGCAGCTGTGACCGCCAGTACGTCAGGTCATGCCCGCCTGTCTTTTGCATGAAGATGGTATTCCCACATTCCCGCTTTAACTTCTGGACAAAGTGCTCATTCACGCCCTGAAGAGCGTCGGACTTCCCCACATCCACGAACAGCGCATAAGTCTTCAGGGGTGTCCGCTGGAGCAGCGAGAACGGATCACGTGCGCCCCGAAGGGCTGGGGACGGATAGAGCCAGTCACGCTGCCCCGTGTACTGATCGTCATGCCCATCCCATAGAGCCGCGCTGTGTGCCCCGATCCGGCCAAACAGTGCCGGGTGCCGCAACCCCAGGAACAGGGCGGCGTAACCGCCCATCGAGATCCCACCTACGCTCCGCCCTGTACGGTTGGGCACTGTAGAGAAGTATGCGTCAATATAAGGGATGAGTTCCCGAATCAGGTAGTCTTCCCAGCGGCCGGGTGTGACGCCGCTGATGGCCCGGGCTGGGCTGCTATTCACCCCGAAGGAGAAGCGGTAGTCGGGGGAGACCACGATCAGGGGATGAATTCGCCTCTCCCGCAAAAGCTCATCGAGTAGAGATTGGGTAGGCAGTATGCCCAGCCAGAAGGTTTCATCCCCGCCATAGGGATGCATCAAGTACACCACTGGGTAGCGGTGCCCCGCGCTGTAACCGGGAGGCAGATAGACGCGGAGGGACAGGTCCTGCTTCAGCGCAGCGCTGTACAGCATCAAGTCCTGCACCTGGGAGGGAGAGGATGCGTGTGCGAATCCAAGAAGGAGGAGGGCCAAGGGCCAGCACCGATGCCGTTTCACTTTAGTGAAGGGCGTAGAGAATGCCATCGTCCGATCCGAAAAATACGGTGTCGCGGACAATGACAGGTGAAGACAGAATCGCAGCGCCCGCCTGGAAGTGCCAGCGCTCTTTCCCCGTCGCTACGTCTAAAGCGTAAAGGGTTCCAGGCTCTTTGGTGGCGTACGCGTTGAACGACGCGGTGTATACGGTGTTTGCCGCCAGCGCCGGAGAGGCGAATATGTTACCGGCAAGTGGCCGCTGCCACTTTACCTTTCCCGTTGCTGCGTCCATCGCAAACATCATTTTCTGGTCTGAGTTGCCGTAGTACAGCGTGTTATTCGCAAATGCAGCGGAAGGCACGACCCAGCTTCCCCCATTGCCATGACCCCAGCGAATCTTGCCACTCTTACTGTCCAACGCGTAGAAATTGCTGTCTCGGCTTCCGAAGTACACCATGTTCTTCCCCAGAACGGGAGAAGACGGAACACCCCCGCTGATGTCTGCCGACCACAGCAGCTTGCCAGTCTGAGCGTTCAACGCTACAAAATCGAATTTCCAGGCACCGACGTAGAGTACGTCGCCGCGCAAGGCTGGGCTGGAGCGAACCCCCTGAAAGAGTTCCTGCGACCACAACAGGCGCCCTGAATTCCGTGTGAACGCGAGAAGGCCACCGTCTTGCATGGGGGTGATCCCCGTAGAGGAGCCCACATACACGGCCTGGCTGTCCGCAACGGGAGAGGACAAGTAGTAGTCCCAGGCATCTTTGGCCTTGCTGTCACGGTCGTAGCGGGCTTTCCACTGGGTGGCACCGCTCTGCGCCTGCACGGCGTACAGAAAACCGTCACGGCTGGTGAAGTACACGGTGCCGTCCACCACCAGGGGTGATGAAGCGACGTCTCCCCCTGTTTGGACCTTCCAGACCAGCGCGCCATTATCCGAGCGGAGAGCGTACACAAAACCGTCGCCACTCCCGAAAATGACGAGGTTGCCGTAAGGGACGGGTGTCGAGCGAATTGGACCGGACGTCTTGAACTTCCACTTCACGCCGTGCAAGGCTGGTACACCTGGGCCATCAAATGTTCCGGAATGAAGGGCGTCACTGCGAAAACCGCTGGATGTCAGGGTCAAGGCAGGCCATCCTGTCAGGGCAAGGGCAAGGCCGACGGACTTGAAGAGCACCAGCTTGGGTAGAACAGACATGGAGGCTCCCGGTGGAATTCGACTGAATTTGGGAAGACCGGACAACGAACTGACCTGATCCTCCAGCCGCATTGCGGCGACTGAGACAGTGCTAGGTTGGCATTCCGATGACCCGCGAATCCCACGCGCTGAATGAAACCCACAATAAGGGGAGTGGTGGACAGCCTACGAGGGCCAATTCCGGTGAGTCGGAAGGAGCCAATTCGGCACAACAGGGAAGGGACGGCCTCCCATCGGCGCTTCTGGGCTTTGCTTTAGAAGGTGCGAATCAGCTCCCACTTCACCGTCGACTGTTCGGAGGCCTGCGTGAACGCATCTTGAGTGGGCAATTGAGTCTGGGTACGCGCCTCCCATCGACTCGGGTGCTAGCCCGCGAACTCGGGGTCTCGCGGAACACGGTCGCCCTGGCGTTTGATCAGTTGATCAGTGAGGGCTACCTGCGGTCAGTAGGGGGGGCGGGAACGTACGTGGCGGAGCTCGACGCGCCTCTGCATCCCCCCAATGCCTCTGCCTCACAGCGGCCTGCCCTACGGACAGAGGCCCTACGCGCCCAGGTCGGTTCCTTCTGGTTTCCGTACGTTCCGGCAGCTGCTGGAAACACGCCCGCTTTTCGACTCGCGGTGCCTGCCAGTGAGGCCTTTCCACTGGCGACCTGGAAACGGTGTCTGGCCAAACACACCGCTCGCCTGTCCACGGATTTGTTTCTTTCCCAGGAGGATGGTGGCCTTCTGGCCCTGCGTGAAGTCCTGGCCTCCTACCTCGCCGTGTACCGGGGAGTGCGCTGCACCCCGGAGCAAATCATCATTGCCGACTCCCACTTGTCGTTTCACCTGGCAGCCCGCGTCCTGTTGGATCCAGGGGATGAGGTCTGGTTCGAGGACCCAGGGTATTTCGCCGCCCGGGAGGCCCTGCTCGCGGCTGACGCACGGCCGATTCCCATCCCAGTGGATGCGGAAGGGATAGACGTGGCGGCTGGGCGCATTAGGGCACCCCATGCGCGCATGGCCTACGTCACGCCGTCGTATCAGTTTCCTTCCGGCGTCACGATGAGTGCGGCGCGGCGACAGGCGCTGCTGGGATGGGCACGGGAAGCGCAGGCATGGATCTTAGAAGATGATTTCGACTGTGAGTTCCGGTATGCCGGACCGCCAATTACAGCCCTGCAGGGATTGGACACGGACCACCGGGTGCTGTATAGCGGAAGCTTCAACAAGACGCTCTTTCCAGCGTTGCGCCTCGGGTACCTGGTGGTTCCACAGGAACGAATCAGCGATTTCTTGTGGATGCGCCGCATCGTCAGTGCGCCGGCATCCCTCCTTGAACAGGCTGCCCTGGCAGACTTTATTGGAGAGGGGCACTTCGCACGGCACATGAAACGGTGCCGCGCGCTGTATGCGAGGCGCCGCAGCGTTTTGGAAGACGCATTGACGCAGGAACTCGGGGATGTCCTGAGCCTGGAGCCTCCTCAAGCTGGAACATACTGGGTGCTGCGGTTGCCCGGGCATCTGAACGACCTGGAAATTGCGCAAGCGGCGCAAGCCGAGGGACTTGAGGTCTGGCCGCTCTCGACCTGGAGCTTGAGTGGGGCCGGCACTCCGGGGCTCCTCCTGGGCTACGCGGGGGTCAGCGAAGCGCAGTTGCGGCGAGGTGTTCAGCAACTCGCCCGGCTCCTTCGTGCGGCCCTGTCACAGCCTTAGGTCGATGAGCTGAAGAGCGGTCTGCCCCTCGCTTGGCAACGCGTACGTCACACCCACCTCGCTGTCCGCCTTCTCGCAACTCCAACTTAAGCCGCCGCCTGTCAAAGTGCCTCCTAAAAAGATCAGGGGAACGTTTGGCCAAGCGGCGGATCATCACCTCGTAGAGGAGGTAGTCCGCTGTTTCCAGCCGCGCTCATCGTCCCCTACCATGCTTCTGGACTTTCATGGCCACGTAAAGGTCTGGAGTGAACCCAATCGAGCGGACCGCAGGGCAAGTCACATCTGGGCGGTAGTGTAGCGGGCGGCGAACTCGGCGGGTGGAACGTACCCCAGGCTGGAGTGCAGTCGGCGACGGTTGTACAGGTCCGCAATAAAGAACTCGATGTGTCGTCGAGCGTCGTCCAGATCGACGTATTCTTGCAGATCGACCTCCTCAGTCTTCAGGGTCTTGTAGAAGCTCTCCATTTTGGCGTTGTCAT
The DNA here is from genome assembly GCF_900176165.1 of Deinococcus hopiensis KR-140. Classification (NCBI taxonomy): domain Bacteria; kingdom Thermotogati; phylum Deinococcota; class Deinococci; order Deinococcales; family Deinococcaceae; genus Deinococcus; species Deinococcus hopiensis. Next base: position 371,779 of record NZ_FWWU01000007.1, read on the forward strand.
AGGGATTGCCTGTCCTGGACATACTTGGCGTGATTCCTGCGGACCGCAAGCGGTCCACGTACACCCGACTGGCGTATTGCACGCCCTGGTCCGAATGGTGCAGCAGACCGGGGGCAGGACAACGCGCTGCAAGCGCGTTGTTGAGCGCTGCCAGCGGTAAATCTGCGTCCAGAAACTTTGACATGGACCAGCCCACCACCTCACGGGTAAAACCGTCCAGCACGCAGGCCAGGTACACAAAGCCTTGGCGGACTCGCACGTAGGTCAGATCGGCTTGCCAGACCTGATCTGGCCGTACTGGGACGACTTCGCGTAGCAGATTTGGGAAGCGCTTCTCGTTGTGGTTGGAATCGGTTGTCGCCCGATAGCGGCGCTTCGGGCGGCAGAGCAACCGGCGTTCCCGCATGACTCTCAACACGCGCTTGTGGTTCACTGGGCGGCCTCGTCGGGCCAACTCGCGGGTGACACGCCGATATCCGTATCCGTCGAACTCCACCACTACGGCCTCAATGTCCTGGGACAACGCCTGATCGGCGTCCATCTCCTCCCGGCCCTGCTGTTCGTAGAACCACGAGCGATTAACCCCGTGCAGCTCACACAGACGACGCACCGACACCTCTTTTGGGCGCGCTCCGCGCATCCTCGATCATTTGGTGCCTTGTTTCGAGCGGTACGTCGCCAACGACTTTTTTAGGATTGTGTTCTCCAACGACAACTGCCCGCAAAACCGTTCCAACTCGGCGATTCGCTGTTCCAACGACTGGTCGGGCTTGGCCTGGTCGGTGAAGGCCATTTCCCCACGCACCTCGACCTCCTTCCGCCAGCGGCGGATCAGACTGGGCGAGAGAGCGTGTTCTCGGCAGAGCTGAGCGGTCGTCTTTTGACCCCCGTCAACTTGATTCACGATGTCGAGCTTGAACTCACGGCTGTGGGTACGTCCGGGCATACGGGCTCCTTCGGTGCCGTCAGCCTACGGGCTGACGGGGACGAAGTGCTTGGTCTCTTGGTCCGCTCCTAAGGGTTCAGTCCAGTCCGCTCTACCACCCAGCGCCGTTTCAGTATCACGAATCCTCTGGGCATTTCAACGGCGTGTGGAGATGTTTTGGAGCTCTGAGAAAATCCGGGCTTGAGAGGGAAGGCGATGGCCGCCACAGGGCTTCTGCCCCACACCTGAGCGGGTTGACTGATCACCACCCGCGCTTTACACGCGAATGGGCGTTCTCACTGCCGATTGAGCGCCTCAATCAGCGTGTCTTTCTCTAAACCCTGATATGGATCAACGTCCAACACGATGAGCATGCTGCCGCGTATCAGGCTCGTGTACGGTTCACGCTTCGGGGCCTGGCGGCGGTCCCGGCCGTAGGTCACGTTCGTCAGGCGGATGCCTAGCAACGGCTCACACGTATACTCGGCGATCATCAGGAAATCCACCTTCACCCGGAACGTGCGGGTCACCCGTCCTCGCGGCGTGACTGCGTCGAAATTTCTGAGTTGGACGTTGCGCTTCACCTTATAGGGCTGTCCGGCCAGCATCTTTGCCAACGAGACTGCAAATTGGTCCTCAACTCGTTCAAGCGGGAACACTGCTTCATCTTTAGGCGTCGCGACCTCAGCCCCTTCTGCCCGCTGCAGGTCGGTGTTCCCCAATGGGTCGTGCATTTTATGAGCTTAATTCATCCCGAGTGGCTCTCGGTTGATTGGGGTTTACCCGCTGTAAAGAACCAGCACCAACACAAAACGCAATGGATACCGGGGTTGGACTCTAACCTGCGCGAGCAGAGTTGTCAGATCCCGGTAAGCGTTTCCTGCCAAAATATTTTTACGTTGAAACATTCTTCTGTCTGGTATCCACTTCGGTGGACCTTGACCAGGAAGCTCAGCGTTTTGCCCTCTTCGCTTGGAGTCGCCATGAAAAAGACCCTGACTGCCCTGACCCTCGCCCTCATCGCCAGTGTCGCCAGCGCCCAGAAAAAGACCATTACGGTCAGCGTGTTTCCGGACCTCGATACGGTGGTCAAGGCCGCCATCCCGGGCTTCCAGAAGACCCACCCTGACATCGACATCAAGGTCGTGTCGCTCGCCTACGCCGACCACCACAACGCCCTGACCACCGCCCTGTCCACCGGCAGCGGTGCGGGTGACGTCGTGGCCGTGGACTTCGGCTACGTCGCCCGTTTCGCCGAGGGTGGCGGCCTGGAAGACCTCAACAAGGCCCCCTACAACGCGGGCAGCCTCAAGGGCCGCTTCGTCAGCTACACCTTCCCCCAGGCCACCTTCGGCGGCCGCCTGGTGGCCATGCCCACCGACATCGGCCCGGGCACCATGGTCTACCGCACCGACCTGCTCGCCAAGGCCGGCGTCAAACCCGCTGACCTCAACCGCAGCTGGGACGCCTACATCGCAAACGGCAAGAAGGTCGTGGCCGCCAACCCCGGCACCTTCCTGATTCCCGACGCCTCCGAAGTCGCGCAGATCTACAGCCGCACCAACATCCCCGCAGGCCAGGGCCTGTACTTCGACGCCAAGAACAACGTGCTGGTGTCGCCGACCAACCCCCGCTTCATGAACGCCTGCACGCTGGCCAAGAGCGTGCGCGACAACAAGCTCGACGCCCGCGCAGGCGGCGCGTTCAGCCCCGAGTGGACCACGGCCTTCCAGAAGGGCAACCTGGCCACCGAGTTCTCGGGTGCGTGGCTCGTCGGGCACATGCAGAACTGGCTGGCCAAGGACTTCGCCGGCAAGTGGAACGCGCAGCAGCTGCCGGGCAACACCTTTGCGTCGTGGGGCGGCTCGTTCTACGCCATTCCCACCCAGAGCAAGAACAAGGGCGACGCCTGGGAATTCATCAAGTACCTGACCACCAACCGCGACCAGCAGGTCCTGGCGTTCAAGACCACCGGCGCGTTCCCCGCGCTGACGGCGGCGAACAACGCCCCCCTGTTCAACGAGGGCGTGCCCTACCTGGCAAACCAGAAGGCCCGGACGCTGTGGCGCACGGCGGCCACCCGCATCAAGCCCATCGACGTCAACCGCCTCGACCCCGTGGCCGACGAAATCTTCCTCGCCGAACTGGGCAACGTCCTGGACGGCTCCAAGACCTGCCAGCAGGCCCTGACCGACGCCAAGGGCCTCATCGAGCGCCGCGCTCGCCGCTAAGTTCAGCCACACCTGCAGGGGGAAAGCCAGTCAAGGCTTTCCCCCTGGTGTTTCTGTCCCCCACAACCCCCCGCTTCGACAAACTGCTCGTCCCTCAGCCTGACAACGGCGAGCAAACGTGGCCAACATTCATAAAGCCGGGGGTCTGGCCAGGAAGCAGGGGGATCATCACCATGAAGAGGCGCGCGTTGTGCGGCGGAGCTGCGCCGCAGACTGGGACAGCGCCGCCGGACAGGCACCTACTTGTCAAGCTGCGAAGCAGAGGCGACATAACGCGGATGACCCGGAAGCCGTCTCACCGGGAACAGTCCAGCCGGACGCGGAAGCTGGGGGCAGGGGTGGTATAGGCCACGCGGCCCTCCTTCAGGTAACCCGCCGTCATCTTGCGGGGGTTGAGCGAGACCACCAGCTTCGCGGGGGCGGGAACGCTGGAGGCGGAGGCGCGCGCGTCCTGCGTGTGGAACCGGAGCTGGTACGTGACGCCTCCCGCTTGGGCAACGCCCTTGTCAATGAGGGGCTCTTGCGCCGCCCGCTCCTGAAAAACGAAGGTGTTGCCGTCGGCGCCGACCAGCTCAATGGCTTCCAGGCCGGTGTCCTGCAGGCTGGTCCTGGTCGCGGTGCCGTTGCGCAGCTCGGCGGTGACGCCCCAGCCGGGGCCGTACCCGGCGTCCGCGCCGATCGGCTCAACCTTCCGGACTGTCAGCCGCCAGACCCCGTTGAAGAGGGTGTCGCCGACGCAGCCTTCCAGCGCTGTGCGTTGACTGGCTCCCCCAGGTGCGGTGGCCGGCGCCACGCCCGTGCCCAGCGTCAGGGTGTTGCCCTTCAGGCGGCTCGGAATGCCCAGCTGCTTCAGCGCCGAGAGCGGCACGTAGGTCTGGCCACCCACCACGAGGGCCTGGGCCGGCGTCACCTGCCCGTTGACCACCAGCGCGTACCTCTGCGCGGCGGCCACGGAAGAGAGGGCGAGGGAGAGAAAGGCCAGGACGTGCATTTTCAGGTATGACATGGTGACTCCCAGGTGGGGAGGCCGAATCGCGTCAACGGGATGTTCAGCTTTTGCAGGTTGACTTTCAGATCGGCGTACAGCTGGCGGTCGATGCCGTACTGTTTGGCCTGGCTGGGACAGGTGCGGGCGTGATTCGCCAGAACGGCCCCGCCGAAGACGTTTCCCATCAGCACGGTGATCCGGGCCCTTCCGGCGGTCCACGTCCACGTTGATGGCGTCTGCCCCAGGAGGACTGAGCGGCGCGCTGAACTCCGGGTGCGCTGCGACGCAGGTGCGGGCATCCGCGTCGTCCTGGGCGCTTTGCCGCACCTGCCGGGCCTTCTGGTCGGCAAGGGTCTGCGCCGTGACGACGGTGCCGCCGTTTCTGACCGCCTCCATAAACTGCACGGGCGTGACGGCCTCGGTGTCGGGGCAGCGCCGCGCCGAATTCAGGCTGGCGCCCGAAAAAACCGTCTGGGCCGGATCCTCGCCTGGAGGCGTGCCTCCAGAAGAACTGAACGAGCCGCAGGCGGACAGGCCGAGGGTGAGCAGGAGCAGCAGGGGATGACGTCTGGACATGGGCGCTCCTCTGTGGCCTATTCACGGCGGGGCGGCAGCAAGGCCGGGCCACGTCAGCGCTGCCCCGCAGCGCGTACAAAAGCGGGCGTAGGGCGAGGTGATGGGCGCTGTGCACTGCGGGCAGCTCTCCAGCAACCGTGTGCCGTCGTTAACGCAGTACCGCTCGCCGGAAATGGTGGGAACGGCCCGCAGGCAGCGTGGGCAAAGGCGGTAGGCCAGCGCAGAGCAGGGAGCAGACCCGTGATCGGCGGGCCCGTCGGCGTTATCGCTGCTGGTGTCCACGGTTGACCTCCGGTGAGGGGGGGCGGCGTCTTCTTCGGGAGCGCTCTCGCTGCTCCTCAGTGAATGCGCCGGATGGTCTGGCTCTTGCTGTCACAGACGAACAGCTGTTTGTTGAAATAGGCGAGGCCCACCGGTTTACCGAAGGTCGTGGCGTTCACGTTGCCATCAGTGGCTCCGGCCACACCGCACAGTCCTGCCGCCGTGCCCACGATGCCGTCCAGGGCAACGCTATAGATGCCGTGGTTGCCCACGTCGGCCACATAGACGGTGCCGTTTTCATCCACGGCAACTCCCGTCAGTCTTCCGAATCGGGCCTTCTGGGCCGGGCCATTCACGTTCTCCACCTCGCCCACCTTGCCTGCCAGGGTCAAGACCTCGCCCCTGGGCGTGACTTTGCGGACAGTGGCGGCATTCGGTCACGTACAGGTTCTCGGCGCGGTCCATCGCCAGGCCACGGGGAGAGGCAAAGCGGGCGGCGCCCAGTCTCCCGTCCATACTGCCCTGCTGCCCGGCCACGCCCGCGATGGTGGACACCGTATTTGCGAAGACGCGCCACAGGGTGAAGTTGGAAGTGTCCGCCACAAATCCCTCGCCCGTGCGGCGGTTGGCGACGATGCCGTCCGGGCGGTTGAATCCGGCGCTGGTGGCAGGACCGTCCGCCGCGCCACACTTGTACGCCTGTCCCACCACCGTGACGGCCTTGCGGCTCCCACTCACTGGGTAGGCGCTCGGCCTGCGGACCACGCCGGAAGCGTCTTCGGTCCAGTACGCGTAAGCCTCGTCGGCGTCGTAGCCCACTGCAATGCCCTGGGGCGAGAGCACCTTGGCCGTGCCCGGGCCGCCGTCCACACTGCCGCTCTCGCCCTTGCCGATGGCCGTGCCAACCGGATTGTCGGCGTGGCCCACCTGCGCGTAACGGATGTTCTCGGTCAGCCCGGCGATGTACAGCAGCACCTCACCGTTCTTGGCACCCACCGCCTGGGTTGCGGCCAGTCCCAGGGGATAATTGAAGGTGGCCTGACTGCCCTTGCCGTCCGCGCTGCCCCGTACCCCCGCCTGTCCGGCAAGGGTATCCACCGTGGTAAACGTCAGGGCGGTGGGCGGTTTGGGGTCAGTCCCGGGGCCTGGTGCGGAGCCGCTGGAGCAGGCGGCCGAGACCAGCAGGGTCAGGCTAAGGACGTTGAGCAGCAGTTTCATGGGGCCTCCTCGGAAGGATGAGGTGCGGCCGTGAACGCCGGCGGCTGAGCTTTTCCCGGAATACTGACCAGTGCCCCTCGTTGGGGGGTGCCCGGCGTTGCCCGCAGTCTTCTCCAGTCGCCCCCATCAGGCTGGAACTTCGACGGTGGCGGGTTGGGCGTGGCCGTCGTTGAATTAGGCGTGCAGCACTCCACTTCCGGTATTCCGGAGCCAATGCGGCCACCCGAGCGGGAAATACACGCAGTCGCCCGGCCCCAGCTCGAGTTCCAGCCATTCCCGCTCCGGTGTTTGCAGTCCGGCCCTTGCGCGGCCCTGCACGATCACCACCAGTTCGGGGGTATTGGTATGCAAATGCGGCGCTCGCCAGGAGTCCCGGGGAATCTCCACCTGGGCGACCGACACGCCCGCGAGCAGCGGCCAGGCGGCCTGGTTGCCTTTGCGGGCGCTCACGCCACTGGGGATGGTCACGGAAGAGAGTCCGGCCAGGCGCAACCTGTAGTTGTAGTCCGTGGCTGCGGCCCCCGCGACGGGCGGAGCGGGTGCGGTCCGGGCCAGTCCAGCACTCCGGCCCAGGGGGAGGCTGGACGGCGGCCCGGCGCATCAGTTCACGGCGTGACAGCGTGGAGGTGGGGTGACGCTCCGCAGTCAGGTGTGCCATACACGGCTCCTTCCATCTCACCCTTCACCGGGTGGCGGCCAGAGACCAGCGGAGAACGGGTGTGGCCCGCTCTGGGTGGGACGGGCTTAGCTCAGTCGATCCGGACGGGTTCGGGCACCAGCCGCCACAGCTGACAGGCCCCGTCCGCGTACGTTGAGCCGGGATTCAGGCCCAGGGTGGCCGTGCAGTGGTCGGCGTCCAGGTACTGCCCGTTGTACTTCAGTTGCAGCCGGTAGTACCCGTCTCCATTTGGAATGAACTTCCACAGCTGGCACGCCCCGCCCGCGTAGGTCGAGCCCGGGTTGAGGCCGATGGGCGCAGTGCAGTGATCGGCGTCCAGATACTGCTTGTTGTACTTGAGCTGCAGCCGGTAGTAGCCGCCGCTGCCAGGCACCAGCCGCCAGAGCTCGCAGGCGCCTCCCGCGAACGTCGAACCGGGATTCAGCGTGACGGGTGAGGCACAGTGGTTCGCGTCCAGGAACTGCCCGTCCGATTTGAGTTGCAGGCGGTAGTAGCGCGGGGACTGGGCCGCAGCACTGGAGACCAGCAGGGCCGCAGCGCAGTGCAGCATCACTTTTCCGAACATGGTTTTCCTCCTGTCCCTACGGGGCAACAACCGGCAGAGGCCAGGGACAGGTCCTCTCTGCGGGAATTGGGCGGGGGTGGGGAGGCCTTGAACCGGCGGCGGTGCGGGGCTCTCTGCCGGGAAAAGCAGGCAGGAGCCGCTCTCCTCCTGCCCACAGGGTGAACTGCCCCCAGTGATGCGGCGGTCAGGAAAAGGGGAGGATGTGCCGCTGACGGGGCGCAGGGAAAGGGGAGCGGCCATCAGAACAAGTTCGGAACGTTTGGGAGCATGGTCGTGCGGACGAAGCAGTGCTTGCCCAGGGCGCCCCGCCTCTGCTTTTGTACTTTAGGTTCTGCGCTTCAGGCGTCAACTTGGCGTTCCAGGAAGGTCTTCCAGTCCTCGGGAGGCACTTCTCCAACGTCCATCAGCTCACGGCGGGCCGAGTGGTAGAAACGGGTGAGGCTGCGGTGGTTGCCTGATGCCTGCAGGGTCAACGCCAGAGCCGTGAGGTCATAGGGATTGGCCTGGCACAGCCGCCGCCCGACCCGGGCCGCCGCCGTTGGCTGGTGGATAACCTTGGCATGGGCCTGGGCGCTGAGCGCCGTGTGGAGCGTCTCGGCGATCAGACCGTCGGAGCCCGCCGCCTCGTCCATGCGGTAGGGGCCGCGCGACAGGGCCGTCTCGCCGGTCAGCAGAAAATTTTCGGCATCGGAATCCACGTTTCCCAGCGCGTGCCCGCTGGCGGTGGTCTGGATGACGCCCGTTCCCAGCGCGACGCGGGTCTGATGCACCAGTTCCTTGAGGGCCGCCGCCTGGTCTTCACCGCCCTGCGGGTACAGCGTGGCCATCAGGTCCAGCCGGGACACTTCTGGACGGCCGCGCAGGCGGCCTCCGAGCAGGGCCGTCAGGAGTTCGCGGCGTTTGCACCCCCGAACGAGGTCGGTGGATCCCGGCAGGCCGAAGCGTAGCTCGCCCAGGACTTCCAGGCGCGGACGCAGCGTCTGGCCCGCCAAAGGGTCCGGGGCGGCCGCCACCTCCCTCAACTGCGGGAAGTAGCGGCGAGTCACCTGGGCCAGATTGGTGATCCCCGCCGCCTCGAACCACCGCAAGCGCTGGCCGGCACGTTCCACGTTGCCAGAGAGGCGATCGACTTCCAGACCGACCTCCTGCGCGGCGTCTTCGATGCCCTGCGCCCGCAGCGCCGCCTCAGTGGCCCCAAATGCCTCCAGGACCCCCTGCGGTTGACCGACTGCTTCCAGCGCAAACGCCAGGGCAAAACGGGCCATTCCGGCGGCTCCAGGGGCACCCAGCCGCAGCGCCAGCTTCAGGGCTTCCTCACCCAGCCGCTGGCCCTCGTCCGGGGTCGCGACCCCGGACTCGGCGATGGAGGCGCAGCTCAGGGCCCACGCCAGCTTGCTCGGGACAGCCGCCTGACAGGCATACGACAGGGCGGCACGGGCATGCTTGAGCGAAGAACAGGCCGCCGTGCGGCGGAGCCCAGTGCCGGTAGAGGACGCTCAGGCGGTACTCGCATTCGATCAGGTGCTCGGAGGGGCCCAGACGGGTCAGAAAATCGCGCGACTCCAGCAGCAGGTCCTCCGCCCGTCCGTACTGCGCCAAGTCAAGGTAGGTGTCGGCCAGCGCGACGTGAATGCGTGTGGCCTGAAGCAGTTGCCCGCATTCGAGGCGCAGGCGCAGGCTCTGTTCGAGATCGGTCAGCCGCGCCTGGATCTGCCCCTGTTCGCCCAGGGCCATCGCCTGGTTTTCCAGGTAGACCGCTTCCAGGTGGGGCAGGTGGGCCGCGCGCGCGTAAAAGTGCTCCGCTTCTCTGAACTCATTCCTGCCGTAGTGGGCAGTCCCCATCACATTGGTCAGGTCGCACCGGGTCGGCACGTCCAGACCTCGACGGTCCAGCGCGCTGCGTGCAGATCCGGCGGCCTGTTCGGACTGCCCGGAGCAAGCCGAGGCGAAAGCGACGGCGTACACCACCTGGGGCTCAGCCTGACTGTGCAACTCGGGATGGGACTGCCACAGGTCCAGCACGCCCCGGTGGTCCCGGGCCAGGCCCCGTAGCCGGATCAGTTGGGCAGCCCAGGCGGTCCCCACCTGTTCCCCAGACGCCAACTCGCGCAGACGGGCCTCGGCCTCGGTGAGTCGTCCCTGACCGGCCAGCAGTTCAGCGTAGAGGCCAACCACCTCAGCCTGCTGGGGGGCCAGCCGGTAAGCCCGCTCGGCCAAGCGCAGCGCCTCCGTCACGAAGTCCCTGCACCGCCTGGACCATCAGGTGCAACTGCTGGGCACCACTGGCATACTGCGCCGCGCGGCCCAGCAACCGGGCGTGTTGTGCGGCATTCCCGGCGCCCTTCGCGGCCCGGATCAGCAGTGCGGCGGCAGCGGGTGGGTCCAGCCGCGCCTCGTCGATCAGGGCGGCCATTTCCTGCGGAACGTGCTCTAGCGCGGCGATGGCCCGACGGGCCATCCCAGCCGTCCGCTCCGGGTCCAGCCCTTTGAGGGCCACCTCGCTGTACAGAGGATGGGTCAGCTGGCCCCGGAGCAGCACGGCCTGGCGCTCCAGTTCCTCCTGCGCCCCGGCCAGCGCCTCCGGGGACAGGTTTACCACAGCGGCAAGGAGGGTCTGATCGGCGGTGTGGGGCAGCGGCGCGTGGGCTCCCAGGGTGTCCCGGAGCGCTTCGGTTCCACTGACCTCCCGCAGCGCCCGCTCAATCAGTGCCTCTACGGTGACGGGCATCAGGTCGGCGGGCGGCGCACGCCAGCGCCACAGGGAGCCGTCATTCCACAGGTGTCCCTGGCGGGCCAACAGGCGGAAGTACTCCAGCGTCCAGTGCGGACTGTCGCTGGGCCCCAAAGCCGTCTGGGGGTGGGCGGCGGCTGGTGATCAGCAGGCCCACCCCCCTGGAATGGGCAACCCGGTGGGCCAGGGCCTCCACCAACTCCAGGCGTTCGGCGTCCGCCGCGCTGCTGGTACCCACCGCCTCACCGAGCTGCAACCGCTCGAAGGTTCGCCCCGCCCACACGGGCAGGCGGCGTGGGTGGGGCAGGGTCAGGGCCAGTTCACGGAGGGGAACGGCAGCGTGAAGGCTCAGGCTCCTGCAGGGCAGTTCTCGGAGGAGCGCCTGCACCCGGTACGTCTTCCCCAGGTCAGCTTCCCCCCAGAGGCCGAACGCGAGACCGTGACGCTGAAGGGCAACCCCACGCAACTGCTGTTCTGGAGTGGCAAAAACCCCGCCCTGATCTACGCCCATCACGCCGTTCCCCTCCCCGTATTCCAAGCCTCTGCCGCAGGGCCGTCCCTTTCGCCTTCCTGAAGCGCCGCCCGAATCTCCGTATGCAGCGCGCTCCTTCCCGCTGCGCCCGGCCCACGTGTCTGGACCGAGATTGGGGTCAGTGTACGGGGTTGTGGCAAGTTGCTGGTACGGCCACTGCCGTTTTCGGGGAACACGTTAAATGGGCCTGTGGTAAGGATTTCGGGTCATCCGTCTGTCGAGGAGACCTGCCACACGGTGTACGGGTCAAACGTCCGCTGAGGAGGACGAGCCCAACTGGACTTGGATTATCTGATCGACGCTCCTGTGGCGGCGGTCCTGTCCTGAGGGCTGGCGCACCGTGCTGAAGGGACACGACGTTGCCTTTGCTGGGTACTGGCCCGACGTTGGGTTCGCCTTGCCCTGCCCGGAGTGAGGTACAGCGCGAACTTCACTCCAGGCACAGATACCGACCATCTACGCTTGCTGATGCTCGCGACCCGCGGTACTGCGCCGCGATGAACCCCACCGAGTTCCTTCTGGGAGAGAAATCAGGGTGAAAGCGCGGGGCGGGTTGCCGTTACGGTACGGGAACGCGCAGGAAGTCGCGGAACCACCGCCCGCTGTACTTCAGACGGCGCTCTTGAGTCTCGAAGTCAACGTGCACCATACCGAAACGTTTGTCGTACCCCTCGGCCCACTCGAAGTTGTCGAGGAGGCTCCACGCGAAGTACCCCTCCAGCGGAATGCCCCGCTCCAGCACCTTCAGGCATTCGCGTAGGTGGGCCTCGAAAAACTGCTGTCGGTCATGGTCCATCAGCTTCTCGTCCAGCGCTGAATCATCGAAGGTGGAGCCGTTCTCGGTGATGAGCAGCCGTGCAGGCTGGTAGTCCTCGTACACCCGGGTCAGGAGGTCCGTGAGGCCCTCAGGGTAGACCTCCCAGTCGAAGTGGGTGCGCTTCACGCCTTGGACATGCACTTCTTCCAGGTCGAAGTGGCCTTGGCCAGGTGCGTGCTTCACGGTTTCCCGGAAGTAGTAGTTCACCCCAAGGAAATCAAGCGGCGCAGCGATGATGCCCAGATCTTCCGGTTGGACGTGCGGAACGAGAGGGCCGTAACTCTCCCAGGTATCTTGCGGATAACCCTGGCCAAACAGCGGATCGAGATACCAGCGGTTGCGGAAACCGTCATGACGGTGGGCTGCCTGGAGGTCTTCTGGCGCGTCGCTCGCGGGATACACGGGGTGCAGGCTGAGCGTAATACCCACCTGGGTATCCGTCCGGCTCTGCTCGCGCAGAACCGGGACTGCCAGACCGTGCGAGAGGTACACGTGGTGCAGCGTCTGTAAGGCCGCGTGGGTGTCGCGGATACCAGGGGCATGGACGCCCTCTTGATGACCCATGATGGCGGTACAGAAGGGCTCGTTGTGGGTGATCCAGTGCCCCACCCGGTCCCCAAGTTGACGGGCCAGAACCTCGGCGTATTCGGCAAACCTGAACGCCGTGTCGCGGTTGACCCAACCCCCCCGGTCCTGCAGGGCTTGCGGGAGGTCCCAGTGGTACAGCGTCACGAACGGCGTCATATCCCGAGCCAGAAGTCCGTCCACAAGGCGGTCATAGAAGGCCAGTCCTTTGGCGTTGACTTTTCCGGTCCCCCAGGGCAACACGCGGGGCCAGCTCACCGAAAAGCGGTAGCTGTCCAGGCCCAGGTCCTGCATCAGGTCCAGATCGCTTTCCCAGCGGTGGTAGTGATCGCAGGCCACATCACCGTGGTCGGCGTTTTTAACGGTGCCCGGCTGGCGGGTGAAGGTGTCCCAGATGGACAGTCCTTTGCCGTCCTCGTGGGCTGCCCCTTCGATTTGGTAGCTGGAGGTGGCCGAACCCCAGCGGAACTGGGGAGGAAACTGATCTCGCGTCAAGGGCATGAATAACTCCGGAGTGAGCAGAGGGCGAAGCGGCGTAAGGCGTATACGGCGTTCACGCAGGTGTAGGAACGCGCAGGAAGTCGCGTAGCCAGAGCGCGCTGTCCTTGACGGTGCGCTTCTGGGTCGCGTAGTCCACGTGGACGATGCCGAAACGTTTGCTGTACCCGAAGGCCCACTCGAAGTTGTCCAACAGGCTCCAGACGAAGTACCCCTTGAGGGGAACGCCTGCCTGAACTGCGTCCAGGGCCGATTGAAAATGGCGTTGCAGGTACTGCGTTCGCTCACCGTCATGAACCTGGCCGTCCTCGCTGACCACATCAGGGTAGGCCGCGCCGTTCTCCGTGATGTACAGGTCGGGGAGCTGGTAATCGCGGTGCAAGCGCACGAGGAGGTCCCGCAGGCCCTCCGGGTAGACCTCCCAGCCCATGTCGGTGTATTCGGTTCCTTCCGGCAGCGTTTTGCCCCCGGCGCTGACAAACGCCCGGCTGTAGTAATTCACGCCCAGGAAGTCGATGGGTTGGGAGGCCAGTTCGAGGTCTCCGGGCAACACGTTGGGAAGCACCTCTGCGCCGTAGTGCTCCCAGATGTCGTGCGGGTATTGCCCTTTCAAGATGGGATCAAGGAACCAGCGGTTGCCCTTTCCGTCGGCAAGGGTGGCTGCGGTGCGGTCAGCTTCGTTGTCTGTGGCGGGATAGGCGGGTGTCAAGTTCAGGACGATGCCCAGTTGACTGGTGAGGTTCAGGGCACGCAGGCGGGAGAGGGCCAGCCCATGGGCGAGGTGCAGATGGTGCGCGACGGCGAGCGCCGCTTTGCGGTCCTGTTTCCCTGGGGCGTGATGCCCGATTTCGTTGGAGAGGATGGAAACGCACCAAGGCTCATTGAATGTGGCGTAGCTCTTCACGCGGTCACCGAGACGCGCGGCCACGACAGCGGCGTAATCTGCGAAGGCGTAAGCAGTGTCGCGGTTCTCCCAGCCTCCGCGGTCTTGCAGGGTCTGCGGCAGGTCCCAGTGGTAGAGGGTGACGTGCGGTTGGATGCCACGCGCGATCAGGCCGTCGACGAGGCGGTCATAGAAATCCAGGCCAGCTTCGTTGATGGCCCCTGTTCCCGTGGGGATGATGCGGGGCCAGGCAATGCTGAAGCGGTAGGCGCTCAGACCAAGGCTCTGGATGAGGTCCAGGTCCTGTTCCCAGCGGTGGTAGTGGTCGCAGGCCACATCACCGTTGCTGCCATCGGAGATGCGCCCAGGCTCAGCACAGAAGGTGTCCCAGATGGAGGGGAGGCGTCCATCTTCGTGGGCAGCACCCTCAATCTGGAAGCTGGCGGTGGCGGTACCCCAAAGGAAGTTGGACGGGAAGTGCTGGCGGCTAAGCGGCATACGTTCTCCTGGCAGAAGGTGAAAAGGGGGACAGAAGGGCAAACTGAATGATTTTGCTAAGTGGCCTTGAATAAATAAAGCCTATGAAAGCGATTTCAGATTGTCAAGGGCTCTTCCCTTATCCGGGTCCGGACCGAGTCAAGAAGAACTCCGGCCTATAGGAATTCGGGCAACATGACGAGGGGCAATTCTAGGAGCACAGGAGCGGTAGTTCTCTACATTCGGGTCAAGGTGTATGGCAAGCCTTTTTCCCCTGCGATATGTTTTCAATCCTGCGACCTTGAACGGATGCATGAAAGCGCATTCAAGCGAGAGGCGACGGGGTCGACCGGTACCAAGAGCGGTGAGATACCCCACACGACTCCATCACCTCACACCTCAGCGCTTTCAGAAGGGCGCATCTGACGGCCAGTAGCGTAGGCGATGGCGAGCCGGCGCTGTTGGCCATTGCCTTATGGTCCGGGGAATGTTGGATTCTCCTCGATAACGGTTCCGATTAGTCAGTTATGAAGTCATGGATGAACCCGAGTGGAGCGAGCAGGAAAAACGGTGACGGAAACAAGCCGAACCACCGAAGCGGATCGGACTTGCCAAGCTGCGCAGAAGAGGGAATGCAACGGCTTATGGATAAGCCGTATGACTGGCCCTGCCGAACTCCGATCTGCCCGCGAGCGCATCTGCGAAGCGAGGAGGAGTGGGCCAACCACCCGGCCAGAACTCGCCCAGCGCCTTGGGTTGAGCGTTCCCGGCCGTGACCTCCATTTCCAGATGAACTTTTACTTCCATCCGAACCGAGGTTGAGGAGCGTGATCGACGCGCCTCTCCTCCGACGTACGATCGGCTGCCTTGCAGGCATAGAGTCTTTGGTCAGCCTCTGCCATCGCGTCTTCAAGCCCGTGACCTTCAAGCAACACCCACCCCGCAGCGACTGCTGGAAACACCGCCTTCACCTTTTCGTAGAGTTCATAGCCAGCATCTGAACCCACGTGAAGGCCAACGAACTCATCCCCTCCCACACGGTAGAGGCGGTCACTTGATGCCGTGGACTGACGCAACGCCACCACAAATGACAGCAGAAAGGCGTCGCCAGCGGCGTGTCCCTGGAGGTCATTCACGGCCTTCAGTCCGTTGACATCCCAAGAGGAAAATAGAACGGGCTGTCGTTCCCGAACCGCCAGGGAGACGGCGTTCCCGAAGTCGACGTTCAGAGCACGCCGGTTGAACAGGCCTGTCATAGGGTCTACCAGAGACGTCTCATGCAATTTCTTATAAAGCGTCTGAATTTCGGACATAAGCCAGTAAAAGAGCAGCCCCAGCAGGATGGAGAGGATCAACGGGTAAGCAGATACAGCCACTCCCCACAGGGATCCACCGACACCGACGAAGGCCCTTCCAATTATGGAAAGGAGCAAGCCGCCGAGCGCTCCACGCCACCCCCAGAGGGCCGTGAGTCCAAAGACGGGCCACGCACTGGTTGTGGCGAAAATCATCCAGACGAAATTCCCGCCCATGCGCTGGCCAAATGAATGTGGATCAAGGGCATGCAAGGTCAACAGTGGAAACAGCAGCACCAAATGAAGCAAGATGCCAGCTCTGGGCCATCGACGCTCAACGCGCTGACACCCCAGAGTGAGCCCCACATACAGCGTGTCGCGGAGCAGATCTGTTGAGCTCCCGTTGGTGATTCGGAGTGGGAGAAGGAGGAGGAGCGCACCCCAGACGATCCACCAATACAGATTAAGGACCCGAGTTTCTGGAGTCTTAACCTGAACCATAATCTACACTAATCAGAATCGCCCTCAGTGTCCAGTCAAGCCTGAAGGTCTCAAAAGTGAACCAGAACATTTGTCAGAGTGCAGACTTCTTTTTGACCGAGCAGCGCGAGCGAACTTGAATGCCCACTGGGGAGAGTGGAGCCGAGAGGGGTGCCCTTCCCAGCTCCATTCAGACAAATGCTCTAACTTTGGCAGGATGGCGAAAGGCCGCGAGGGCCCGGCCCCGGAGGTCTAGACGGCGGTACGCTGAGTCTGTTTGCGTACGCCGATAAGCGCAAGTTGTACTTTCCACGATGCACTGCACGGCACTGCCAAGTGGGACCACCTCGCTTGAGGAGGCCCTCTCTCGGACCTGTTTCTGACCGCCCGAAGCCACCGCACCTCCCGACCAAGCGATCCCGCAGTCAGTCCATCCCAGTTCAAAACCGTCATGCTTGTCGCTCTGCAAGAAAGCTAGACTTGAGCCGTGACAGGAGTGTGACATGAAGCAGCGACCTCTAGGAACTACTGGACTTCACGTGAGTGAGCTGGGGCTGGGTGCCTGGCAGCTGGCCAACCCGAGTTGGGGCGTTCCCGAGGGCAGGGACGCCCAGGCGATCGTTCGGGCGGCGCTGGAAGAAGGCTGCACCTTCTTTGACACAGCGCCGGGTTACAGCGCCGGGCGAAGCGAGGAAACGCTGGGGGCGGTGCTGAAACCAGTACGTTCGGAAGTCGTCCTCTGCTCCAAGTTCGGGCACACTGCTGACGGACGGACCAACTTCGACGTGGGCGCCCTCCAAAGCGCCTTACAACAAAGCCTGGAACGCCTTCAGACCGATTACCTGGATGTGTACCTTCTTCACAACCCTCCGGCAGCCCTCCTTGATGGCAATGTGACGCCGCTCTACGAGGAACTCGAGCAGCTCAAAAGCGAAGGGCGAATCCGGGCGTATGGCGTGTCCATCGATTCTCGCGCCGAAATCGAGATGGTGCTGCGCACGACAAACAGTACCGTGCTGGAAGTGCTGTTCAATGCCTTTCACCAGGAGCCAGCGGGCGCCTTCGAAGAAGCCGGGGCAAAAGGTGTTGGCCTCGTCGTAAAAGTTCCTCTGGACTCAGGCTGGCTTTCTGGAAAATACGGAGCACACAGCCGTTTTGAAGGTATTCGGGGGCGGTGGACGCCAGATGTGATCGCCCGCCGGGCTGCACTCGTTGAGCAGCTTACGGCCTTGGTGCCAGAAGGCCACTCGCTCCTTCACGCTGCCCTGCAGTTCATTCTGTCGCAACGGCACATTTCCACAGTCATTGCTGGTGCCAAAGACGAGCAGCAGCTCAGGGAAAATATGGCCGCATCCCGCAAGACCCTTCCGGAGGAAGTGGTTCAGAACATTCAGGCATTGTGGAAACGTGAATTGAAGGACGCTCCACTTCCATGGTGACCTGCGGACCTGGTGGCCGCAAGTCATGGTGCAGGCCAGTTCTTCAGCGACGAACGCGGAACCGAGAGGCCCATCCACCTATTGGCGTTGGCGGAGGTGCGTGAAACTCAGGAGCGGAGAAGCCGCGGAGACCAGCGTCGGTGTGCAGTTCGACTCCACCGAGCCTGGCCTTTCCCCTTCAGTTAAAAACGGGTGAAGCATCCTGTTCGAACTCGGCCAATACTAAACGCATGATTTTCGCCAGGTTCCCTGACCGTGCATGGCCTAAGGCCTGGGCGTTGTGAGCCCCTTGCCGTTTACCAACCTGCCCTTGGGGGCGGGTATGCTGGCAAATCTCACCACGTTGGGCTATCTCGAGATGACAGCCATTCAGGAAAAGAGCCTGCCGTATGTGCTTAAGGGCCGTGACTTGATTGCGCAGGCCAAGACCGGCAGCGGCAAGACGGCGGTCTTTGGCATTGGCCTTCTCCACACGCTTGATCCGGGGGGATTCGGAGTGCAGGGGCTGGTGCTGTGCCCAACACGTGAACTGGCCGATCAGGTCGCCCATGAGCTGCGTCGCCTGGCACGCCGAGAAAGCAACATCAAAGTACTCACGTTAACGGGCGGCGTGCCGCTCCGCCCGCAGGCGGCGTCGCTCGAGCACGGTGCCCATATTGTCGTCGGCACGCCCGGCCGTATCCGCGACCACCTGAACCGGGGCACCCTCAAGCTGGACCACGTGCGGACGCTGGTTCTCGACGAAGCCGACCGGATGACTGATCTGGGGTTCTACGACGAGATCGTGGGCATCGTCCGTGCCTGTCCGCCACAGCGTCAGACTTTGCTGTTTTCCGCCACGTATCCCAATGACATCCGTCAGGCCACGGCGAACTTCCTGCACGATCCGGCGGAAGTCACCGTAGAGGCGCAGCACACGGGCGACCAGATCGAACAGCGCTTCTACGAGGTGGAGTACGACGGTCGCGACGCCGCAGTCGGTCGCCTGCTCAAGCAGTTCAAACCGGTGTCTGCCCTGGTCTTTTGCAACACCAAGGTGCATTGCCGTGAGCTGACCGAAGAGCTGCGCGCTCAGGGCTTTTCCGCCCTGGCCCTGCACGGCGATTTGCAGCAACGTGAACGCGATGAAATCCTGGTGCTGTTCGCCAACCGCAGCTGCTCGGTCCTGGTAGCGACCGACGTGGCCGCGCGTGGCCTTGATATTGCCCATCTTGACGCTGTCATCAACGCTGACGTAACCCGGGACACGGAAGTGCATATCCACCGCGTGGGCCGTACTGGACGTGCGGGTGAATCGGGCCTGGCCCTGACGCTCTGCGCGCCAAACGAGAAGAAGTGGGTGCGCCTGATCGAGGACTATCAGGGTGCACCTGTCCAGTGGCATGCGCTCAGCGAACTCGCCCTGGACGACACCGAGGCCGTCGCCGCGCCCATGGTCACGCTCTGCATTCTGGGCGGCAAGAAGGACAAACTGCGTCCCGGCGATGTGCTGGGTGCCCTTACGGGGGAGGGGGGACTGAACAAAGGCCAGGTGGGCAAGATCAACGTGTTCGAGTTCATCACGTACGTGGCGATCGACCGGCGGGTGGCCGATCAGGCGTTCGAGCACCTGAAGGCCAAGAACAAAACGGGACGTGACTTGGGAAACCTCAAGGGACGAAGCTTTAAAATGCGCTTCGTCCCCATGTGACGCCGACCCA